>JAKLGH010000020.1 GCA_022710775.1 Patescibacteria group bacterium
TGCGGATGACCGTGGCATCCTGCGCTTTGATGATCTGCTGGAAATCCAGCACTTCGTAGGGCTGGTCGTCGAGCAGAAATTTCACTCCTTTTCTCAAATCAAAATAATTAAGCATAATGTTTTACAAAATCCGAATATTCGAAACTCGAATATCCGAAACAGAATCAAATGATCAAAATCGCAATGTTTAAAACAAGGAGTATTCGTCTCGAGCATTTGAGCATTTGGATTTTGAGCATTGTTTCGAATATTCGCGCTTCGCGATTCGAACATTTATTAATCTGGCAGAATTTCCCGCAGGCTGTGCCGGCAGGATGAATGCCAGCCCAGAGCGGTTTGCCTGGGTCCCGCAAAATGCGGGAATAGCGGGGGATTAACAAAATACTTCGGGGCTCTGCCCCGGGGTAGTTTATTTTGTAGTTCGCCATTCGATCTTTTCCACCTTGTCGGCGTATTCAAGCCATTCTCCCTGCTTGGAGATCACATACCACTTTTTTTTGGCTTCCGACCAGATCATTGGGTCGTCCAAATAAAACGGCTTCTTGACCGCCATTTTTGGCTTGAGCTGGTCAAGCTCCAACCATTTCTTTATAACTGTTTCAATGGCATAGTCAAGATTGCGGGTTTTTGCCCACTCTGCCACTTTATCGATTGCTTCCTTGGCCAGTTCGACCGAACCCGATAGTTGCAGCAGTTCCTTGGCTGGCCGGGTATAGCGGCGGTAAATGATCGCCTGGCTTTTTGAGTCGCGTTTGAGCTGGACCAGATTGACGCCTTTGGACTCGAAATAATGGGTGATTATTTGCCGGAGAGCGGTTTCCTTT
>JAKLGH010000021.1 GCA_022710775.1 Patescibacteria group bacterium
CCTGGCCGGCAAGACGGACAAATTTGATTGCAACAATCAAATGTTGAACGGAACTTTTGAGACTAAAACCATAGAGGGCTTCGGTTATGATTATTACATCTTCAAGTCCGACGGAACAGTTGCCAGCACCATGATGGGTTGTCCGGATGACAGCAAGACCGAGAAGTTTGTTTCGCGATCGGAAAAAGTCCGCTATAATAGCAAACTGCCGGTGGTAGTATTCGCTCCCAAAGGATTTGAAGTCAAATACAATGTCTGGTCGGCCGGGCAAGAAGATATTAAGGCAGCGCGCCAATAAAATTGGCACGCACTCCAAATCCGCCGAAAAAAGAGCCGTCGGAAGCCATGCCTACCGGCAGGCAGGCGAGGGCGGGGCGGAGCGAATCATTGGTCATTTTGCTCAAAAAATGTTCGAACTTCGTCCAAAAAACACCGCCAATTTTATTCACAATTTTCGATTTTTATCGAGATTATTTCTTTAACTTGGCTTTAACTTTCTTTAACCTTGAGGCTTAAGCGTCCTCAATCGCCTATAGGATATTTTCAATTTTGCGTGTTCAGCGTTGCGATAACCCAATTTTATCTTTACTGGCATGCCCGAACCGCTCATGTAGAACTTATTTTTACTCGTAAGCAAATTGATTCAATATTAACATATTTTTTAAGAAGCGAATTAATACACAGAAGTGATGATGGGAAGGAATTGAATGCATTATTGAACAGTAGAAAATCAATAGATGATTATTCTCCTTTCGTTGATATGCCGTTCTCGTG
>JAKLGH010000022.1 GCA_022710775.1 Patescibacteria group bacterium
TACGCTTGGACGGGACGACAGTCCCGCCGGGCATACCCCAAAGCGTCAGGGTCTTGCGACTAAAACCCGTATGGTACAGGAATATTAACCTGTTTCCCTTTCGGTACACTCGAGTTACGGTGCACCTTAGGATCGACTAACCCTCGGCTGACGATCATTGCCGAGGAAACCTAGCCCCTGCGGCGGATGGGATTCTCACCCATCTATGCTTCTACTAGTGCCAGAATTCTCATCACTACGCGGTCCACTGGAGCTTACGCCCCAGCTTCTACCCACGCAGAGCGCCTCCCTACCAGATCACCTTTCGGTGCTCCGTGGTCTCTGTAGTAGGCTTTAGCCCCGTCCATTTTCACCGCCCTAAATCTTGACTGGTAAGCTGTTACGCACTTTTTAAAGGATAGCTGCTTCTGAGCTCACCTTCCAGTTGTCTTTGACCTAGGACCAATTTCAGTGTTGACACTTAGCCTACATTGAGGGACATTAACCACGGTCTGGGTTGTTTCCCTTACGCATTACAAGCTTACCCCGCAGTGCGGACTTCCAACCATCTAGGGTGTTGGGGAGTTTGGAGTTTGACAGGGGGGTGAGCAGTTTCCCGCCCAGCTCCCCCAATCAGTGCTCTACCTCACCAACGATCTCCGGTCAGGTCATGCTGCGACATGTTTAGGGAGGAACCAGCTGATGCCTGGTTCGATTAATCTTTCACTCCTATACGCAGGTCACACCAATGATTTGCATATCAAAACGACTTGCGGTCCTCCACGCAA
>JAKLGH010000023.1 GCA_022710775.1 Patescibacteria group bacterium
CGCGAACTTATCCCGATGTAGATCAAGCATATATGGTTAAACCTGTTGCAACAGATTCTGGCAGAAAATTCTCATCGCTTCCAGCTGTTCCCTGCCTTTTTGGGTCGTTTTATAAGCTTTCTTTCCCTGGTTTTTTTCCTCGCTGACGAATCCCTGCTGGCGGAGGCGGAACAAAACCCTCATGGTCAAAAAATCGCTTGGCAAAAAGGCGAATTTTTCAAATACCCTGCGCGGAATCTCTTCGTTCTTGATTTCCTGGCCCAATCCCAGCGACAGAATATAGATCCACAAATTGCCTTCGGTATTCATTTTTTTATATCGTTCGATTGGCAACATATGTTTGATATCTTGGGTCTCGGCCCAAGGTAGTTTATTTAACTGGCAGAATACCCCAGGGCTCTGCCCCGGCGATGTTTGCCAGCCTTCAACGAAGCGAAGCGAAGTGGAGGTTGAACAAACTTTTCCTTTCGCTAAGCAAAGCTTAGCGGAAGGAATACTCCGGGCTTTGCTCCGGGGTAGTTTATTTGATTATATTACAATTGGCTTAAAATTCCACCACTACCGCTCGCGCGAACCTTTGATAAATTCCTCAACCATCTCATAGGATTTTTCGTCGGCGAATTGCTGGGGAGGATGTTTCATAAAATAAGACGAAGGCGACAGCAGCGGCCCGCCCACTCCCCGGTCTTTGGCCAATTTTACCATCCTGACCGCGTCTATAACAACGCCGGCGGAATTTGGGGAAGCCTCAACCGAGAGCCGCA
>JAKLGH010000024.1 GCA_022710775.1 Patescibacteria group bacterium
TTTGGGTTAGCTTCGCCAGTTATCTGAATTTTATGATCTGGATATTAAATTTATGAGTAAGAGGGTTATCAAGGTCAATGACCGGATGCAAAAAAAATACCGATACAAACTCACCGAGCCGGTCGGTAAAAATTTCCATCCTGATTTCAAACCGGAGTTTACGCCAAAGCAAATGCTTGCACTCGGTGTTTTTGGTGGCGTATATATGCGCGATTGCATGAAGGAATTTCCAAAGGACTGGTTCGCCAAAGCCAAATTTCAAAAGAAGGGCATCTATGCGCATGATCCCGGCATCAATTTTTTTAAAGTAAACGCCAGTCAGCCGCTTTCCGTCTGGCGCAAGAAAGGCTGGATTTACAGGGATGACCCGCGCGGATGGTTTCAATGGTATTGCCGCTACTATATGGGGAGGCGGCTGCCCGGCGAAGACGAACGGCAAATCAAACGGTGGAAAGCCATACGGCGACACATATCGCAGATAAAAAAGAATTGCCAACCGAGAAACTTAACCTGTCGTCCGACGCAAAGGCAGGCTGTTCTGCACTGGGCATACGACAGTCGGAAAATGTGAAGAATGTGAGTTGTTAGATTGAGTCGAATTTTATTCAATCCAATCGAACGGCGATATGAATAAAAAGATTAAAATAACACTTTCCATCATCGCGGTATTGTTTGGGGTATTTTTGATTGTGTTCGGCGGATACGATGATAGTCCCGGAGCACAATTGCTTGGATTGGTAACAGCCAACGTC
>JAKLGH010000025.1 GCA_022710775.1 Patescibacteria group bacterium
TTCTTTTTCCGAGCAGGGCATTGCCTTTGAGTTGGAGGGATTAGAATTCTTTTCGCCTCTGAAGGGCGAGTTTAATTTGCTGAATATTTTGGCGGCGATTGCAGCGGGCAGGGCCCTTAATATTCCTTTGTTGGTGATGAAAGAGGCGATAGCGGAATTTGACGGTTTGCCCGGTCGGCTGGAGGAAATCAGATGCGGCCAGGATTTTAAGGTTTTTGTTGACTATGCTCATACCCCGGATTCTCTCATTGCCGTTTATGAAACAATGAGGAAAGAGGCGCCAAAGGGCGTGGGGCGGATGATTTGCGTTTTAGGCGGAACCGGCGGCGGCCGAGACAAATGGAAAAGGCCGGCCATGGGGAAAATAGCCGGTCAATACTGCGATGAAATAATAATTACCAACGAGGATCCTTATGATGAGAATCCGAGGCAAATTATGGAAGAAGTAGCGGTGGGGGCGAAGCTGAGCAAGCACTCCTTTAAGATTATTGAGGACAGGCGAGAGGCGATTAACGAGGGGTTAAAAATTTGCAAAAAAGGCGATTGTTTTGTCATTACTGGCAAGGGTTCGGAGCAGGTGATGGTCGTCAAAGGGGGACAGAAGGTTCCTTGGGACGACAGAAAAGAGGTCAGGGAAATTTTACAGAAAATCAAAAAAGTTTAAATCGAGCTTCGGTTATGCATGATCTCAAGTATTTAATCAGGAAGAAATTGAATAAGATGGGGCTGCGTCAGAAATTTGACGAGCGGG
>JAKLGH010000026.1 GCA_022710775.1 Patescibacteria group bacterium
CAGGTTAAGAGGTCGTCAATGGTCGCATCTACAGCTTTTTTAAAATTGACCTCCACGCCGTCGATGACCTTTGCGCCTTCATAGACGGCTTCGGCCATTTGCCGGGTATGCCCGGTCTGGGAATGATAAACAACTAAAATTCGGGTCATAAAATAAAATGGGTAAAGGGTTAGGGGTCATAGGTTAGGGGTGATGGATAATGGGGAAGAGGTAATAGGTGAGGAGTGAGGGGAGAAGAGTCAGAAAAAAAGATTTTTCATCCCCTAACCCTTCACTACTCACTCCTGACCCCTAAACCATAACCCCTGACCTTTCTATGGCATTTTGGAAATAATGCCCAGGAAGCCATCGGCTTTCAGCGATGCCCCGCCGACCAACGCTCCGTCGATATCTTCCATCGCGATCAACTCAGTGATATTATCTTTCGTCACACTGCCGCCATAGAGAATACGAACATCAGCGGCCGCACAGCCGTATATTTCAACAAGAAGCCGGCGAATGAAGTCATGAACATCTTCAGCCTGTGGCGGTGTTGCGACCAAGCCCGTTCCGATTGCCCAGACCGGTTCATAGGCGATGACGACGTCGTCCAGCTTGTCAATTCCGTCCAGCGCGCCGCGAACCTGACGGTTCACAACTGCCTCCGTGATCCCTTTGTTTCTTTCACCGTCCGTTTCGCCGACACAGACAATAGGCTTCAAACCGGTTGCCAGCGCTTTCTTCACTTTCAAATTA
>JAKLGH010000027.1 GCA_022710775.1 Patescibacteria group bacterium
CGATAAAATACCTGGTACCAAACACTATCGTTGACGGCGTGGTTTACGACGAACAAGTCATCAACATCACCCTGCCGATCAAGATCAGGCTGAAAGTAACGGAAGCTGCTCCGGGGGTTAAAGGAAACAGGGCGCAATCGGGAACCAAAACCGCGGTTGTCGAAACAGGAGCCGAGTTCCAAGTTCCCCTTTTCGTGGTTGCCGGGGACACGATCGAAGTCAACACCGAAACCGGCGAATACACCACCCGCGTCTAATGCCAGTCTAAAAAAAGGATGGTACCATCCTTTTTTTGTATTCAGCCGCATTTTCAACAACCAGCTTCCAGAGACCGGGACTCTGGGCCAGCTTCCAGAGACCGGGACTCTGGGCCAGCTTCCAGAGACCGGGACTCTGGGAGCTTATCATTACCGCAATTGATAATTTTTGCCTTAACGAATTCTCTGATTTTTTCCTTATCGATAAAAATCTTTGACAAAAAATCTCGGCAGCTCACCGACGGAAAATTATTCTTATTTAAATAATCCGGATAGCTTGACCAGCGATATTCTTCCAAAAATTCAATTGCTTCTTCTATATTTTTAATACCCGCTTCTTTCCATCCTGGATTAATAATGGAAACAGGATTTGTATGGATATAAAGGAATACTGTTTTCAAATATTCATTGTCTCCGATGATTTTAGCTTCAAACCTGCCTTGAAATAACGCTCCCTT
>JAKLGH010000028.1 GCA_022710775.1 Patescibacteria group bacterium
GAACAGGGCATTGCTTTTGCGTTGGAAGGGCTAAAATTTGTTTCGCCTCTGAAGGGTGAGTTCAATTTATTGAATATTTTGGCGGCGATCGCAGCGGGCAAGGCTCTCAATATTCCTTTGTTGGTGATGAAAGAGGCGATAGCTGCATTTGATGGTTTGCCTGGTCGGCTGGAGGAAATCAGATGCGGCCAGGACTTTAAGGTTTTTGTCGATTATGCCCATACCCCGGATTCTTTGATCGCCGTTTATGAAACAATGAGGAAAGAGGCGCCAAAAGGCGCGGGACGGCTGATTTGCGTTTTGGGCGGAACCGGCGGCGGCCGCGACAAATGGAAAAGGCCAGCCATGGGGAAAATAGCCAGTCAATACTGCGATGAAATAATAATTACCAACGAGGATCCTTATGATGAAAATCCGAGACAAATTATGGAAGAAGTGGCGGTGGGGGCGAAATTAAATAAACACCCCTTTAAGATTATTGAGGACAGGCGAGGGGCGATTAATGAGGGGTTGGGAATTTGCAAAAAAGGCGACTGCTTTATTATTACCGGCAAGGGTTCGGAGCAGGTAATGGTCGTGAAAGGAGGTCAGAAGGTTCCTTGGGACGATAGAAAGGAGGTCAGAGAAATTTTGCAGAAAGTCAAAAAAGTTTAAATTTACGCTTCGTCTATGTATGATATC
>JAKLGH010000029.1 GCA_022710775.1 Patescibacteria group bacterium
GCGCCGGGGCGGGGTGTTCGTCGCGGTGGGGGCGCTGCACCTCTACGGCGGGCGCAGCCTGCTGGCCGAGATCGAGGCTCAGGGCCACCGCGTGCGGCTGGTCGCCGTCTAGGCGTAGCCCCAGTGCGGCGGGCGTGCCGGTGTCTGACACGGCAGTGGCGCCTGCCCGCTCTGCGGGAACCTTGCCGCCGCGCCGCAGGACTTCCCGGCGCCGGCGCGCGCGTCACGCTTCGCGCAGCGAGCGGCGCGCCTGGATCGCCTCGGCCACGTGGGCCGGGCCGAGCGCTGCCGAGCCTTCCAGGTCGGCGATCGTGCGCGCCACCTTGAGCACGCGATGGTAGGCGCGCGCCGACCAGCCCAGGCGCTGGCTGGCGGCCAGCAACAGTTGCCGCGCCGAGCCGGCGACCGCGCACTCGCGCTCGATCTGAGCGCCTTCGAGCGCGGCGTTGGGCTTGCCCTGGCGCTGAAGCGCCCGCTCGCGCGCAGCCTGCACGCGCGCGGCCACCAACGCCGATGCCTCGCCCGCGGGTGCCGCGGCCAGTTCCGCCTCGTCCAGTGCCCCCACCTCGACGCGCAGGTCGATGCGATCGAGCAGCGGCCCGGACAGCCGCGCCTGGTAACGGGCGAT
>JAKLGH010000003.1 GCA_022710775.1 Patescibacteria group bacterium
CGCTTGCTAGTTAGCCCTTTGCGGTCCAGAGTACGTTTTACCGATGACAGGCTTACGGCAATCCCGTCCCTTCGCAGACTGTACCAGACCACTTCGGCGCAGCGCTTCAGCTTCTTGCGCTTGGCCACGATCAGCGCCACGATATCGGGCGGCAACTCGTTAGGATGGCTCTTGGGCACCGATTGCCGGGTAGGGATCGGACGCATGCCATGGCAGGCGTCCCGCCGGCACCATTTGACGATGGTGCTCTGGGCAAAGCCCGTGTACCGCGCGGCTTGCCGCGTGGACCAGCCGCGCCATTTCACCAATCGCACCGCATCCATCCTTACCTTAGCCAGATGCGGATTCTTTGAGTATGCCATATACTTGGATTCTACCAGAGGGTGATTCCAAGGTCCTGAACCATTACGTCGGCCTTGACGATATTTCATTTTTTTGGTAAAAGAATAACATCGGAAATATATGAATAGCCAAAGCCAACAATTTAACAACAGCATCTTGTTGTTGGTCCTGGGGGTCCTTATTAAGGAGGGCTTTCTTTTTGGCGAAAGATAAAAACAAGACAAACGCTTCAGCCAAACAGAAAGCCCTTCCCAAAGAAGGGTTTTTTAGTGGGCAGGCTCATTTTTGTTTTTAATCTCTGCCGGAGCCAATTTCGGCGGAGATGAAAGACAGAAAAAGAGGGGGTAGTTTAACAAAGCCGCGGTTGTCTAAAAACAGCAGCGGTGAGCCGGAAGAAACCTTATTTCGGCAAAGAACGCCTTTTAACCAAAAAGGAGAATGAAGGTAAGTCTTAAGACTGGCCTTCCCCCCTTGCCTTCCAAAAGAAGGCTATAGCACCTTATCAAGTTCTGTATCCATAATTCATAAGTCCCAATCATCGGGACTTTTGTTATATTTTTAACGGTATTTTTGGTTTTATGCGATTGAATTATTGGCCGAATCGGCATAGAATATTATATAAGTGTATGGAAAAAGAAAACTCTGGCAACATAAAAAAACAATGCGTTTTCGTCGGCAGGTTCCAGCCAATCCACAACGGCCATTTGGAGGTTATTAAATGGATTCTTGGGCAAAAAACAGGCCTGACGATCGTGATCGGGAGCTTGCAGGAATACGGAACCAAAACTAATCCGCTCGGGTTTTTTGAAAGGAAAAAAATAGTTGAACAGGCGCTGAAAGAGGAAGGCATTGGCAAAGTGAAGATATTAGGATTGCCGGATTTTCATAATGATCTTGTTTGGGCGAAAAAGCTTCGCGAGATCACGGGCTTGGATCCTTGCGAAACATCCGTGGCAACCTTGAATCCCTGGCCGGCGTCCGCGGCTAAAACGGCCGGTTTTATCCAGACGAAACATCCGATTTTTTGCGACGGCCTTTCGGCGACATCGATCCGGGAAAAAATTGCCAAGGACGAAGAATGGGAAAACTTGGTTCCTAAAGGCATAGCCGCTTATTTAAAAGAGAGCGGAGCCGTGGACCGGATTAAAACATCGCAAATTCCGCTTGCGGAAAGGATAGCGGATTTTATTTCCGAAAGCGTAAAAAATTCAAGAATGCGCGGGGCTGTATTGGCGGTATCGGGCGGGATCGATTCGGCTTTGGTGGCGGTCATAGCCAAGAAATCTTTGGGAAAAAAAGTCCAATTTGTTTTCTTGCCTTTTTTCAAAACCTGTCCGTTCCGGAAGAACGTAGCCATGCTTGAAAAATCCCTGAAGATCCAGGTTAAAAGGATCTATTTGGACAAGGCGATGGATGCTTTCGTCAAATTGATGCCGCCAGGCGGAAATCTGGCCTACGGTAATCTAAAGCCCAGGATCAGGATGGCCGTTATTTATTATTTGGCCAATCTGAAAAAAATGCTGGTACTGGGCACGACCAACCGTTCGGAGATGGAGATCGGCTATTTCACCAAGTATGGGGACGGGGGAGTTGATATCGAACCGATTGCCGATCTTTATAAAAGCGAAGTATTTGATCTGGCCAAAGAATTAAAGATCCCTTCCGATATTCTCGCGGCCGCTCCGACCGCGGCGCTCTGGCCCGGGCAGACCGACGAAAAAGAGCTGGGAGTGGATTATCAAACGCTTGATACCGTTCTAAAAATGACAAAGCTTGGTTTCGAAAAAACGGAAATTCTAAGCCTTACCGGAATTAAGGAAGCGAAACTGGATAAAATAACGGCCAGGATCGCCGCTAACGCTCACAAATTGGCCGTACCGCCGGTTTGCAAATTGAAATAATACAGCACTATGGACATCTTAAGCGCTTTTATTGTTATTTTCGGATTGGTTATCTTTGAGATTGTAAACAGCGTGGATAACGCCATTGTCAACGCTTATGTTTTAAGAACGATGAACGAGCGGTGGCGGAAGATTTTTCTTTTTTGGGGGCTGTTCATCGCGGTTTTTATTGTTCGGGGCGTTTTGCCTTTTTTGGTCGTTTGGCTTACCGTGCCCGGATTAGGATTTATCGAAGCATTCCAGGCTGTATTTTCAAGTTCGCCCCAAGTTGCCGAAGCCATCGAGGCCGGAAAACCGCTTATTCTGATGGGTTCGGGGGTATTTCTTTTCTTGCTATACTTGCATTGGCTGTTTTTGGAAGAAAAGGAGCCTCTATTTGTTGTTGATAAGTTTATTAAGCCGCACTATGGAATCTGGTTTTTTGCCTGTGCCGCGATGCTTTTGGTGGGACTTTTATACTTTTCACGCGAGAATCCGATGCTGATGCTGTCGGCCGCTATCGGCAATGCCGCTTTTTTCATTCTTTACGGTTTCCGGGAACAGGCGGAAAAACAATCAAAGATACTGAAAGAAAAGGCCGCCGACATGAGCAATATGTCAAAATTTTTCTATTTGGAAGTTCTTGACGCTTCGTTTTCTTTTGATGGAGTTTTAGGCGCTTTCGCTTTTACCACTTCCGTGCCGTTAATCCTGATCGGCAACGGCATTGGCGCTTTGATCGTGCGCGAATTGACTATCAGGGGAGTTGATAAAGTGGCGGCCTATAGATATCTAAAAAACGGAGCAATGACCTCGATCGGGTTTTTAGGGTTTATTATCGTTGAGGAAAGCTTTGGCTTGGAATTCCCGGAATTTTTACCAACATTGATAACTTTGATGTTTATTGGAATAGCCTTATTGGCTTCCCATCGCTTTAACATTAAAAGAGCCAAATGAGCGTTGAACCATGGAGATAATCGATACCCACGCCCATCTTAATTTCACGGCCTTTGCCAAGGATTACAAACAGGTGCTGGAGAAATGCCGCAGTCTGGGGATCGCGGTTATTAATGTCGGCACGAATTATCCGACTTCCCAAAAAGCCGTTGAGATGGCTGAAACCGAGAATAATGTTTACGCGGCAATCGGTTTGCATGCCTTAAATATCGGACAATCGGAGCCATCGGCCGATATCGGAGAACTTAAAGATTGTTTGGAGCGCGATTTCGATTATGCTTTATACGAAAAGCTCGGGCGGTCAAAAAAGGCGGTTGCCATAGGGGAGGCTGGCTTGGATTATTATTACAAGCCCAAAACCAAAACCAAGTTCGAAGTTTTTAAGAATCAGCAGTTAGGGATTTTAAAAAAACAAACAGACTTGGCTTGCGAACTTGATCTGCCGGTCATATTCCATGTGCGCATGGCCCACGAGGATTTGATTGAATTTCTGGAAAAAGAGAAAAATAGCGGAAAGGATATCCGGGGCGTCATCCATTGTTTTACCGGAACACTAAATCAGGCCAAAGCGTATCTGGATCTTGGGCTGTATATCGGGTTAAACGGAATCATTTTTAAAATTGATCTTAACGAAGTTATCTTAAATCTGCCCAAAGACCGCATCGTTTTTGAAACCGACTGCCCCTATCTTGCGCCGCCTGGAATTTCCGGAAGAAACGAGCCGTCCAACATCGAATTTGTGATTGAGCGCGCCGCGCGGATCCGGAAAGAGCAAGCAGCCGAAGTAAAGCGGTATTCGACCGAAAACGCCAAAAAACTTTTTTCGATTATGTAAAAAACCTGCCGGTTTAAGCAGGTTTTACGACCTTAGTCGATCAAGCCTCCAAAGAAGGATATTTCGGCGAGGATTTTGTCTTCGGGCTTGTCGATTGCAACCTTAATGATCTTTTCGTAGCACCGTATACGCGCAAAACCTGAATTGCCGCTGATCAGATTAACGTACGCTAGTTTTTTCTCTTCCAGCCGCCGCGGCCCCCTGATGCTGGCGCCGTTTCCGTTCCTAAAAGATTTGGATAAAACTTCGCGGAGGAACGTGCGGGCTCGTTTTTCGCAAAAACCGCTGTAGTGTACCGACCAGGCTAAATTTCCTTCGTCAAAGATGTTTATCATGCCCGAAATGCCGCCGTCAAAAAGGCTTTCGGCTCGCAGTTCCACCAGCGTTAGATCTTCTTTCTGGAAAACGAACATTTCGTGTCCCGGAACGGTGTTTTTCGGTTTTTTTCTGGTTCCCTGGCCCCACTGCTTTCTCATGGCCTCGAAATAAAACTCCTTTAACGTTTTGTCGCTTGCCAATTTTTCACCCCTTAACGAACTGATAAAAAGTTAATATGGATGAAAAAATTAGTCAAGATTGGCGTTAATTTTTTTGGCGAGTTTTTCAATAATGGCTTTATCGTAGCCGGCCATGTCCAGTTTTTCCGCATCTTTTTGGGAAAACCAACCCATTGATTCGCCTTCATGCTGTTGCAGTTTCTGGCTTGGGTCGTATTGATCAATGAAAACATATTTAGTGCCGGAATTTCCTCCGTAAACGTAATCCTGAGTTAAAAACAATTTGGGATTTTTGGGAACATAATCGAGTTCTTCCTTGATCTCGCGGAAGAGCGCTAATTCCGGAGTTTCGCCGCTTTCGATGCCGCCGCCGAAAAAAGCCCAAAGGCCGAGAGCAATATCAGCGCTTTTGTCGCGCAATTGGAGTAAAAACTTCTTCTGGCCGTCAAGCAAAATTATCAAAGCCAAGTTTCTTGTCATTTTTTTAAAAATTTGGCCGCTTTGTAAGTAAGCAAACCGGTTATAATGCCCAAGATGGCGCCGGCCAGAATGTCGGACGGCCAATGGACGCCGACAAAAATCCGGGCAAAGCTTATCAATATGGCCGCCGTATAAAAGACCATTCCCAGTTTTTTGTCATAGCAATATATGGCCGTTGCCGCCGCGAAAAAGAAAAGAGCGTGGCCGGAAGGGAACGATTGGAAATCCTCACCCGGAGTTGAAACCAATTGGCGGGCGGAAAAATTTCCGGCGTAAGGCCGGGGATTGGAATAAAACATCAAAATCAATCCTTTCACGGCAAAGCGGGCCAGCAGAGCGGCCAAAACAGCGGCCGCGGCCATAAACAGCCGTTTTGTTCTTTCTTTGGAAAAGACGATAACGGCGAGAAGGAGCAATCCCAAAACATACTGGAGATATTCGGCAAAAAATATTCCGAGCCGATCCAAAATAGGCCAATGTCCGGCCAATCCGTTGACCGAGGTTAAAATGTTTTGGTTTAGTTCGGCTAGGACTGAGAACATATAAAGTGAATTCCGAAACCGCCTTTGTCTGCAATTGTATGTTTTTTATCGGTTATTTCCTAATAGGCCGTCCATAGGCCAGGCATGAAAAAAGAATTTAGGCCTAAGGAAATAAATTTCTTCCTATTTTTGGCTTTATAAAAATATGATATCATAATTTCAATAGGAAAATCGGAATTTTTCGATCGTTTCTATATTTTATCTTAATTTTGCGTTATAATAAAAAAAATAAGCAAATTCACGAAAAAACGCCAAAATACCAAAAGTCTCTGAACTTAAGCAATAGGTCAGGTCGACAGAGGCTGAAAAGAGAACAAGTAAAATTATTATTGATCAAAAATATACCTGTATGAAAAATTTAATCGGAAAGTTGTTAAAAAAAACCAATATCGGAATCGTACTAATGTTAGTTTTAGCGATAGCCGTTGAACTAAGCGGTGTGTCGTATATCCTGGCTTCCAACGAGGCTACCCAGCAGGCATCGACCGCTAAAGCTACCAGCATATCGATTTTCGGCAAAGCGGCTGATAGCGACGTTTCGACAATCACCTTCCCTGAAGGGGCGCCGAGTGCCACGATTTCCGCACCCTATAATAACGTAGATACCAACAGCGATCCCCAGTTTCTAGACGGTACCGCCAGCGAACCGGTCGTAAGGCTTAAGAATACTTCGGGCGGGACTCTTCAGGTTTGGCTTGAGATAACCACCTGGACCAACGGTATAGCGGCATCGGAAGATTATGAATTGGTGGACACTACCGCGACCAACGTCAGCGTTGTCAATGATGTGCTTTCTGCCGATGGAAATGCCAACAGCGTTGATACTGCGATAACAATGGCGACAACCACATATAAGGCACTTTATCTGGAATTAGCATTGAGCAGTGTGGCCGGAACATCGGGCAGTTCTACGCTCACCATTCTCGGAGAAACGCCATAAAGTTTTTTGAGTTTACAATTTTTTTGGGGAGTTAATAATTCCGCGGTTTGAAGATAAAATGCGCTACAAAATTAATTTATTGCCTGTTTTTTTGTTCGGATTTTTAGTTACTTCCGGCTCTATTGCCTTGGCAACTTCGGTTAACCGGATGGCGCTTGTGAATTTGGAGGGATTCCCCGGCAAAACCGTAAAAGCGGAAATAATACTGGAAGGAAACGATCAAGGAGAAAGAACGGGTTTTTGGTATACCCATTATAAGAAAATGGAAGGGGACAGCGATAGGATGGATATTTCATCCTGGATAACGATTTTGCCGAAAGAATACACCATCAAACAGGGAGAAACAAAGGTTTTCTCCGTTGAGCTGAAAGTGCCGGATGAAGCGGAACCGGGGTTATGGGGCGCGACTTCCGAAGAAGCCGCCAAAGAAGGCCATTCCGGCGAGAGGAGGACCTATATCGTGTTTAAAGACGCTGCCGGCGAGGGGAACGTGTATTCCGGCCTTTTGATACCGATTTCGGTAATAGTTGCGCCAAACCCGAATTTACTGGCGTCGGCGATGAATTTTGCTGCGCGCAACGCAACGACCATTGCTTTGCTCATTGTCATTATGATTCTGCTGGCGATATTATTTTTCAAGCAAAGAAAAGGCAGCGGAAAATTGAGATTTTAGAGCGAGCTTCTCGGCTTGAACCGTCCGGCGTATGAAATTATCGATTAACCAAAGATCCAAGGCGATTATTTGCTTCCTTATTGTTACGAATCTTGCTACCGCCGGATACGTTTTTTACCTTAGAAAGCAGAATTTGGAATACGACAATCCGTATCCGCTTATCGATATTTCCAGGAATTTCATCGACCAAAAGCATTATCTTACGACTATCAATCCGCTCCGGGAAAAAGTTAAAGCCATGGTAAAAGAATACGGCCAGGATTCAGTTTCCGTTTATATCGAATATTTGAATACCGGAGCCAACATATCGGTTAATCCCGAACTATACGTATGGCCAGCCAGCCTGACCAAGGTGCCGCTTGCGATGGCCGTAGTAAAAAAAATTGAAAAAAACGAATGGCAATTCCAGAATGAGCTGGTTTTGATGGCGGGCGATGCCAATGATAAATCCGGAGACGGCGAGAATCCGCTTTTTGAATATCCCGTTGGAACCAGATTCACCATTGAAAATTTGCTTAAGGAGCTTTTGATGAATTCCGACAATACGGCATATTACATCTTGTTGCGTAATCTGCACCAGGATGATCTTAAAGATGTTATCCAGGCGCTCGGCATGGAGCAATTATTTACCAATGAAGGCCGCGTTTCAGCTAAGGAGTATTCCAGGATGCTTCGTTCGCTGTATTCGGCAAGCTACCTGTCGAGAGAAAATTCGGAACAAATTTTGGAGTGGCTTGATGCATCCTCATTCGATGATTTTTTGGCGTCGGAAGTCAGCCAGGAGGTCATTTTCCCGCATAAGTACGGAGTAGATGATCTTTCAATGTCCTATTCCGATTCAGGAATCGTTTATTTGCCAAACAGGCCTTATCTGATATCCGTCATGGTCCAGGCCGACAAAAACGGCAACAGTAAAAACGAAAAAGAAAAAGCGGGCGCTTTCATGCGTGAAATTTCAAAAGAAGCCTATCAATTTTTTTTGAACGCGAATAATTAATTATGGGGATCCCTTTTCATAATCTTAAGAACGTTGCAAAAAAAACAGCCAAGGCATGCCTGGTTGTATTTTTATCCTTGGCTTTTTTTCTATCCAACATTCCTTTCGGAGCGATATCCTTTATGGCGGATAAGTGGAACGAAAAGAATATAGTTGATCTGATGTGGCAATCCCAGAATAAAAGCTCGGTCGTGGATTCGTTCCGCTCAAACACCGCCGAAGCCGCCGAAGTTACCATTGAATCGGACCTAACCGACGCTACCGACGAGTTCGGGCCGTCTCCGGCCGTAGTTTTTACCACTAACCAGATCGGTTATACAGTCTTCATCGACAGCGGGAATGATCTGGCGTACAGGAAAACAATAAACGGCGGTACTAACTGGCAAACCCCGGTGGTTATCGACAATACCAAAACCGGCTGGACGAATGTTTCGGTCTGGTATGACCAGTGGACTCCGGGGGATAGCAGCAATACCCTGATCCATATTGCCGCTTCCGACGATACCACCGATGATATCTACTATACTTATTTGGATACCAACGGAGATTCTTTAAGAGGAAGCGTAACTGCCGCGCTGCTCGGCGCTACTTTTACCGAAGCCGCTAACGCGGCGCCCAGCATTACCAAAGGGCAAGGAGGAAATCTTTTTATTGCCGCTAATTTCGCCAGTATTTCCGGTTCGGCCGGCGGGCTGGTGGCCAGATCCACCGATGGCGGAGCTAGCTGGCCCGACGTTACTCCTTCGGTCTGGAGTACGGTATCAATTGACCAGATCCAGCTTCTGCCGTTGAAAACCGGCAACGACATTATTGCCATCAAGGCGGAAACAAGCAGCGACGCGATCAAGTATCGGATCTATACCGAGGGAAGCCCCGGTTCCTGGGCAGATTCTTGGAGCAGTATCGCCGCTTTGAAGGAAAATACCACCTACGACCAGTGGTTTTCCGCCACCATCAAAAAATCCACCGGGGACGTTTATCTGGCATTTTCCAATAACACCAACAATGAAGAAAACGATATCGAGTTTTGGAGTTTTGACGAAAGCGACCGGGGAAGCGGTTTTGTCAAAGGCACCAATAATATTATCAGCAATGACGCAACCGCAATTGCTCCGGTGCCTTTGATCGACGAGAACAGCGGCGATATCTATGTGGCTTATATAGCCGGAAGATCCAGCTATATGTATCCCTATTTGGGGCTTGGCCTTAGCGATACGGCGCATATATATTACAAGAAAACGACCGACGGCGGACAAAATTGGAGCAGCGAGACCGGTACCCATAACAATGATTACGGCGATGATTATAGATCTTTAAGCGGAAATTTATTAAGTGAAAACCGATTATTTGTTTCTTATTACGACGACGATGATAATGACATTCTTGGCACAACCGTTTTTTCCCAAGGCATACAGGTTGAAGCCAGCATCGACACAACAATCACCGATTCGACTGATGAATACGGCCCTTCCCCGTCGGGGGTATTTATCGACGGAGATGTCGGTTATCAGTTTTTTGTCAAAACGAACATAATCAACGACGCGACCGACGAATTCGGCCCGTCGCCGACTACGGTTTTTACCGATGCCAACAACGGCTATACTTTTTATATTGATTCCAATAACGCTGAATTGGTTTACAAAAAAACCATCAACGGGGGGACAAACTGGTCTCCGCCGACGATCATCGACAACACCAAAACCGGCTGGACGAATGTTTCGGTCTGGTATGACCAATGGACTCCGGGGGACACAACGGGAGTGAGGATACATATTGCCGCCGCCGACGATATCGTTGACGATGTTTTTTACACTTATCTTGATACCGACGATGATACCTTGAAAGGTAGCATGGTTGCCGTTATCCAGCAATCGGCATTTACCGAAACGGAAAACGCCGCCCCCGGCATAACCAAAGGCGCGGGCGGGGCATTGTTCGTAACGGCAAATTTCGCGACAACCGCGGGGGGATATGTTTACCGGTCGGCGGACGGGGCGGGAGACTCATGGAGCGACATAACGCCGTCAGGATGGAGCAGCGCGTCCCGTGACCAGGTTCAACTGCTTCCTTTGCTTACCAACAATGATATTGTCGCGATTCGCGCCGATACCGCTAACAACGATATGGATTACCAGATCTATACCGAGGGAAGCCCCGGTTCCTGGGCCGGATCGTGGACGACCATCGCTTCAATGGTTGACAATACCACTTACGACCAGTGGTTCTCCGCCACCATCAAAAAATCCACCGGGGATGTTTATTTGGTTTTTACCAATAATATTTCCGTAGCTACGGGAGATATCGAATTTTGGACGCTGACCGACAGCGGCAGAACTTTTGTTAAAAGTTCGGCCAATGTGGTGGATAACCTTGCGACCATCCTGACCCCGGTGCCGTATTATGAAACAGATACCGGAACGATATATGTCGCTTACGCCCGGGGGACTTTGGGCAGCACGATGCACGTGTATTTTAAAAGCACTTCGGACGGCGGAACCACCTGGAGCAGTGAATCATCTGCTTTGAGTTATACAAGCGACGACCATAAATTTATCCGCGGAAATATGATGCATAGCGACGTTCTTTACACAGCCTGGTATAACGACGATCTGAATTCCATATCTGGAGACAATATTTTATCGAACCGAACCTATGAAGATTGGATAACGGGGCAGAATGTGGTTTACAGAAAGACGACGAATGGCGGCGGAGCTTGGGGCGCGCCAAGAGCCATCACTTCCGTTGGCGGAGGAGTGGCGGTGGCGGTCTGGTATGACCAGTGGACTCCGGGGGATGATACAAACACCAAAATCCACATTGCTTTTTCCGATGATTGGACCGACGATTATTATTACACTTATCTTGATACCAGCGACGACAGTATGCTGTTTCCGGCCAAGCCGGTGCTTTTAGGGACCGGAATAACCGAAGCTAGCGTTGGCGTACCTAGCATTACCAAAGGCGCGGGCGGGAATTTATTCATCTCCGGCAATTTTAACACTACGGCCGGCGGGCAGGTTGCCATATCCACGGACAATGGCGATAACTGGACGGACGCGACTCCTGGCAGCTGGAGTTCGGTGGCAATTGACCAGATCCAGCTTTTGCCGTTGAAAACCGGCAATGATATTATCGCCATCAAAGCGGAAACGGGCAGCAACGCGATCAAATACCAAGTCTATACCGAGGGAAGCCCCGGTTCCTGGGCAGGGTCTTGGAGCAGCATTGCCGCTTTGACGGAAAATACCACCTACGACCAGTGGTTTTCCGCCACCATCAAAAAATCCACCGGGGACGTTTATCTGGCGTTTTCCAACTACACCGCCAGTACCGACAACGATATCGAGTTTTGGAGTTTTGACGAAAGCGACCGGGGAAGCGGTTTTGTCAAAGGCACCAATAACATTATCAGCAATGACGCAACCAGCATGATGCCGGTACCTTTAATAGACGAGAACAGCGGCGATATCTATGTGGCGTACCTGCGGGGGACGCTGGCGAGCGCGACAAGGGTTTACTACAAAAAATCAACCGATGGCGGCAATAACTGGAGCGGCGAGTCAGAGACTTTAAGCCCCGGCATCGTTGATGCTGTTTACGCGTTAAAGGGGAACCTTTTAAGCGCGGAGAGGCTGTACGTTTTTTGGTATAATAATGATTTGAACGATATTTACGGGAATACGGTTATAGAACCCGCTCCTCCTCTTTCAACCGCGATAGAGATAAGGGCCCAAAATTATACCACTTCGGTATCGAGCATCACGTTTCCGCCGGGCGCTTCGGGAAGCACGGTTTCCGGGCCGTATAACGACATAGACGGCAGCGGCTCTCCTCAAACATTCGGGAGCGCCGGGGTTGCCAAGCCGGTAGTTACTCTTTATAACGGCGGAGCTTCCGCTTTGATCATCTGGTATAACATTGCTACCTTTACCAATAGCGTCGTATCCAATGAATATTATCTGGTGAATGCGAAAGGCGGGGCGTGCGCTGATGCCGGTTGTATTACCGAAACGGCAACTTTTGACGCGGATGTGGCGACCGGCACAACGATCGCCGCCGGCGCCGGGAACGAAAAAGATCTTTATTTGAAAGCGGCGCTTGGCGCCATGTCGGGTGAATCGGGAAATTCAACGATCACCATCCTCGGTGAAGCGGAATAATTATTATTCTTTAGCGTTTATGGTTTGCGCCAAGAAAAGATACATTTCGATATTTTTAACAGCATTATTGGCATTGCTGTCTGGGTTTGCGTACGCATCCGTCCAGGAGGCCAGCACGGCAAGCTCTCTATGCGGCAACGGATTAATCGATTCTGGCGAAGAGTGCGATGGGTCCAATCTGGCCGGATGGACTTGCAAAAAACGCGGTTTTTCACGCGGTTCCTTGAGTTGTAATCCCGGCTGTACGCTGAATACATCACTATGCGTTTCCGGCGGCGGAGGCGGAGGCGGCGGAGGCGGAGGGAGCGGAAAAAGCGGCGGAAGCGATAATCCTCCGACAGGAGTCGTTTTATCCGGCCGTGCTTATCCGGGAATGAAAGTTACTGTTTTAAAAGACGCGCAGATAGCCGCTTCAACAATTGCCGATCCCGGGGCGGATTTCCGCATTGCGGTTTCCGGTCTTTCCGCGGGCGGGTATATTTTTAGCGCTTACTCTGAAGACAGCCAAGGCAGAAGATCGTCTTTATCGACCTTCCCCGTTACAGTAACTTCCGGAGTTGTTGTCGAGGTTGGTAATATTTTTATTGCCCCGACCATAGCGGTGGATAAAAGCGAGGTAAAACAGGGAGAAAACATTGCAATCTTCGGGCAATCGGTGCCTAATTCGGAGATTACCATAGCCGTAAATTCGAACGAGGAATTCTTTGTAAAAACTCCGGCGGATAAATCCGGCGTTTATTTATATAATTTTGACACCTCTTTGCTTGAGCCGGAACGGCATGAGACCAAATCAAAAGCGGCGACCGGAGGAGCCATCAGTTCTTTTGGAAAAATAGTTAGTTTTGTGGTTGGAACAAAAACCATTTTAGCCCAATCTTCAAAATGCCCGGGCAAAGCTGATCTAAATGACGATTGCCGGGTTAATTTAGTTGATTTTTCAATTGCCGCGTATTGGTATAAACGGGCGATCAGCCAGGATTTTACGGTTAGGGAAGCCGATCGGCTAAGCGGCGATGGCAAAGTGGACCTGGTGGATTTCAGCATCATGGCGTTTTATTGGACAGGATAAACACATGAATCAAGATCAAAAAATGCGCAAAACAATATCACAATTTAAAAAGCATAATTACCTGGCAATTATACCGGTAATTTTTGCGCTTTTTTTTGCCATGCCTGCTTTTTGCGCGGAAATTTATTTTAACGGAGAGGAGCGGGAAATAAAAACTAATGAGTTGTTCGAAGCCGAAGTTTTTATCAATACCGGCGAAGAGAGCTTAAACGCGGTTGAAGGAAAGATCTTTTTTCCCCGCGATCTTATAGAAATAAAAAAAATAAACGAAGGAAACTCGATAATAAATTTTTGGATAGAAAAGCCGATTGACGCGCTCCAGGGACCGATTGCTTTTTCCGGAATTATTCCCGGAGGATATAATGACAGCGAGGGACTGATCTTATCAATGACGTTTTTAGCCAAAAAAGAAGGCAGCGGAGCGATTGAGGTCAAAGACGCAAGAGCGCTGAAGAATGACGGTCAAGGAACGGAAGCGCCGCTTAAAGCGCTTAACCTGCCATTTTCTGTGTCAAAAGAAGTTTTAGCCAAACAAAGTCCGGCGGCTGAAGTTAAAGATTCCGATCTTCCGGAGACATTCCGTCCCGAAATTGCCAGGGATAAATCAATGTATGATAATAAGTGGCTGCTGGTTTTTACGACGCAGGACAAAGCTTCGGGCATCGACCATTACGAAATAAAGGAATCGCGCCGGGAAAATTTTAACTTTCATGAATTATGGGTTACCGCGGAAAGTCCTTATGTTCTAAAAGACCAGGAGTTGAGAAGCTTCATTTTCATAAAAGCGGTTGATAAAGCGGGCAATGCCAGAACGGAAAAGATAGCGCCTCAAAATCCGCTGCATTGGCATGAGAAATATGAAAACCTGGTTTTGATAGTATTGGGCTTGGCCATTGTTTTATTGATTAAAAAAATACTATGGGTAAAACGAAAAAAAACAGCCTAAAAAATATACTGTTGTTTTCCGGACTGTTCTGGGTTTTTTCCGGAATTGGGGATGCGGCTTATGCGGCAAATTTGTATTTTTCCCCGTCTTCGGGTTCGCATGCCGTCGGTTCGACTTTTTCAACGGTTGTTTATGTTTCGACCGCCGACCAGGCTATGAACGCCGCTTCGGGGGAGCTTAGCTTTTCAAGCGACAAATTGGAGGTAACCTCGCTTTTGAAAACAGGATCGATTTTCAGTCTATGGGTGCAAGAACCGACATTTTCCAATAGCGTCGGCAAAGTTAATTTTGAGGGCATCGCGCTTAACCCCGGATTTAAAGGAAGCAATGGAAAGCTCCTTGTGGTAAATTTCAGGGTTAAAGCTGCCGGAGTTGCCGCGCTTAATTTTTCTTCCGGTTCTGTTTTGGCTAATGACGGAAAGGGAACAAATATTTTATCCAGCTTGGGGAGCGGGTCATTTAATTTGATCGTTCCGGCCGCTGGCCAACCTTTGGAGCCGGAAACGCCGCAGGAAACGATCTTGAGCGTTCCTTTAAAGCCGGTAGTTTCTTCTTCTACGCATCCTGATTCAAATAAATGGTATCCTAATAACAATCCTAAATTCGAATGGCCTTTGCCGGACAATATTAACGGAGTAAACGTGCTGGCCGACAGGAACCCCGATTCCGATCCAGGGACAATATCCGACGGTATTTTCAATTCTTATGACTACGAAGATGTTAAAAGCGGCGAATGGTATTTCCATATAAGGCTAAGAAACAGGGCCGGCTGGGGCGGTGTTTCCCATTATCGTTTTCTGATCGATGATCAGAAGCCTGCCAGTTTTGATATCGAAGAGATTAAAAAAGACGATTTAACCGTGCCTAACGCCAATTTCAGATTTAGCGCCGCGGATGAGGTTTCCGGAATTGACCATTACGAGATCTGGATCGATGGCGGAGGCCACCAAGATTGGCAAGATGGTGGGAGCCATGTTTTTGAAACGCCAGTTCTGGATCCGGGAAAGCACATGCTTGTCGCGAAAGTTTTCGATAAAGCCGGAAATTTCTTGGTTAATTTCGCTGAATTTTCCACTGAAGCGCTGAAAGCTCCGATAATTAAAGAGTATTCCGAAAAGATTGCCGGGGGAGAGATTGTAATAGCCAGAGGAACAACCTATCCGAACGTCCAAGTGGCGGCGTGGCTTCAAAAAGAACAAGATGAACCGAAAAAGCATATAATCCAAAGCGATGATAAAGGAAATTTTATCTTCTCTTCGGAAGAAAAATTAAAGGACGGAGTTTATAAATTATGGTTTGAAGTGATCAACGGAAGATCGGCGAAAAGCGTGCCGACGGATAAATTAACCATTATTGTTGAAAAATCGGCTATTTGCAGGATTGGAACGCGGTCGGTTGACATTATCAGCCTGGTTATTCCGCTCATTATTTTTGTTGTTATTTTATTGGCGGCCGGCTTACTCGTGCGGCGCAGGTATTTAGCGTTTAAAAAAATAATTCTTAAGGAGGTTGATGAAGCCGAAAAGGTTTTGCATCAATCCTTTATTGCCCTAAAAGAAGAAATAGAAGAACAGGTAGCGAAAATGGACGGTTTTTCCGCCTTAAGCGACAGAGAAAAAAATGTCCGCGATGATTTAAAGAATGCCTTGGAAATTTCCGAGAAATTCATTAAAAAGGAGCTCAATGATATTGGGCAGAAAACGAGCAAACGGAAGAAAAGATAAAATATGGCGGAGGGGGCGGGAATCGAACCCACGGACGGCGTTTTAAACCGTCAGAGGTTAGCAACCTCTTGCAATGCCATTATGCGACCCCTCCTTGGGAAGAGAAATGGATATTCCAATATTAGCGAAAATTCGGCTTTGGGTCAATGATCCATGGCTGGAATTAAGCGGAATCTCGCAGTCATTTATTTGACATTTTTGGTTATTCGTTTTATCTTTCTGTCTAGAAACAATCGTTAGGAGGAATTGAAAAATGAGCAATGCTGGGGCCGGATTCGTACTTTTTGTAATTTTCGTCCTTATAAGCGGAATTACCGGACTTATATCGCATAGGCTGGTTAATGAAGATATAACTGTTGAAATAAACAACACTTATATTAAGAGGTATGGCGACCAGGATATTTTCCATGTTGTGGTAGTTAAGAGCAACGGGGAGCGGGAAATTTTGCAAAATAAAGACTGCTTTTGGTGGTGGAAATACAACAGCGCCGACATCCAGGATCAGCTCGCGCTGGCCAAAAATAAGCAGTGCCGCCTGACAGTGACCGGGTGGCGATGGGGGTACATGAATTGGTTCAGAAATATTGCCAAATACGAAGTATTGCCGTCTTAAGCAGGTTTAACCCCTGCTTTTCTTTTAGGTTGGATGATTTTTTTTGGAGCGGAGCCTTTTAACAATGTCTTTGTTCTAGTAATATAAAAATAATGCAAACAAAAACAAGCGAAGAACAAGCAAAAGATAAGACCAAAGGCCTTTCCGCCAAGGAGGCGGAGGAGCGGCTGGCCCGCGACGGATACAATGAGCTTCCAGCCCAGAAACAGCGAAGCTTTTTTTACATAATAATCGAAGTTCTGAGGGAACCGATGCTTCTGCTTTTGGTCGGCGCCGGGATTATTTATTTTCTGCTCGGGGAAAAGCTGGATGCCGCAATACTTTCATTATTCACCTTTTTTATTATCGGTATTACGTTTTACCAGGAAAGGAAAACCGAGCGGGCTTTGGATGCTTTGATAAATCTGTCCAGTCCCCGGGCTCTTGTTTTGCGGGACGGCATCCAGCGGCGGATAGCGGGACGGGAGGTGGTCAAGGGAGACGTTTTGTTTTTATGCGAAGGCGATCGCGTTCCGGCTGACGCGGTAGTTTTCGATTCGGCCAATTTGATGGTTGACGAGTCGATGCTTACCGGGGAGTCGCTGCCGGTATCAAAAGCGGAATGGGACGGGGCGGCCAATTTAGACGAACAGTGCCCCGGGGGAGACAGCACTCCGTTTGTCTATTCCGGAACCATGGTTGTGAGGGGTCACGCGATGGCCCGTGTTTTGGCCACCGGCTTGGGAACGCAGATGGGAAAAATCGGAAAATCCCTCCAGGAAATAAAAGAAAGCGAACCGCTTCTAAAAAAAGAAACAGCTTATTTGGTAAAATTGTTCGGTTTTATAGGGCTTGCGCTTTGCGCCATCGTTGTTCTTTTCTACGGTTTTTTTCGGGACGGCTGGCTTGAGGGTTTTCTATACGGGCTTACGATCAGCATGTCGATGCTACCCGAGGAATTTCCGGTGGTACTGCTGATCTTTTTAACTTTGGGAGCGTGGCGGCTGTCGAAAAGAAAAGTGCTTACCCGGAATACCGCGGCGGTGGAAATGCTCGGTTCAGCTTCCGTTCTTTGCGTTGACAAGACCGGAACGATTACGCTTAACCAAATGAAGCTGGATACGATCTCGGTTCAAGGGCAGCTGGTTGAAGTGGCCGCCTACGAGGATAAGAAAGACTCTTTGCCCGAAAGCTGCCATTTATTGATGGAGTACGCCGTTTTGGCCAGCCAGCTGGATCCGTTCGATCCGATAGAAAAAGAGATAAAAAGAATGGGTATGTTCCTACTTTCGGCAACCGATCATTTGCACGATAACTGGGAGCTGGTCAAGGAATATCCTTTTTCGGGCAATTTGCTGGCATTATCCCATGTTTGGGATTCTCGGGAAAAAGACCGCTATGTCGCCGCCTCAAAAGGCGCGCCGGAAGCAATTGCCGACCTTTGCCATTTCAACGTTGAGGAAAAAGCCGAGCTGATAGCCCGTATGCAGCCCATGCTGGAACGCGGGTTGCGTTTGATCGCGGTTGCCGCCGCCGAAACAGGAAAAAGCGCGTTGCCCAAATACCAGCACGAATTTGATTTTAAATTCATGGGTTTGCTTGGTTTTGCCGACCCGATCCGGGCTTCGGTGCCCCAGGCCTTAAAAGAGTGTTATAGCGCGGGCATCCGCGTTTGCATGATCACAGGCGATTATCCCGGGACGGCCCAGTTTATCGCCAGAAAGATCGGATTAAAAAATCCGGAGAATTATCTTACCGGAAACGATTTAAAAATTTTAAGCTCCGCCGAATTGAAAGAAAAAATGAAGAATACCAATATTTTCGCCCGGGTGTTGCCCGAGCAGAAAACCTTGATAGTCAACGCTTTAAAAAACGACGGCGAAGTGATTGCCATGACCGGCGACGGGGTCAATGACGCTCCGGCTTTAAAAGCGGCCAATATCGGGATAGCCATGGGCGAGCGGGGTACGGATGTTGCCCGAGAAACCGCCGATCTGGTTTTGTTGAACGACGATTTTACGTCGATCGTGCAGGGGATTCGCACCGGACGGGGAATTCTCGATAACCTGAAAAAAGCCATCGCCTATATTTTTGCCGTCCATATTCCGATTGCCGGGATGTCTTTTTTCCCGGTGGTTTTCAATCTGCCGATCGTGTTTTTTCCCGCGCATATCGCTTTTTTAGAATTAATCATTGATCCGTCCTGCTCGGTCGTTTTTGAATCGGTAAAAGAAGAGGCCAATATCATGTCGCGCCCGCCGCGGAATTTGAAAAAAAGGGTGTTTGGAAAAAGATCGTTTGTCATTAGTCTAGTCCAAGGACTGGTTATTCTGGCGGCGGTTTTCGCGATATTTTACTTATCGCTTAGCTGGGGCAAGACGGCCGAAGAGGCCAGGACGCTTACGTTTGTTTCGATCGTATTCGCCAATTTAATGCTGATCATAACCAATCTATCCTGGTCGAAAAATTTTATAGAAATATTGCGAAACGGAAACCGCGCTTTAAAATCGGTATTGGGCGGGGCGTTGGTTTTTATAGGGGCGGTTGTTTCCAGTTCTTTTTTGCGCGACGTATTCCATTTTGGCGCCATCTCTTTTTTGGATTTTTTTATTATGTTTATTGTCGGGATAGCGAGCGTTCTGTGGTTTGAGATATACAAGTTGTTTCTTAAACGAAAGCCAAGGCTGGGTTAAAAACATTGACAGAAGTAACAATTTCTTTATTATCTTAGAAGGCCTTTAACATTGGAAATTTGAATGTTTGGGGAGGTATTTTGATCACACACAAATATCCGTGCCACTGGTGCGGCCGGCCGGCTTCTGCCAATAAGGGCAGTAGGGCGGGAATGCATCTTTCCGTTCTGCGGCTGTTCGTTATTCCGTTTATCCGGACCTGATTGGTCCGTTTTTTTGTCTTAGCGATGTAAAAATATTTATGATTGGGCGGGAGCAAAGTTTTTAAATGCCAGGCGCGGTTTAAAAAAAAGCCGGCGAAAGCCAGCTCATAGGGTTGATGAACAAATTCTTAACATTGCTAGGCGGTAGTCATCGGTAAGTTTAAAAAGTTCGGATTTATCAACCAATCCCGATTTATCCGGCAGCGTTATCCGATCAGGCAATTTGCTCCAGAAATTTCCTTCGTCATACCAGCATATTAACTGGATGTGCAATTCTTCCTCGTTCATGTCGCTGTATTTCCGGTTCATATCCTTTGCCCGTCTAAATCCGATCTCAATCCGATAGGCGTCGGCAATGTTAGAAAGCATATCCAGCAGCAACTTTGCGGCTTCTACGGCTTCAAACAACAAAACCATCTTGTCATCTTGCGTTAATTATCCATAAATATTTTTGTTTGTCAATTATTTTGCAAAAAAGGAAAAGGGAACATCCTAGCCAAGGATACCTGTTTTATTGGCCTGTTGGACCGCGAGATTCTCAGCTTTGAACATATTGGGCGACCGCTTCTATCAGACGCGCGTAGGTATTTTCGCGGCGCGTTTGATCGCGATCCAGGGTGGTAACGCGAAAACCCGGGAAGGGCGAGTAAAAATCCGAAGCCGGAACGGCGACAATGCCGGTATTTGCCAGCAAATAATAGGTGAAGCGCTTATCGAGCGGCAGGGCCGGGGAGTTAGCAAGGCTTTCGATGTATTTTTTTGCTTCCGGATTTTTTATGGGCAGAGTTTGGCGGTTGTTCAAAACGCCTTCTTTGAACAAGGGCATCAGATAAAAAGCGCCATTGGCGCCAAGTACCTCAAGCGAAGGGGATGAGGCGAGGATGCCGGCGATCTGGTTGGCCGCGGTTTCCAATCCTTG
Source organism: Patescibacteria group bacterium (assembly GCA_022710775.1). GTDB lineage: Bacteria > Patescibacteriota > Minisyncoccia > Minisyncoccales > UBA5738 > CAINCQ01. Next base: position 20,450 of record JAKLGH010000003.1, read on the forward strand.
ATTGTATTGCTTGTTCCAATTCTCAAATTCGGGATGGTCGTATAATTCGGGCAAAATCGTCTGGGGCAGGGTTGTGGAGCAAACTTCCAAAAGGATGCGCTGTTTGACGGCCGCGGCAAAATCGGCGAAATCGGAGTGTTTTAAGCCGTAATGGAATTCCATCCAGCCGCAGCGCGCGCCGGGCCAGGGAATATCTTTGGACAATCCGCGCAGAATGACGAGCGGTACGCGGCCTTGATTGATCTCGGTGATCTGGGCGTGTTGGCGGCCGTTGTAGGTCATGCGGAAATAAACTTCGTCCGAAATTATGAACAAGCCATATTTTTCCGCGATCTTTACGATCTTTTCCAGCGTTTCTGTTTCATAAACCGCGCCGGTCGGGTTGTTGGGGTTGATGACAAGCAAACCGCAGATCTCGGGTTGATTTTTAAGCTGGGATTCCAGATGCGCCAGATCAGGCTGCCAGTTATCTTTCGGGTCCAGGTTATAGGCTAGGGGAGGAGCGCCCGCCGAAAACGATTCAAAAGAGGAATGGGTGGGATAAGCGGGGGCGGGCTGGATAATGCGTTTGCCGGGCTTCATCATTTGGTAAAGAATGGCGATGGATGAACCCAGGCCGCTGGTGAAAACAACGTTCTCGCAATCCAATTTAGACGATGGTGAAAAACGCTTGGCGTAATCCACTACCCATTTTCGGGTATTGATAACCCCCCGCGAATGAGAATAGCCGAAAACCGCGTCGCCGGGACAGTCTATTTTTTCCTTAACGATGTTTTTTAAAAATTGCGGCACCGGCCAGCCCTTGGCGACCGGATCGCCGATATTTTCCCAAACGAAATTATATGCGGGATCGATCTCCTTTAACTTGACGGCAACATCCACAATCTCGCGGATGCCGTATTTTAGGCGGGGAACAGAAGTATGGGTAAATGATGCCATATTTAAGTTATTGTCTAATTATTCGAGCTCCATTTCATCCAAGCGCGAGAAAACAAATTTGTTTCGCAGATTCGTAATTATTTCCGGCAGGGAGGCGAACATTTCCGCCGGCCGGTTCTCCAAATCGGTTTCCCGCTGGCTGCCGTCATGCAACAATATTATTGATCCGTTATTTTCATGGAATTGATCGGTTTTTTACCAAAACAACACGCGGCTCGCCGTCGCCGTAATAATTCTCTCTTCGTTCCGTTATTTTAAAACCTAAGGATTCATATAAGCTTATGGCTTTAAAATTATCGGGATGGGCGACCAGGTCTATTTTGGGAGCGTTTTTGGCGAGAGCGAGGATTAATTCCATCGCTTTACGGCCAAGACCCCGCCCTTGATATTCCGGGACAATTGCGAATCCGCCCAAATGAACATTGCCGTCCTCCTTTGCTTTGTACGTGATATGGCCGATAACCTTATCTTTGATTTTGAAAAAATAGACCGCGGCTGGTCTTATCTCTTTAAGGAACTCCTTTTCCTTGGCCAAAGCGGAGTAAGTTCTTCCCCTAACCTGTTTTTCCAGCCAAAGATAATCGCCGGCATCCTTGACGCCGGCAATTTCCAGTATAAGTTCGGATTTATTTTCGATTGTCATAAAAGGGCAACTTGCCGTTCTAAATCTTTAACGAAAGATGGCGGTATTTTTTGGACGAAGTTCGAACATTTTTTGAACAGAATTCCGGATAAGCAAGCCGTTTCATTGCCCGCTTTCGCTATCGCTCCGGTTGCATTTTGCAAAGAAATGGATTATCATCGCCCAAGGTGGTCACATTGGCATGCATAGAAGCGATGCCCGGCGAAGAGGCTGAAAAATACCTTCGCCGGGAATGGATAAAAACGCAATATTTGTCCCGTCAATTTTATCTTGAAGTCCGTTCATGTCAAATAAAATACTGTTTGTCGTTTGCCGCCTTTTTGCTGATACTGTTTTTATTGGTTTTCAATTTGTCAGTCGCAAGAATAACTGAAGACCATCGTGCGATATTGCTCCTTGGATTAATTGGTCTGATATGTTTTTGGGCAGGGGTTTACTTTTGGATAAGGTATCACGATTTGAACGGATAAAATTGCGCTAGCATAAGAATGCTAGTTTTTTTGTAAAAAATGGTAATCAGAAATTTTTTCTCTGCAAATTGGCTTTTCAAATCTTGTAGAGACAAGTCCCCCCGAAATATCTTATTGCCATTAGCTATCAACCATTCTCTTAATAAAATCGGCGGTGGGGGTGAGATTCGAACTCACGGTGGCTTTTGGCCACAATGGTTTTCAAGACCATCCCTTTCAGCCGCTCAGGCACCCCACCATTTGCGTATTTAAACACAAAAATCGTCATTTTTCAAGGCGAAGCGGTTAGAAATCTGTTGAGGTCAAACCTCAACAAGGCGATTGTTGCGCAAAAGAAAAACCGCAGATCACTTTTGCGGTTGTTTGTTGCATCCGTCGTAGATAACGATCGGAAGCGTACTTTTGATAAACTGCCGGAATTCAGCGTCCGGCAAATCCGGGTTATCGACATTCGCGGCGATCGTCGCGACGAAATTGGAAGCAAGTATGGTTCTCTTTTGCTTTTTATTTTCCATTCGCACTCCTCTTTGTATAAAGCAGGGATAACATAACACGGAATCATTTTTTAGCCAAACCGGAATTGACCGGGTAGCCGCGATATGATATTTATTAGCCAGCAAAGACCTTTAAAAAGCAGGAGGTAAAAAATTGCCGAGCAAGAGAGAACCAAGAAACGATAACATTTCTGTTTCCGATTTACGTCTGTTTGAGATTCTTTTTCATGGAGAAGGGAAAGAGTCGTCTATTATCACCGAAGATAATCTGGATCTTATGCTGGAAGCGAAGAAGAGGCTTCACTTTGATCCCGGGATCAATCCGTTCAACCAGAAAAAAGCCGCGCGCGCTTCAGTCATGAGAGCTGGAAAGCCTTATTTTAACGGTCCGTTCGTCTGGGAAAGGCCTGCAAGTCCGGTTATAAACCAGAATGGCGTTTCGATTTTATCATGGAAAGATTACTCGATACTTTGGCCGCTTAGGATATCAAACAAAGCTTCTGTCCAAGGAGATGCGTTCTGTAATTCCGGGCGCAGAGAGAAGGACATGATATTCGTTGGCGACTTGCGGCAAGTGGAAATTTCCACCAGCCAGGGATGGGTGGCCGAGATCGTTCGCGAACAGGATGTAAAGAAGTTTTTGGATAGCCAGCGGTATCTTGGCTCGGTCGCTTTCGAATCTTGCGAGGGGCTTGTTTTGCCGATAGACTGTTTGCCTAAAGCATCAGTCGCCATTCAAGCCATCAGGACCTATGACTTGAAGTTTTTCGGTCCCTATTGGCACACTTGTCCCGAGCTGGCAGAAGATGCCCGCGGCGGAGCGCGTGTCGTTTCCGTCGGCGCTTGCCGGACGATTTTTGATCGATACAAGGGATAGTGATTGGTTTTGATTAATTTTTGTATGCCGAAGGGCATACTTTTTGTTTGTATGCCCAAAGGCATAATTGTTATAATGGATAAAACGCAAAAAATTGCCAAGATGGCGGAGAAACATTTAGAGAAGCGATGGCGCGCGCGAAGCAATAGAAGAAGCTGGTATTGTCATTGACATTGAAAATCTGCGGGTTATTCACGTGATGCATCGCTCAAAAAACGATGCCGATTGCGAAAGAATAGATTTATTTTTTGGCGCTGATGAATGGAGTGGTCACATCAAGAACGCAGAATCGGAAAAATGCGAAGATTTGGGTTGGTTCCCTCTAAACAAATTTCCTAAAAATATTATTCCCCATGTAAAGCAAGCCGTCGATAACATCGGAAATAAGATCTATTATAGTGAATTCGGTTTTTGAGCTAAGGCCTCGCAATAAAAAACTTTAAAAAACTTATACTATGTTTAAAAACAAGATTTTATCCAAAATATTATCAGCGGTGGCGATTGCGGGGTTTGGATTGCTTATGCTGGATTTTGTTCTTTTTCTGGATAATTTTTTCCATGAAGCCGTTTTGGCCGCCATTGGGGTTCTCGGCCCGTCTGGCGTGGTTGAGCGGAGCCGCTGGTTTCCGATTATTATGCATTTTGCCTTTCTGGCGATCATCGGAGCGGTTTCCTGGCCGGTTTTTAGATCAAAAATAAAACCGCTTTATAAGGCGATTTGGCTGCCTGTTCCGGTTGCGGCCGTTTCTGTTACGATCGGCATATTTTTTTATGCCTGGCCGGCTGCCGTTTACGCGCTAAACGCGTTTTTTTACGCCGCTATCCTTCATTACTTCGGTCGTACCGAGAAACCTTGGCTTTATTATTACGCGGTGTTCCTGGCCGGATTAGTTTTAATTTTTTTGCTGCTGAAGGGCGGCGATATTTAACGGATAACCATGGACAGTTATAGCGGCGTCATTATTGAAGAATCCCTTGAAAACAGGGAAGTTTTAAAAAAAGTAAAGATCGTTTCGACTAAAGTCGAAGCGGTGACCAAAAGCCATGCGACGCCCTGGTTGAATTTTTGGACTAAGATTTACGTCGAAATATCCGAAAGCGAAGCGGACATCGTGGCCGAGATATTGAGCAAATCTTTGGAACGGAGCCACGCCTGGTACGCGGATTTTAAAAACGATGCCCGCCATTACGTAATTTTTTGCGAAAAGATATTTAAGATCGATCGGAAGAGCGCAAAACAATATGAGCAGGCAAAACGCTACGGCTTGTCGCTTCAAATACCCGCGCACCAGTTGGATTTTGTAGAGGAGCTGCAAAAACAAGCCGAGTAAAACAGGAATATGCCGATAATCCGTTGCAAAACAGCTTTTTTTTGGTACGCTTAGAACAAGTATAACTAAAATATATGGAAAAAGACCAGACTCAAATGCCAATTTGCCAAAGCTGCGGAATGCCGATGGCGGCGGATGAAGATTTCGGCACTAATGCCGATGGCGGCAAAAACCATGAATACTGCCAATACTGCTGGCAGGGCGGGGAGTTTACGGCAAAGATGGATTTATCGGAGTTTATAGAAATGCAGGTAAAAATTGCCACCGAAAACCTGGGATTAACCGAAAACGAGGCGCGGGAAGTGGCCGAGAACACGCTGCCCGAGCTGAAACGCTGGCAGGAGAAGGGAATAGAATAATCAACAAACATGGTTTTAGCCGGGCGAAGGATACGCGGATGATTTTGCCAAAACTTAGGATTTTTGGAAAATATTCAGATTAATGAATAAATTTAATCTCATCAAAAATATTGGTTTAGCTTAAAGCGCGTCGATTATTTAACAGTCTAAAGTTTAAACGACTAAAATAAAAAAATGACGAACAGAAACAAGATCTTTATCAAGGGATTGCTTGTCGGTCTGGCCATGCTTGCAACGAGCTGGTTCATGGGCCAGATATTGTTCACCATCCATCCCCAGCTGGAAGGGGAATATCGCAACATGCTTCTATTTCGCCAGCCATCCGATCCTTTGATGTCGCTTATGTACGTTGAACCATTTATCCTGGGTTTGATCTTGGCCTGGATCTGGAGCCTGGCGAAGGAGGCGATAAAGGGCGAAACTATAGTGATGAAAGGGGTGAATTTCGGCTTTGCTTACTGGTTGCTGACAATCCCCGGCATGATGATGTCTTACGGCTGTTTTCCCTTATCGATCTCCATGGTTATCAGCTGGTCGGTAACCATTTTGGCCCAGGGGATAGTTGCCGGGATCATTTTATCGAGATTTAGCGTGCCGGTGAAATAGATCAAAATCGGTATCGCAGCCGAAAACATCGCTGATTTTTTCCGTCTGGGTTGTGGCGCCCGCAAAGCCAAGATCAAGGATAAAAAATTACCGTAAAAAAATATAATACCCAACGACATGAAAGAAACTTACGGACCCAAAGGAAAACTTCTATGGGATAGCTGGTTTTTCCAAAAAGGGGAAGATACCCACGTTTTTTATTTACAGGCTAAGCCGACCGATAATCCTTACCTGAAACACGATGTCGTTGTTTCCATAGGGCACGCGGTTTCCAAAAATTTGTCCGAATGGACGGAATTGCCGGTTGCTTTGGAGCCGGGCAGAGGCGGAGTATGGGACAACCTGGCTTTATGGACGGGATGCGTGATCGAACGCGATGGAAAATATTTTATGTTCTATACCGGGCGAAACAGCGATTCGGACAAAATGTGGATCCAGAAAATCGGAGCCGCCGAATCGCTTGACCTTATTCATTGGAAGAAAGATCTCAAAAATCCGATCCTTGAAGCTAAAGAGTGGTATACAATAGACAATTTCAAAGACAAGCTCGGCCGGATCGGAGCTTGGCGCGATCCGTTCGTTTTTTACCACAAAAAAAGCGGCCAGTATTGCATGACCATTTCGGCTAAACTAAGCGGTAAGGAGAAAGAATACAATGCCTGCGTCGCGCTGGCCGTATCGCCGGACTTAGAAAGCTGGAAGCTTGAAAAGCCGGTTTTCTCTCCCGGAATATATGATGAGATCGAATGTACCCAGGTTATCGAGCATGGCGGTTTTTGGTATCTGTTTTTCTCAACCCACGATGAAAACTATAAACCGGAATTCGCGCAAAAAATCGGGGGACGGTTCGACGGATTGCATTGTTATTTTGCCAAAGATTTTTTTGGCCCGTACGAACCGGTTAATGGAAATGGCGTTGTTTTGCCGGATGGCGAGAAAATATACGGAGTGAGGCTTGTTTCCGTTGCAGGCGATGATTATGCCGCTATCGGCTGGCTAAGAACCGAAGAAGGGAAATATGCCGGAAAGCTTTCGGCGCCGTTTAAAATCCGGATTAACGGGGAAAAGGTGTCCGCGACAGGCATTTGATCTCCGTATCGGACAATTTTCTCCACTTGCCCGTATCTACGCCTTCCAAGGTAAGGAAATCAATCCTTACCCTTTTAAGTTTTACGACGCTTTTTCCGATGCGTTCGATGATCCGGCGCACGACTCTTTTTTTTCCGGAATGGATAATGATCTTATAGCCGCCCCCAGCCGTTTCTTCGAACCGGTCGGGCTTGATGAAGCCGTCTTCAAGCCTGATGCCGTTTTTGATCTTCTCGATTTCCTGTTTTGTTAGTTTGAAGTTGGTAATGACGTGGTATTCTTTTTCCCGTTCGTATTTCGGATGGGTGAGTTTTTGCGTGAGGTCGCCGTCGTTGGTAAGGATTATCAATCCTTCCGTGTCCTGGTCGAGCCGTCCGACCGGCCAGACTGAAGGGATCCTGGGAACAAGGCTGATAACGATTTTTTTGGCGTGCCGATCCTGGGTTGTTGAAGTGTAGCCGGCAGGCTTGTTTAGAAGATAATAAACGTGAGCCGACGGTTTTACGGGTTTGCCGTTGAATTCCACTTTGTCGGAGTTTGGCGCGATCCGTTTGGCGACATTGACCATTTTTTTGCCGTTGACAAAAACCCGTCCGGATTTGACCAGCTCTTCGGACGCGCGGCGGGACGCAATTCCGCAATCGGCTAAAAACTTGGAGATTTTTATCATCCCGTCTTTTTTAGCCGGATCGTCTTTGACAATTTTTTTTCCTGTTTGTTTCACTTGATTCTTTTTGTGTGCATAAAAACCGTCAGCCGCGGGCAGCGGCGATTTTTTCGATTTCGGCGACGGTTTCCATGACTTTCTGGCGGCGGTTGATCACGATATGGTTGAAACGGTCGCGGTATTTTTCCCACATAAGCTTATCGCGCTCGAGTTTGATGCGGAACCACTGTTTATTGGCTTCGCTTTCCCTTTCAAAATATTGCTCGCGGAGCTGTTTCCACTCTTCGGGAGCAACATAAACCGTGACCGTCCGCAGCAGGATCTTTTTGGCTTTGGTCCGCAATTTTTCAAAAGTTTTCGGCAAATGGGCCGCTCCGTATTCGTCGATCTTCCAGATAACTTTTTTTCCGTTGAGAATCTGTTCGACGGCGCTTTTCGGCGTGCCTTTATATTCTTTGGGCCTTACTTCCACGTGTTCCAGATAGTGGCCGCTGGCGGCTTTATCAAGGAATTCGTCCTGCGAATAAAAGTTGTAATCGATCCCGTCAATTTCTCCGACCCGGGGCGGTCGGCTGGTATCGGTTACGATTTTTTTAAAATCGGGATTCCTTTTCAGGAATTCGGCGATAATCGTGTCCTTTCCGACTCCGCTTGGCCCGGTTATAACGAGCAAAAGCCCTGGGGATTGCAAACTATTTTCGTTTTTTCCGGTTTTTTTTGCCATTTTAAATGGTTTTTAATCAATTATGTATTCTTCCATTTGTTCCCAGGGCAAACCCTAGGTCTACAAAATAATAAAAATGCGGCCGCTCTTGCGCTTACGCTTTTGTATTTATGCTATCCGTGATTTGCCTGGTCAAAATCAAGTTAATTATGAATGATACACTATTTTGAGATTATTTTATAGGCCTTAAGTTGCGGCTTATTTTTTTCCAATAAAGATGATACGTGTTATTCTTAAATCAGGCATAACCTGCGAAAAAACAGCAGGAGGGAATTGTTACAATTACAATCACGGTTTTGACCCAACGGCGAATAATTCCAACAGACCTACTGCTTAAATATTTTCGTAGCGAAAGTTTCAGATTTCGAGCGAGCCATATGAAGAACGAGAAAACATATTTAAGCAGTAGGTCTAATATCTCAACCATGAAAAAAGAAACAATAATATTTCTTCTCTCAGCCGTCGTTCTACTGTCTTTGGCCAATATTTTTTTGCGCAGCAAGGCTGGCCCGGTTCTTTATTCGGAAGAAGAAACAGGAAATATCTTAGAGAGCAGCGATTGGCCGAAAACCGAGGTCAATGACGGCCGGATCGCCCAAAACCAATATAGCTTCGCTTTTACGGCAGATCAGAAAAAAGCCATGGTTCTTTATGCCTACTCGGCCATTGATGATTATTTTAAAACAGGGATTTTAAAACCGGCTGATTTCGGCGGTATTGGCTTCGAATACGAAAAAGTGTTTATAACCTTCATCAATGGCGGCAAGGTAAGATGCTGCCAGAGCGGAACGGCCGATCCGGATTCGGAAAACCGCCTGGAAGACGATTTTAAAACCGCGGTAGTGAAATGCGCCAACGACGAGAGGTTCGGCGGTAAATTGACGAAAGAAGAACTGCCCGGCCTTTCCATGACCGTGGATTTTCTTTATAACGAGCAGCCGGTTTCGGGGCGCTCGGTTTCGGAATTGGGCAAAGAGATCGAATTAGGCTTAAATGCCATTAAAGTCCAGCAAGATAAAAAAGCGGCTTTTTTCAAAGCTTCGGTGCCAATCGAGAAAAATTATGATCTGCAAAGGACGTTTAGCCGTCTGTGCGCCAAAGCGAAACTGGATGACGATTGCTATAGCAGGGATAAGACCGAAATTTTCAAATACGACAGCGTTAATTTCAAGGGTGACCGGTCGGGAACTGTGGCCGATCTTTATCGTTCCAACATTTTGATCGATGAGAAGAGCATTGATAAGGAAAGGATATTGAAAAGCATCAATTTGGGGTATGAATGGTTCTTGAGGAATACCAACGAAAAAACCAATATCCCGGAATATATGTATCTTCCCAGTTCCGATAAATACGACGATTCGATAAATCATATAAGAATATTGGCCGCCACCTGGGCAGTAGCAGAAATCATGGATTTCCTTGAAACCGATTCGATGGAAAGTTCGGTTCGCGCTACGCTTGACCATTATTTCAATAAATATAAGAAAGAGGACTCAAAAGGTACCTATTTGAGCGTTGAGGGAGAACCGAAGATCGCATACAACGCTTTTGCGCTGATGGCGCTGATAAAATACGAGGACTATCCGGACCGGGAGAAACTCATGGACGGCCTTGCCAGAAGGATTTTGGCCCAGCAGCAAAAAGACGGACGGCTGCTTACCGATTTTGAGAAAGGCGGAGAGGCCGGGATAGATTTTTACGCCGGCGAGTCGCTTTTGGCGCTTACGAAATACTATTACGAGACCGGCGATAAAAAATATTACGATGCGGTGGCCAAAGCCTTTCCGTATTACAGCGATTATTGGCGGGGCCATAAGAATACCGCTTTCGTGCCGTGGCAGACCCAGACTTATTATCTTATGTACCAGAAGACCAATAATCAAAAATGGGCGGATTTTGTTTTCGAAATGAACGATTGGCTAATTGACAATTACCAACAGCTTCAAAGCACTTATCCCGATTACCTGGGTGGTTTCAAAAGGGTGCCTGGCAATTCTTCATCGGCCTACGCCGAAGGCATAAGCGACGCTTACGCAATGGCTAAATTGGCTAAAGACGAAGAACACGAAAAAAAGTTTTTGAAGTCGGCCCGCCTGGTTGCGCGTTTTGTGATGCAGGCGCAGCTTACCAATGAGAATTCTTTCTATTACCAGAATGCAAAGAAAGCGACGGGGGGGTTCCGTATTTCCCTTCTCGATAACAAGATTCGATGCGACAATAACCAGCATGCCGTCCTTTCGCTGATCAAGGCTTTCCATTACGGTATTTACTGATCCGCCGGGTTTCGCCCGGCCGACGCAGGCTTTTTCGGCCTTTAAACCTACTGGCTGCCGCTGATCACTGTTATAACTGACCCGTAAGCGCTCGCATTTAACGGGCGCCAATCCAAACAATGTCCATTGATACGAAAATGACAGAAGCCAAGCAAATAAAATTGATAAAGATCGGAACGAAGAACGAAGTTAAGGTTAGCGTTTTAAAGGATGTGATCAGGGATTATCCGCTTTTGGCGGGGGCGGCTGTATCTTCGATAGAAGTACCGACCGAAGTATCCGAACAGCCAAAAAGCTTGGAGGAAACGATTGGCGGAGCGAAAGCCAGGGCAAAAAACGCGTTTTCCGCTTGCGACCTAAGTTTTGGAATAGAAGACGGATTGATGAAAGTCCCGGGAACATTGACCGGTTATATGAATATCTGCGTTTGTGCTGTTTATGACGTAGAAAATTACTATCTGGGAATATCTTCGGCCTTCGAATATCCGGAAAAGATCGTTAAAATCCTTTTTAGGGAGGGTTTGGACGTAAATCAGGCTTTTTTTGAAACAGGGCTGACTAAGAACAAGAAAATCGGATCAGCCGAGGGGGCAGTGGCGATTCTGACTAGGAGCCGCTGGCGGAGGGCCGATACAATCAAGCAGTCGATCATTAGCGCGCTGATATCTTTTGAGAACAAAGAATTATATTATCCCGAAGAACAATAGCATGAAAAAATTATTAGTTTTTTTACTCTTGTTTTCCGTAGTATTGTTTTTAACCAGCGTTTTAATGCTGGAAAAAAGCGATCCAACAACGGCAGATATCTCCCAGCCGTTGAAATCAGCCAGCCATTCGGAAGAATCCGGCATTTCCCCGGCGGTTGAAGTTACAAAAACCCCGATTCCCAAAACCTGCGATTTGTCTTCTTACGGCCTGGATTGCGATATTGCCGAATATTTGGAGAAAAATCTGGCTTGGACGGTTAAGAACGGCGTGAAATTTTGTTCTTATGAAGAACTGGGAGAGTCAAAAGGTAAGGACCGGTTTTTATATGCGGTTTGCCAGGAATTTTACGCGGAAGCCGGCAATATTTACATCGGCAGCGGAATTTCCGTTCCTTTGAAATTGATCGCGGCCAATGGCGTTTTTTCCCATTGGGTTCCCCGCGATGGCAGTTATTACTCCCAGGATATTAAAATGATGTTTCCAAAAGACCTGCAGGAAGCGGCGATTAACTACGCTAATTACGAGGTTTTAAACAAGATCAATACTCTCCGCGCTGAGCATTATTTCAACGCCTCCATCAAATATTCGGTTGAAAAAATCACAGACCAAGGCTGTTTTGACGACATTGATTGTTTGACTCCCGGCGAGTATCTGATGCGGTCCAATTGCCAATATACGGCAAGATGCGTCCAGGGAAAGTGCGCTGTCGTCTGCCCCGATTATTATTACCCGGAAAAGTAAAATTTTTTTATTAATTTGTTCCCCGGGTAATCCCTGGGAACAAATTAAGGAGGATTCCAAAGGAAGCATTCTTTGGTCGCCGCCCGGGGTGACCCGGGAGGCGAAATTCCTATGAAAAATATAAATTCGATTCAATGAACGGAAACGATATTGCCGGATTCCCGGAATTTTTAGCCAAGAGAGCGGGCAGGATTCTGATGGATTCTTCGCGCCGGATAAGAACGAGCAAGGGCGAACCCGGGAATTTTGCCACAGATGCCGATATGGAAAGCGAGCGTTATTTGATTTCGTCCGTTTCAAAGAAATTTCCGCGCCATGCGATACTGTCGGAGGAAACCAGGAATAAGATAAAAAAACCCGAAACAGTGCCTTCTTTATGGATCATGGATCCGCTGGACGGCACAACGAATTTTTTTTACGGAATTCCGATGTTTTGCGTATCCGTTGCTTACGCGGAATTCGGAAAGGTGGTTGCTGGGGCAATCTATGATCCGAACCGGGGAGAAATGTTTTCGGCCAGAGTTGGAAGGGGCGCTTTTCTGAACCAGGAAAAGATCCGGGTTCAAAACGGAGGTTTTTCCGGTTCTTTGGCCAACATCGGCTCTCCGTATAAGCGTTCGGATTTTTCAAAATGCAAGCCTTTGTTCGATAAAGTTTATAGCAAAGGGGCAAGGCCGAGGAATTTTGGTTCGGCGGCGTTGGAAATCGCGTACGTTGCGTGCGGACGGCTTTCTTATTATTTTGAATGGGGCGCGCGTCCCTGGGACGTGGCGGCCGGTTCATTGATCATATCCGAGGCCGGCGGAAAAACGGAATATTTCGGCGGAAAAAATTTTTTTAACGCCAAGGGTTTCGCTTTTTCGCCGAAAATTCCAATGATAATCCAGCCAATCAGTGTGAAAAAACAGCGGAATCAATAAAATGCGCGCATAAACAGCTTTTAACCGAAGCTCCGGGTTATTCAGCCAGATTGATAAAATATAATAATAAAAAGAAAAAAAGAAATTCAATGGCCAGCGACTTAAAAACAAAAATATTTTATGGCCTGTGCGTTTTTTCCTTTTTTCTGGGCACGACATCAGCCGCTTTTTTTGAGGAAAAATATGAATTTGGCAACGGAAAAGTGAATTTCTTTTGGATAGCCGTGGTTATAGGATTCTGGCTGTTAGCCTTGTTTTTTTTCCGGAACATCAGAAAAAAGGAAAGGGAAAGAGCTTACAAAACCATCAGAGAGGCGCGGGCGGTGGATTCGGCTTGGGAAGAAGAGAAAATGGCCCGACGGATCGCGGAAGTTTTTTTTAAATTCGAAGAAGCTTGGGGGCATTTCGATATTTACGCTCTGAAATCCTGCGCTACCGAGAATTATTACCAGCTTCTCGTGATGGAAATGGGCGTGCTCAAAAGACGGCAACGCCAGAATTTCGCTTTGATCCCGCAAATCCGCGATATCAATATTTTACTGGCTCGAGACGAATCGGACAACGAAAAGGACCTGGTTGTGGCCGAAATTCTGGCGCGGATGGATAATGTGCTGATTGATACGGAAAACAGCGAAATGCTTTTGGCAAATTACGATTATTTCCGGCAATTCTGGGTTTTTCGCCGGGAAAACGATATCTGGAAAGTTGATGCCGTCCGTAGCGATCTGGAGAGGTCTCCGGTAATCGAGAGCTCGCTGAAAGGTTTTGCCCAGCGAAACGGGTTTTATTATGATCCTGATTTCTCCCAAGTTGTGATCCCGGATAAGGGGGCGTTGTTTTCAAAGACCAAATTCGGAAAGTCCCAGACGGATAACCATATCATCGGAAACCTTGGCGGGAGGATAGTGGAGTTTTTCACCTACGAATCCGCTCCGGGAAAGAAACGCCGGGTAACGCCGGGCTCGGATGAAAAGATCCGGATGCTTGAAGAGCTGGAAAATCCATACGGCAATTCGGGAAATGCGGCAATCCCGGCAATCAGCTGCGGTTCGGGTTATGCGGTTGCCCAGGCAATCCTTCCTACGAGATATTACGATATCTTAATCAGGCGCCGCGGCAGCTTCATTGATCTTGCGCCGCGCGGTTTGAAAAGATATAAAGGAAGGGAATGCCGGTTCGGCGATTATATTTCGCTTTTTGCCGATTCCCGCGACGATATCAACGATTTTCCTCTCGCTACGGATGAATTTCTGGAGCAGATCAAGGGATTTCCGACCGGTTTGAATATCGAGGTTGTCGGAAGCTTCCTTTATGTTTATTCAAGAAACCAATCTAAAGTGACTTATGAAAAAATGCTTGATATCTTAAAGCTCGCTTTGGACAAGATTTGCTCCAGGGCCGCATAAGGAAAAACGGAAGCGGTCATAGCGGAAAAAAACCGGATGTGGATTTAGCGGACGATTTAAATCAACAAAAATGAGGCGTAAATTAAGGATATTAATTGCGTTTTTTGCGTTTATCGCCTTGGTTTTAGGTTACGGATTATTTGAAGCACAATGGATTAAAACCTCTTATTTAACCATCGCGCATCCGGAGATTCCGGAAGGATTTTCTCATAAAAAAATTATTTTCGCTTCCGATTTCCATTGTGGTTTGTTTTTTAGCCAGGAGCGGGCTGCAAAAATTGTGGAAACGATCAACGGATTGGATCCGGATATTGTTATTCTAGGCGGGGATTATGTCGACAGTTCCAAAGAATACATTGAACCTTGTTTTCATGAATTGGCTAAGCTTAAGTCGAAGCACGGGGTTTACGGGGTGCTTGGCAATCATGACTATCTGGTAGGGGAAGCGGAAACCAAAGCTGCGATGGTTTCCGCTTCCATTGTTGTTTTGGATAACGATTCCAAGTGGCTTGATATCGGCGGCCAGAGGATTAAAATCGGGGGAGTGGCGGATTTTTTGACAGGCCATGCCGTATTGGAACCCGCTATCAGCGACGTAAAGGATGGCGATTTTGTAGTTTTAGCGTTTCATAACCCAAACTATTACGATAAAATTTCCGGAAATGTCGATTTAGCGCTTTCCGGCCATACCCATGGCGGACAGATAAGTTTATTCGGAAAATGGCATCCGTTTTTTGAACTGAGGTACGGCCAAAAATACATATCCGGAATATATAAAAATAAAAACTCGTTATTATTGGTTTCCAACGGTTTGGGAACAACGATTCTTCCGTTCCGTTTTTTCGCCAGACCGGAGATAAACGTTATTACGCTGGAGAGCAGCGTCTCTAATTGATTTCGGAGCGAGCCAGTACGAGCCCGGTGACGGTTTTAGCTCCGTTTTCCAACAGAACATGGGCGCATTCTTCCATTGTCGCTCCGGTAGTAAAGATATCGTCGATCAGCAAAATGTCGATTCCGGCGGCGTTCGGCGGTTTTTTGCATCTGATCGTGCCTTTGACGCTCTTTTTGCGTTCCGCGGCCGAAAGCGTCGCTTGAGGGGCGGCACCGTCGTTTTTTTGCAGCAATTCGTAAAGCAAGGGGATGCCTAGCGTCTTTGAGATTTCTTCTGCTAGCTCTTCGGCTTGATTAAATCCCCTCCAGTGTTTTCTTTTCTTCGACAAGGGGACGGCAGCCAGCGAATATGTCCCAAAGTCCGGTTTATTGTCAATAAGGTTTAAGTGGCCGCAAATAACATCGGCCAGGGGACCTTTAAGCTCCTTTAAAAAAGGTTCGTATTTGAATTTGGCAACGGCTTTCTGCACGAATCGGTTTTGGTAGGATGCGGCTTCATAGAGATCGGAAAGATTTTTTGACCGGTATCGTTTATGGCAAGAATTTATCTCAAAAAGCTGCCGGCAGTCTAAGCACAGCAAAGAACCATAACGACCGCAAAAAATGCATTCGGCCGGGAAGGCCAGGTTAAAAATTTTTTCTAATAATTTTTTGAACATATCCGCTTGTCATATTTTCTCTTCTTTTTTGATATGTGATATTATAATAATAACGTTTGAAAAGGCAAATTTATGGCTCTGCCAAAATTGTTCAATAAGCGCTTTTTGGGAATTGATATCGGGACTTCCGCGGTTAGGATCGTGGAGCTTTCAAAACAGGGGCAAAAGATGGAGCTTACAAATTATGGGGAAGTGAGAAACGAATCCTTCCAGGAAGAAGCATCGAAAGTGGCAAAGAAAGGAATGGTTTTCTTTTCGGCCAAGGATATTGCCGAGATTATTACATCGATCCTTGGCGAAGCGAAGATCAAGACCAGGACTTGCGCTTTTTCCGTTCCGGATTTTTCTTCCTTTTTCACGAATTTCAAACTTCCGCCGATGACCAAAAAAGAGCTGAGTGAAGCGGTTGTTTATGAGGCAAGGCAGCACATACCCCTCCCCTTAGATAGCGTTACTATCGACTGGAACTTGGTTGGCGGAAGCTTTGACAGGCCTTCGGAGCTGGAAGTGATACTCGCCGCCATACCCAATGAGATCATCGATCAATATAAAGAAATTGCGACTTTTGCCCATCTTGACATTGCCGCACTTGAAGCCGAAGTTTTTGGCTTGTCGCATGCTTTGGTGAAAGAAACCGATAACGATCTGATTTGCATTGTGGATATTGGAACTCAAAGCACAACTTGTAGTATAATAGAAAAAAGAATGCTGAAAACTTCTTATAGCTTCGATATTGCCGGCAGCCGATTGATCGATGACATCGTAGAAAGAATGTCTCTGGGTTCCAAGATGGGACAGGAAATAAAAATGAAATACGGCATCAAATTTTTTTCAATGCTAAATCCGCAGCTAAGGGAAAAACTGCATGCGGCGATTATTTCCGCGCTGGAGCCGATCTTAAGGGAAGTTAAACTTGCTATCTCAAATTTTTACCAGGAGGAGAACAGGGAGGTTAAAAAAATAATAATCACCGGCGGAACATCGCTTTTGCCGGGGGTAAAAGAATGCTTCGCGAGTTATTTCAATAAAGAAACTGACATCGGCAATCCGTTCCAGGGCCTGGTTTATCCCGGAATCTTGGAAAATCGACTGAAAGAAATGGGCCCCTTCTTCTCGGTAGCCGTCGGTATGGCGAAAAAAGGATTGGAAATAAAATTCAAATGATGCCCAGGTATTCCGTCCATGAAAAAATTACAACTCTTGGTTTTTCCGCTAAGTGCGGAAAATGAGGAGTCCGGAGAAAATGTTAGCGGATTCCGCAAGATGCGGAAATACTGCCAGAAAAATTAATCGATATGACCACAAATAAATCAAAAAAGGGTTTTCCTTACGAGAATATACTTTTTTATTTTTCCCTCGTAGTTCTGATTTGCGTGGCCGGCGGTTATTTCTTTCTTTACTATACCGGCCAAAAATTGGAAGAAGAAGGCGTATCGCTTGACGCGACGCTGGCAAAACAAAAAACGCCGGCCCAAAAGAAATTGGAACAGGATGTTTTGTCCAACCAGCAGCGCATGACCGATTTTCCCGTATTGATGGCTTCGCATAAAGTTGGGTCGGAATTTTTCCGAAAGCTGGAATCTTTAACTCATCCGTATATAGTTTTTAACATGGCCAAGGTAAGCCCGGTTATGGGGACCGCTTCGATCGGAGGAACTGCCGATAATTTTGAGTCCCTTGCCCAGCAATTGATAATTTTCGAAGAAGCGGAGGGTTTTGGCAGCGGAATCGATCTTTCGAAGATAGCTTTAAATAGCGAGGGACGGGTGGATTTTGTGTTTTCGATCAAGCTTGATCCTTCCTTGCTGGCTTTTTAGACCGGCCGTTTAACGGCAACCGGATAAAATTGTTCATATCGCCGCGTTCGTTCCAAAAGGAGCAGCGCATAAATTAATGCCACGAAACGTCTTAGAATCGCTAGTCATCATTTTGATCGCCTTAACTTTCGGTATGATTTTAGTGTTGCCTAAATATGAAGATACCAATGCTTTGCGGGAGAAGGTCCAAATAAAAAAAGCGGATCTGGAGAACCGCGAAAATTATTTCGAAGAATTGGAAAAAATATCCAAGGAGTTTAAAAACAACAAAGAAAATCTTGATAAAATAAAAACCGCTTTGCCTATCGGGCCAATGACTCCTTCCTTGGCAAATTTTATCCAATCGGCATCTTCGCAATCCGGTCTTATCTTGAAAAATTTCCTGTACGGATCAACCAAGGCCGCGGTTGTGGACGAAACGGCTGCGCGGGTTGTCCAAGAATATGAGATCGGGCTGACCTTATCCGGTTCCTACCCGGCTTTTAAGGATTTTCTTGACAAGATCGAAAAATCGAGCCGGCTGATCGAAATCCAGGACATCTCCTTTACGGTGAGCGAACGATCCAAGAGCGATAAGGTAATTTTTGTTCCACCGGCCGATAATGCGGTTGAGGAAGGAGAAACAAATAAACAGGATAGCCGGATTTACGAATTCGTTTTGAAATTAAAAACCCATTATTATTAAAGGATGGGATTTAATTCCAATAACCGGATTACTTAATAAATTATTATGGTGATCACATTTGAAGAAGAGCAAGGGAATCCGATCGTCAGATACGCGATCATCTTTGGTTCAGTGGCGTTTGTCGGCGGCATTGGTTTTTTCGGATACCAGTATTTTAAAAATCTTAGCGATCAGGCCAATAAGGAAGTTGCGCCTACGCAGGTAACAATTAATTGGGCAACTTTGAAAGACGAAAAGATAGATAAACTTGAACTTTTTCCCGCTATTTCCCGGATTGAAGGCGATGTGGGAAAAGAGAATCCGTTTGATTAAGTACGGATTGCAATTAGCAACGCGCTAATTATGGATTGAAAACCTGTTGCCTCCCGAGAGCGGGAAGCTTTATCAAGTTCGATCAGTTGAATTTAACGTATCAACGCTGGCAAGCGCCAGGAACATCAAATTCAGTCAAAAACCGCTTTCCCGCAATTTAGCATCTCACCGCGGGGAAAATCATTCTCGATGCCGTTAAAGCGCCATTTTTGGCGCTAAGGTCGGCAGTTTTACCTTGCGGGTCGGTTTGCCGGATCCCAGGAAATAACATTCGGAAAATATAAAATTGATACTAGGGGCCGAATATGACATTTTTGATAGATCAACTGCTCAAGAAAAAAGCCATTTCACAGGAACAAGCCGCCGCTTTGGAGGCTGATTTAAAGAAGGGGAATAAAAAGCCGGAGGAGCTTATTTTGGAAAGGGGCTTGATGGCCGAAGAGAAGCTTTTTGATTTTAAAAGCGAATTTTTGAAAATCCCGCTTGTCAAGACGCTGCCCGAGGATATCAAGCTTGACGTCTTAGAAACGGTTCCCGAAGAAACCGCAAAATTTTACCATACTATACCTTTAGGGAAGAGAAAGAACGAAATTTTCATCGGGATGGTCTATCCCGACGATTTAAGGGCCCAGGAAGCCTTGAAATTCCTATCAAGGAAGGCGAATTTTTCTTATCAGGTTTTTTTGATTACTCCGAACGTCTTTGAGCTTATTCTGAAGAAATATAAAGATCTGAAAAAAGAAGTTGGGATTGCGCTGGAGGAATTGAAGGAAGAGGAAGCAATCGAATTAGAGGAAAAAAAAGTAGAATCGTTCGGCGAAGGAATGCTGACGGAAGACGCGCCAATCGCTAAAATCGTAAATGTTATCTTGCGGAACGCTATTGACGGAGGAGCGTCCGATATCCATGTTGAGCCTGGGAGGGAAAAGTTAAGGGTCAGGTTTCGGGTGATGGGTGAATTATATTCGTCGATTTTTTTGCCTCTAAATATTCATCAGGCAGTCGTAGCGAGGATAAAAATTCTTTCCAATTTAAAGATCGATGAGAACAGAGTTCCCCAGGACGGCCGGTTTTCCATCAAGATGGAGCGTAAGAATATCGATTTCCGCGTATCCACGCTGCCGACCGCTTTAGGAGAGAAAGTTGTGATGAGGATCTTGGATCCGGATGTCGGGTTGAAAACGTTCGAAGATCTTGGCTTGGAAGGCAGGAATCTTGATCTGATGAGAAAGGCTATAGATCAGCCTTTCGGGCTCATTCTTGTCACTGGACCGACTGGTTCGGGGAAAAGTACGACATTATACGCCGTTCTCCAGGCCATAAATAACGATAAAATAAACATCATCAGCCTTGAAGATCCGGTTGAGTATTTCGTGGAAGGCGTGAATCAATCCCAGGTACGTCCCGAGATCGGTTTTGATTTTGCTTCGGGTTTGCGGAGCATTTTGCGTCAAGACCCGGACGTGATCATGGTAGGAGAAGTACGCGACGAAGAAACCGCGCTTTTAACCATCCATTCGTCGCTCACCGGCCACTTGGTGCTGTCGACCCTCCACACCAATGACGCGCTTGGCGTAATTCCGCGCTTGATCGATCTTAAAGTCCAGAATTATCTTATTCCGTCAACTTTGGTCCTGGCTCTGTCGCAGCGCCTTGTCCGGCGTTTGTGCCCCAATTGCAAAAAGAAAGTTGAAGCTGTCGGATTTGTCAAAGAAAAGATCATTTCAGACTACGAAACCTTGCCGGAAGCGGAAAAGAAAAAATTTCCGCTGTTAGATCCGATCTATATTTGGGAGCCGGTCGGATGCCCCAAATGCAACCGCCAGGGTTTTTCGGGGCGGGTCGGCATCTTTGAAACAATGGAAATGACGCCGGAATTGGCGGATCTTGTATTAAAAGAACTGTCTGAAACAAAGATCGTTGCGGAAGGCAGGAGGCAGGGAATGATATCGATGAGGCAGGACGGGATAATGAAGGCGTTGAGAGGTTCGACGACTTTCGAAGAGGTTCTTAAGGCGACGGAAGAGGAAATAGAAGATACTGACAAAAAAAACGATAGGTTGAAACTGGAAGAAAAGAAGAGGGCCAAGCCGGAAGAAAAGAAGGAAAAGCCTGCCAGTAAAGCGAGGGCTGGTTCGTTTGATTCTATCATCAAAAAATACGGAATAGCGAACGAATAGGCGGCGCCGCGCCGCAGTTGCGCCGGCTTTCGAGCTTAGCTCCCATTCAGGCATTTTTTAGATTTTTTTAAAAATAATTGGTTTTTCAATCACAGCGCAAAATGATTCCATAGGCGGGCAAAGCCGGCAGCTAGTTGCTGTATTTTAATGGCGTATGGGTTATAATAATATCAATTGCATTTAGCGATTCCGTGGCAGGATGTTGGACGGTATAAGCAGGCTTAAAGCTCGGTTTAAACTGATTAAATCAACGCAAATGGATAAAAAAACAAACGGAAAAAAGGAAACCAAAAGCGATAAAGGGATGAAAAGAATATTGATCGTGGAAGACGACCCTTTTTTGAGCGATATCTATTACACTAAATTAAAAGAAACGGATTTTGAGACCGATATGGCTTATACCGGAGATGAATGCTGGCAGAAATTGAAAGAAAAAAAGTACGACCTTATGGTTCTGGATATCGTGCTGCCTGGAATGGACGGATGGGAAATAATGGCTAAGATTCGGGAGATCAGGGAGAACGGAGGTCCGGAGGGGGAATATATGGAAAATCTGAAAATCATCATTCTTTCCAATCTTGGCTTGAAAGAGGAGATTCAGAAGGGTTTGCGATTGGGCGCGGACAGTTTTTTGCTTAAAGCGCATTTTACGCCTACCCAGGTGGTGGAAGAGATAATAAAAATAATCAAATAGCCATGGTGAGTTACCAGCAGTTGTTAAAAAAATATCTTGAAACTGTTGCTAAGGTGGAGGCATCGGATCTTCATATTACCGTCGGTTATCCTCCAATGATGCGGGTAAACGACGGGCTTATGCCGATGCCCGGCGAATCAAAGCTCACTCCGCGCGATACGCAAGGTTTATGCCTTGCTTTGATGAGTTCGGAACAGCAAGAAAAATTCCTCAGGGACAAAGAGATAGATTTTTCCTATGCTTTCGAGAATGATACCCGTTTTAGGATAAATGTTTTTTTTCAGCGGGGATCAATTTCGTCCGCTTTGCGTTTTATCCCGGTTAAAATCAGGACGCTCGATGAACTGGGAATGCCTGAAGTCATACACCATTTTACCGAGGTTACCCAGGGTTTTGTGCTGGTTACGGGCCCGGCTTCGCACGGAAAATCAACAACTTTGGCCGCTTTGATCGACGAGATTAACCACAAGCGCTGCGATCATATAGTGACCATCGAGGATCCGATCGAGTATATTTTCAAGCCGGAAAAGTCAGTGATCGAACAGCGGGAGGTTAATGCCGATACCCGCAATTTCGGCACGGCGATGAAATCTATTTTCCGGCAGGATCCGGATGTCATTATGATCGGGGAAATGCGCGACTTGGAAACTATCGGTACGGCTATAACCGCGGCTGAAACCGGCCACTTGGTTTTTGCGACCCTGCACACCAATTCGGCTGCCCAGACAATCCACCGCGTCGTAGATTCGTTTCCGGCGGAACAGCAAAATCAAATCCGTTCCCAGATATCGGTTTGTTTGCTGGGTATTATTTCCCAGAGGCTTCTGCCGAAGATCGGAGGAGGCTTGGTGCCGGCTTGCGAAGTAATGTTCAATAATCACGCGACGGCAAATTTAATCCGTGAGAACAAGATTCATGAGATACCGCTTATCATCGAAACATCCCAGAAAGCCGGCATGATATCGCTCAATAAGTCCTTGGCAGCGTTGGTCAAAAACAAGCTGGTGACTTTGGACACAGCCTTCTCTTATTCGATAAATCCGCACGAACTTGAGATTTTGATCTAACCACCAATCCATGAGATTTACTTACCAAGCCAGGACAAAGATCGGAGACGTTAAGATCGGAGTGATCGATGCGTCTTCAAAAAAAGCGGCGATCGATATGCTGCAGCGCGACGGTTTGTTCGTTACGCAGCTTAGAAAAGAAAGCGAGAGTTTTTCCAAAAGATTCCGTCTCATGGACCGGATCAGCGGAAAAGAGGTGGCTATTTTTTCGCGCCAGCTGGCGGTTATGTTCAAGGCGAACGTATCGTTGGTGGAATCATTGAGAACGATCGGCGGGCAATTTACCAACCAAAGCTTCCGGGAAAAGATATTAAAGATTTCCCAGGATGTCGAGGCGGGCACTTCTTTATCCAACGCATTTGCTAAATATCCGGATATTTTCTCATCTTTTTTCATTGCCATGATCAAGGCCGGAGAAGTTTCAGGAAATCTTTCCGAGCAGCTCACTTATTTGGCCGACTATCTTGAAAAGAATTATTATCTTTCCGGAAAAATCAAAGGTGCGATGGTTTATCCGGCTTTGATCGTGATCGTGGTGATTGCCGTATTGTTCATGCTTAGCTATTTTGTTTTGCCGAATTTATTGAGCACGCTAACTGAAACCGGGGCGGAATTGCCTTTGATAACCCAGATTGTGATTGTCGGTTCGAATTTTATCCGGGGTCCCGGAGGGCTGTTGTTGATCTTAGGCATGGTGCTGATCATGATATTTGCGATGCGGTATTACAAAAGCGACAAAGGCAGGATATTTTTCGACAAACTGTTTCTTCGGGTTCCGGTGTTCAGCTCACTTTTAAGAATGGTTTATTTAAGCCGGTTTGCCGACAATCTCTCGACCTTGGTTTCGGGCGGCATACCGATTACGCAGTCGCTTGAAATAACCGGTAATATCGTGGGCAACATCGTTTATAAAGAAGTGATTCTTAAAACCCGCGATGGCGTAAGGCGGGGGCAGACTATTTCCTCCATTCTTTATAATTATCCGGAACTTTTTCCCCCGATGTTCACGCAGATGATCCTGGTCGGAGAACAAACCGGGTCGCTGGACAAGAGCTTGTCGACGCTTGTGAATTTTTACGAAAAGGAAAGCGATTCCGCGATTGACGGGCTGCTCACCCTGATTGAACCGGTATTGATCATATTGTTGGGCGTAATCGTCGGAGGTATTGTGGCCGCAGTTATGATACCCATGTATTCATCGCTTGGAAATATGTAGCGGTTAAATTAGCAAGAATGGGAGGAATGGCCGGATTTGCGGGACGAGGAAAACATCGCTGGGGAACAAAACATTGATTTTTTCATTCATTCTAATAAAATAAAATAATACATTGATTTTTTCGGCGGATTCGAGAAATTGAAAACAGAATATTCCCTCGAATTCAAAACACCATAGCGATTATAAGATGACTTCAAAGAAATATATGAAAACCAATACATTGCGCAACCAGCAAGGTTTTACGCTTATCGAATTGCTGGTTGTTATTGCTGTAATCGGGATTTTGGCGGGACTGGTTCTGGTTTCCATGGGAGGGTCCCGGGAAAAAGCCCGTGACGCGAGACGGTTTAGCGATTTGCGCCAGATAACCGGCGCCATAGAATCGGTTAACAATGATGATTCTTCCTATTTCAAGCACGCCTTAAGCATTGGAAGCATCCCGGTTATTGCCAACTCCGATGGCTATAAGTATCTGGCCGCAATGACCGATCCTCTTAACGATAATACATTCAAATATGTTTGGGTAGGCAATACCGGAACGGGGAAGTGCGGAAATCTGTTCGAAGGCCATTATTTTTGCGCTTTCGGCAAGATGGAGCTGCCGGGTGACTGCGGCAGCGATAATCGGTATTATGTAATAAACCAGAATGGACAAAAGGAAAGGTGCGACAGTGTTGATTATGTTGCGACTCCGCCGAACATTTGTACTTGCGCGACTTGGTAGCATGAAAGTATAATAATCATAAGCGGCACTGCAGAGGATTTATGGAAAAACAAACGGGATTTACGATGATAGAATTGTTAATAGTGGTTTCGGTAATCGGCATATTGGCGTCGATGATTATTTTAACGACGAGCGGGTCAAGAATAAAAGCTCGAGACGCGCGAAGGGCGACCGATATGAAATCGCTGGTAACAGCGCAAGAGTTTTATATGTCGGACGTGGGCCATTATTTTACCTGTTCGGCGACGCTTGGAGATTGCGTTCCAAAAAATTCACGGAATTATCCATCGTCGCTTGGACCGCGTATGCCAAAAACGCCGACGGATCCGAGAAATGTGGGAACGACATGCACGGGGGACAGCTATATCTACTGCGGGCTTGATAACACTGGAGATTGGCAGCAATTCTGTTATTTCGCGAAATTGGAAGAAAACAGCACATCTTATCTTACGGCATCGCCGAAAGGCAATAAGAAAAAAGATGCCATACCTACCAGTTTGGCTGATTGCGGAATGGCGGGGTGATAGAGCTAGAGAAGCTTAGTTTTAATTCCTGATGTTTGATAAAAAGGTCGATTTAATTAAGAGCATAAAAATAATAAAGCATATTATGGTTAGGCAAAAGAAAGAAGGTTTTACCCTAATTGAATTATTGGTCGTGATCGCCATCATCGGTATTCTTGCCGGAATGGTATTGGTATCGATGGGCGGAGCGCGCGCCAAAGCCAGGGATGCGCGCCGCATGGCCGATATGAGGCAAATGGTTTCGGCTCAGGAAATGTATTACGGAGATGCGGACCAGTATCTTTCGTCAGCCACCCTTCCGACGGCAATCGGCACGTATTTGAATCCGGTTCCGGCTGATCCGGGCGGCGGAACGTTGGTAGCCTGCACGCAAGCGGCTCCGGCGTTCGTTTATTGCACGATCGACAATACCGGTGCTGGAGATGAACAGAAATTCTGTTACTATACGAGGCTGGAACAAAACGCTAGCTTGCCTTACTTTACGGCTTCTCACGGCGGCAATTTCAAAAAAGCGGCTAAACCTACCGACATCGATGATTGCGCCACGGGTTCGTAAGAGCGATTTTTTGTCATTGCAAAAAAAACAGCGGAGAATCCGCTGTTTTTTTGTATTTGTTTCGTATTTTTTACTAAAAAAATGGAACGATAATGGTTTTTTTGCTATGATAGATTTATCATTAAAAAAGCGTGAATATTTTCGCGATAAAACAAAAAGCCAATTAAGGTTTCAATTCTGCCAATATTTCCCCATTAGTGGCCAAAACCGGCTGGACATATTCAATTTAAATAATCCGGCCTATGTCAATGATTTCTTTTTACTCCTATTTGCTTCTTTTCTTTTTTTTCACGGTCGGGCTGGTTATTGGCAGTTTTTTGAACTGCCTGATATACCGAACAAAAGTTGGAAAAAGTTTCTTTAAAGGGCGGTCTTACTGCCCTAAGTGCAAGCACTTTCTGTCATGGTTTGATTTGATTCCGGTGCTTAGCTACTTGCAATTGGCCGGGAAATGCCGGTATTGCCGCGAACCGATTTCGCGCCAATATCTGCTGGTGGAGCTTGCCGTAGGGATACTTTTCGCGGCTTCGGCGGCGATCATGGAGCCGTCGATAGTTTTTTTTGCGTCTTTTTCTTTGTTCAATTTATTTTCATTGTTTTACTATTGGTTCATTATTTCGGTTTTGGCCGTTATCTTTGTTTATGACTTTTTATACTACATCATACCCGATGAAGCCGTTTTTTTGGCGATATTGGCAACAGCCGGGTTCCACGCGAGCCGATTTTTTTACGAGTTTTTTTTGACCTCGAACGCCAATTTTGAGCTTATGATCAATCCGCTTTTGGCTTCGGTTTTCGCCTTTTCCTTTTTTTTGACCGTTTTTCTGGTTTCGGCCGGAAAATGGATGGGTTTCGGGGATGTCAAATACGCGGCGCTTATGGGTTTGGTTCTTGGTTTTCCCGACATTGCCGTTGGACTGTTTCTGTCTTTTTTCCTTGGTGCTATAATAGGATTAAGCATGATCGCGCTGAAAAGGAAGGAAATTTCTTCGGAAATACCTTTTGGTCCGTTTTTGGTTAGCGGAACGATAGCGGCTATGTTTTTTGGAAAAGACATTATTTTTATCTATCTAGGCATTTGAGCGCAGATTCAAATACGATATTTGCCATTTTATAGGCCATGGGTTTGCCCTAAAACATAAAATTTAGCCGGAAGCTGCCTTTCCCGCCCAGCGCGGGAAGAAATAAGGAGGGCTTAGGCATAAAGTGCTTTTCGTGGATACTTCATTTGGCTGCCTGAGCGGTTTCATGGCACGCTTGAAATTCAAATAACATAAAATCGATTTTTGGTGAAAACAGCGATTAAAAAAAACAATTCGGAATCCGGGTTCACTCTTGTTGAAATGCTGACGGTTCTGTTCATTATGGCGGTCATAAGCGGCCTGGTTTTTGCCAATTACCGGTCCGGCAACCAGCAGTTTGCTCTGGAAAACGAGGCTTACCGCATTGCCCAGGACATCAGGCGGGTTCAGGAAATGGCGATGTCGTCAAAAGATGTGGGGGGCGTTAGTCCCGAGAGTTACGGCATTTATTTCGAAGGAAGCGGTTTGGGGTATAAAATTTACGCCGAAACCTCATTGCCTGCTAACTCGCATTACGATGCCACGGATTTGACGGTAGAGGATGTTTCGCTTTCAAAATATATTTATATTTTAAGTTGCACGCCTGACTTGCTGAGCGTCAATTACACTCCGCCCGATCCTGTAACGACTTTGACGGGCGATTCCGGGGTAGTTGCCCAAGCGGTCATTGTGCTTGCCATGGAGGGGACCAATCTGACTCGGACCATAGTCGTTAATCGCGGCGGGCTGGTGTATGTTGAATAAGCTAAAAGAAATTGCCGGTTTTTTATTTAAAAGGCTGGAATCAGACCGGTTGGATTTTGACTTGGCTGCCAGATCGCGGATTTCTAATTGGAAAAAAAGCATCGTTTCCGGGCTTGATTCCCGGGGTTTCACTTTTATTGAAACACTGGCAGCTCTTTTCGTGATTATGATCGGGATTTCAAGTTTCGTTACTTTGATCAATCAAACCGTTTCCTATACGAAGTCCAGTTCCTATAATTTAATTGCGGCTTATTTGGGGAAGGAGGGGGTGGAGATCGTCAAAAACATACGCGACAGCAATTTCTTAAAAGACTATTATGACCTTCCGCCCAGCGCGACCTGGTACGACAATCTTACTTCTTGCGGCGGGCTGGGCTGCCAAGGGGATTATAATTCGCAGATTCTTGCGCCTTATAACGGGGATACTCTTAAGCTTCCGCAGACGGGCGGCAAATTCTATAATTACGGCATCGGCATCGATACGATGTTTAAGCGCAGAATAAGAATAACGTCAGTAGGAGTCAATCCTGAACCGGATTATCTGTTTGTCGAAGTCGAAGTGATGTGGGACGAAAAAGGCAGGAGCCATAATTACGTCGTCCAAGACACTTTGTATCCAATTTGGTAAATGAAGAGATAAAAAGGATGATAAGCAAGATCAAAATAAAAAAAATAGAAAACTCAATATTTAGCGAAGCGAAAAAAATGCTTCGGCGATTTACCGGTGCGGAACAAAAAAAAGGATTTACTCTTGTTGAGCTGGTTGTTGCGCTTGGCATATTTTCGATGGCTTTGGGCATTACATCCCAAACTTTTGTTGCCGGTATTAAACTTCAGCGGAAATTTTTGGCTTCAACCGAATCTCTGAACGAGATATCCTATCTGATGGAATATATGGCCCGTTCCATCCGTATGGCATACAAAGACATGACGCCCGTTTGCTTATCGGCCGCGAAATTGAATTACGAAGCTACGTATGGCGGGGAAGGAGTGAAGTTTATGAAAAAAAACAGCCAATGCCAGGAATTTTATCTGGACGGGGAAACGCTTTATGAAAGCAAAAACAATGGGGCGGAGATAAACGCCCTCACTTCTCCGAAAGTAAAGGTGGTTGCTTTTAACGTCGGTCCTTCGACTTCCTGGGACCAGAATGACGAAGAACAGCCTCGCGTAACATTATTTTTGGAGGTGGAAGCCAAGGACGGAACAAGGGTAAAAATGCAAACAACGGTTTCCCAGAGGAACAAAGATACAAGGAAGTAAAAATTCTTTATTAATCTGGCAGAATACCCCGGGGCTCTACCCCGGGGATGAATGCCAGCCCGGAGCGAAGCGGAGGAAAAACATGCTTTTCCTATCCGCGTAGCGATAGCGGAGCGGAGAGGAAAACTCCGGGGCTCTGCCCCGGGGTAGTTTATTAAATAATTAAGGTAAATTTTTATGAATACAGGGATAGTGAAAAGAATCGAGCCGGATCCAGAAAGAAATAGACCGGTTCGCAAAAATTCGGGAGTTGCGCTTTATATGGCTATTGTTGTAATGTCTATTTTGTTTTCCGTGGCTTTCGGAATGAGCGCCATTTCCATCGCGAGGATTAAAAATCTGAACTCGATAGGCAACTCTGTCGTTGCTTTTTATGCCGCCGATGCCGGAGCCGAACGGGGGATTAAAGAATCTACCGATGCCACGTACAATATATCCCATGCTTATCTTGATACCAACGGCAATGGATACGAAGACGGCAACGATGCCACTTATCAGGTGGAAGGGATAGTCGCGGGATCCGAGAATTGCCCGATTACGCTTGATTATTGCTTGAGATCCGTGGGAGAATATATGGGTACGAAGCGCCATATCCAGATAACGTTCAAATAACGGCCTTCAATTTTCACCGGTTGTTGACGATTTTTTAAAACCCCGACCTTCAAAGAGCCGGGGTTTCATCAAGGTAGCGGCTGACTCCAGCCGGATATTTCAAGATTATGACCAAAAAAGAGGCTAAAACTAGAATCGGGAAGTTAAAAACCCTTATTAACCGCTACCGGTATGCTTACCATGTTATGGATAGGCAGGAAATTTCCGATGAGGCTTTGGATTCGCTTAAAAAAGAAATTTACGACCTGGAGCTCCGGTATCCGGAATTCATAACACCGGATTCTCCGACCCAGCGCGTTGCGGGGGCGCCGCTGAAAAATTTTGTGAAATTCGCGCATTCGGAGCCGATGAATTCTTTGAACGATGCTTTCTCGGCCGCGGATATGGCGGACTGGCAGGCCAGGTTTTCCAAACTGTTGGATCAAAGGGATTTGGGATCAGTTGATTTTTATTGCGAGCCTAAGCTCGACGGCTTGGCCGTGGAACTGATCTACCGCGACGGGTTCTTTTCCGTCGGTGCGACGCGGGGCGACGGCAGGATCGGAGAGAATGTTACGCAAAATCTGAAAACGATCGAAGCAATTCCTTTAAAATTAAAAGATCCCGATAAAGTTTATTCGGATTTAAAGAAAGAAGGCTTGGGTAAAGTGGCCGAGCGTTTTTCCAAAAAAGGGATGCCCGATATTGAGGTCCGCGGCGAGGTGGTTATTGCCAAAAAAGAGTTCGCCAAGGTGAACAACGAACAACTTAAAAAAGGGTTGCCGCTTTTCGCCAATCCGCGCAACCTAGCGGCTGGTTCCATCCGCCAGCTTGATCCGCAAGTTGCAGCCTCGCGCCATCTTGATTCTAATTGCTACGCTTTGGTTTCTGACTTGGGCCAGGCAACGCATTATGAAGAGCATCGGATCCTTGAGATTTTGGGATTTAAAACCAACAATAAATACAGCAAATATTGCAGGAACCTGGACGAAGTTTTCAATTTCCACGGATACTGGTACAAAAACCGCGAAAAACTGCCATACGAGATTGACGGCATCGTGGTGAGGATTAACAGCAACGCGATCTTCAAAAAACTGGGAACGGTCGGTAAAGCGCCCAGAGGAGCTATCGCTTATAAATTCCCTTTAAAACAGACGACGACGGTTGTCGAAGATATATTGGTCCAAGTGGGGCGCACGGGCGCTTTAACGCCTGTCGCCGTTCTAAAACCCGTTGAAGTCGGAGGCGTAGTGAT
Source organism: Patescibacteria group bacterium (assembly GCA_022710775.1). GTDB lineage: Bacteria > Patescibacteriota > Minisyncoccia > Minisyncoccales > UBA5738 > CAINCQ01. The sequence continues at coordinate 50,960 of JAKLGH010000003.1, forward strand.
TACGCGCGCCACTTTGCACAACGAGGACGAGATTAAAAGGTTGGGTTTGATGATTGGAGACACCGTGGTTGTCGGCCGGGCCGGTGACGTGATTCCCGATATTATCAAGGTCTTGCCTGAACTAAGGTCCAACGATGCCAAAAAGTTTTTGATGCCTAGATCCTGCCCGGTTTGCGGCGCAAAAGTGGCTAAACCTGATGGCGAAGTGGTTTGGCGCTGCTTGAATCCGGAATGTTTCGCGGTTCAGGAAAGATATTTTTCCTATTTTTTTTCGGATAAAGGATTTGATGTCCAGGGCCTTGGGCCAAAGATCATCGAAAAACTGATGGAAGAAGGTTTGATGCGCGATCCGGCCGATCTTTTTTTGCTGAAAGAAGGCGACTTGGCGCCGCTGCAAAGATTCGCGGAAAAATCGGCAAAAAAATTGGTTGAGTCCGTCCAGGCGAAAAAAATCATCACTTTGCCCCGGTTTCTCAATGCTTTGGGAATCCGGCAGGTCGGGGAAGAAACTTCTTTGGCGCTGGCCCGCCGATTTGGCGGAATAACAGAAATAAAAAAGGCGTCGCTGGAAGAGCTGCAAAACGTCGAGGACATCGGTCCAAAAGTCGCCGAGTCGATTTACGGGTGGTTTCGTGAAAAGAAAAATCTGACATTCATTGCCAAACTTCAGGAAATCGGTATTAGGATCGAGGCCGCAAAAATCGCCCGTAATCCGAAGATTGGAGGGAAAGCCTTTGTTTTTACCGGCAGCCTGGCGTCTTTAGAGCGCCAGAAGGCAAAAGAATCGGTTAGGGCGCGGGGCGGATCGGTTTCCGAATCGGTTTCCAAGAAGACCGATTATGTGGTGGCTGGCGAAAATCCCGGTTCAAAGTACGACAAAGCGAAGAAGCTGGGAGTAAAGACAATAGATGAGAAAGAATTTTTGAAGCTTTTGCAATAAATCGGCTAAGAGATCTGATTTAAGGGATAAAACAGGGCCGCCGAGATTGGACAAGTTTTAATGTCGGTATATATTTAAGAAGAACGAGCTTAACTTCTTTCCGGAATATGAATTTTGTTTGGAGCCATATAAAAAAACTTGACTGGACGCTGATTTTAGCGTCTTTTGGCTTGGTTTTGATAGGATTGGTATCCATCTACAGCAGTTCGCTTCATTCGGGCGATTTTACTAATTTGGAAAAAAACATTGCTTTTTTCACGGTCGGAGCGGTTTTAATGGTCGTTTTCAGCTTTTTTGATTGGAAGATATTTCGGGAGAACCCCTATTTGATCCTTATTCTTTATTTTTTTTCTTTGTTGCTGTTGGCTGGTCTTTATTTTTTTGCTCCTGCGACGCGCGGGGTGCGGACCTGGTATAAGATCGGCCCTTTTTCCCTGGATCCGATCGAACTGACCAAGTTGTCGCTTTTGATCCTTTTAGCCAAGTATTTTTCTTCCCGCCATGTTGAAATGTATCGGATCAAGCATGTCCTGCTTTCCGGTTTATATGTTCTTATTCCGGTCGCTTTGATCTTCTTCCAGCCTAACCTCGGATCATGTTTGGTGATTATGTCGCTCTGGCTGGGAATATTGGTGATTTCGGGAATCAAAATGCGGCATTTTCTATTTTTGATGCTGGCTTTTATGCTGGTTTTTGCTTCCGGCTGGGCTTTTTTTCTGAAGGATTACCAAAAAGCCCGGATTATGAGCTTTTTTGTGCCTTATGATCCCTTAGGAATTTCCTGGAGCCAAAACCAGTCCAAGATCGCGGTCGGAATCGGCGGTTTTTACGGCAAGGGGATCGGTAACGGTTCCCAGACTCAGTATGGTTTTTTGTCCGAGCCTCAGACCGATTTCATTTTCGCGGCTGTCGCCGAAGAGATGGGAATAGCCGGCATTGCGGCGGTCCTGATGCTTTTTTTGCTGGTTATTTGGAGGATAACCAGGATCGCCCAAGGCGCATACGATAATTTTTCCAAATTATTCGTTTTGGGTTTCGCGGTTTTACTGATCGCCCAAATCATTATCCATGTGGGCATGAACATTGGTTTTTTACCGATCATCGGGCTGCCTCTTCCTTATTTGAGCTACGGGGGGTCGAACATGATCGCAACTTTTATGATATTGGGGATCTTGCAGAGCATTAAAGTAAATCCCCACTTTGAATTGTCTTAAAATCCTGTTTTCCCCAGTTTTTCTTGCGTTCCTTTATTTATTTGCCTATAATAAATAAGAAATGTCATGTATTTTTATGCCAATAGTTAATATTTAAGCGGCATAGCAGCCACGGCAGCAATTAACGTTCGGCGAAACAATAATATTTAAATAAGATCCATGTCAATATTAAAAGCGGTTTCCAGAGGAAGTATTTATCTATTGGTTTTTTTAACACCGTTGTTTTTTTCTCCGCTTACCCAGAATGTTCTTGATTTTCAGAAGCAGACGTTTTTCCTGGTGATTGCCTTGTTCGGCCTTATGGGATGGGCGAGCGATGCTTTGATATCGAAAAGGCTCACTTTTAATTTCAATTTAGCCAGTTTGGCGGTCGTCGCGGTTTTATTGATAACGCTTGTTTCCAGCCTTTTTTCCTTATACAGCTACGGCAGCCTTTGGGGTTTGCCGCTGGATATTTCGGCCAGCTTTCTGACTGTTACCGGCTTTGTTTTGTTTTATTTCCTGGTAATCAATCTTTTTGGCCGGGAAGAATTGGGTAAGCTGATTAATACGCTGGTTTTTTCGTCTTTTATCGCCGCTCTATACGGAATATTGCAGCTTTTTGGCTTATTCATCGTTCCTTTAGATTTTGCCAAACTTTCTTCTTTTAATACTGTAGGGTCGGTTAACGGTTTAAGCCTGTTTGTGTCTGCGGTTTTAGTTGCGGTTTTTGCCATGATCCTTGCGGAGAAAAACAAATTTCGGATGGTTTTGCTGGCTTTTGCCGGCGCTACCTTGTTTTTATATTTAGTTTTGGCTAACTTCCTTGCGGCTTGGGTTATGCTTGCTTTTGGATCGCTGGTTATTTTCATACAAAGCTTTGTCGATCGGGAATCTTTCTTCCGCGGTACGGTTGTCGCGGCTTTTTCCTTTGTCTTATTGTTTTTATCCCTGATTTTTGTGGCTCTTGATGTTTTTGCCATTGACTTCATCAGGGATTTGTATAGCAATTTCCCCCAGGCGCCGGTTGAAATTTCTTTGACCAATAAAGCTTCCTGGGATATCACAGGAGCTACGCTTAAATCATCTGCCAAAAATTTGTTTCTTGGGTCCGGTCCGGGAACCTATGTTTATGACTATGCTAAATTCAAACCCGGCATGATCAACCAGACTAATTTTTGGAACATCAGGTTTGGAACGGCTGCCAATGAAATATTGGGAAGATTGGCGACTGTCGGGATTTTGGGTATCTTTTTCCTGGTTGCGTTAATCGGTTTTATCTCTTTCAAAGGCTTTAAAATGCTGAATGAGGATCGCGAAGATAAAGAATTGATCATCGCTTGTTATGCTTCGTGGCTGGCGATAGTATTGGCATTTTTTCTGTACCCATTCAGCTTTACCCTTACTTTTCTCTTTTGGCTGCTAACCGCTTTGATCATCGGATTCAACGACGACAAGAAAAGGGAGATTGAATTTTCTCTTGGATCCAAGGCTGCGTACGCCGCTCCTTTGTTGCTGGTTGTTGTTCTGGCCTGCCAGTTGGGAATTATTGTTTGGGTGGGAAAACGGTATTTTGCCGAGGTAAAATATTTAAATGCGATGCAGGCAGTGCAAAGACAGGATTTTTCAGGCGCGGTTAACAATTTAAATCTGGCCATCAGCAGCACGGAATCCGCCCAGGATAACTATTTGAGGGACTTGGCTCAGGTTTATTTGGTATGGGTAAGACAGGAAATAGCAAAGGAATCCGATCAAAAGAAGACTTTGGAATTGATAGCTCCGCTTATGGGGCGCGCGGTTGAAGTAGCCAAAATTAACACGGATTCGGTAAACGGGAACGATGCCAACAATTGGGCGGTTCGGGGTTATGTTTACCGGGAGCTGATCGGGGCGGTAAAGGATGCCGATTCCTGGGCCGTGACGAGCTACAAGAGGGCAATAGATCTGGAGCCGGCCAGTTCATACCTTTATGTTGAATTAGCCCAGGTCTATATTTTAAAGGAAGACCAGGAGGCTGCGAAAGAAGCTTTATTGAAAGCCGTTGAGCTTAACCCGGGTTATTCCAATGCGCGCTATTATCTTGGTTTGATTTACGATAAAGAAGGCAAGAAGCAGGAAGCGATCGACCAATTCACGGTTGTGGCCCAACTTAATCCCGAAAACAAAGAGATTTTAACGATTCTTGAAAACTTGAAAGCGGGAAGGCCGGCTGCGGGGGAAGCAACTATGCCGGCGCCGGACTTAAATAATCCTCCTGCGAGCGGCGAGGTCAATTCAGGGCCCGAGATTAATTCCGTACCTTCAGAGAATCCGGCTGTCATTGCGCCTGAAAGTGAAAAACCTTAAAGCACAAAAAAGAGAGATTAGCCGAATTGGCTGTTTAAGATTGAAATGCCATTGACAAGATAAACAACTTTTGATAAAATTAATATTTGTAAAGGTAATAACCATTAATCCTTGATTTCTTCCCTGTTTTTATAAAGAAAATTCCTATCAAAAACCCAAATTTCAAAAAGGGTTTTTTTGGGTTTTTAAGAAGATTTATTTTGGATTTTGGTTTTTGTCCGGCTCGTCTATTGTTGCCGGACAAGTAAAAACATATAAAAACTTCCTTACATATAGGAAGCAAGAGGATTGCTCCTAAGCTGCCCACCAGCCGGTGGACAGCGGGCCGAGATCGGCCGGGAATTTTCAAATCGATTATCAAGAGGCGATCCGAAAAGGGGATTTTCGGCATTATCTTAATAATGATTGCCTGAAATCGCGTTATTTTGGATGACCTTCATAAATCTATGGCGCTTAAAATAAAGAATTTTACGAAAGCCAAAGTGGCTCTTCCTCTGCCTTATTTGCTGGTTTTGCAGAAGGAGAGTTGGGATGTTTTTTGGAAAAACGATTTGCGCGAACTGTTTACCGAAATTTCCCCGATTCGCGACTATACAGGCAAGGAGTTGGAGCTTTGGATTTTAGATTACAAGCTTGACAAACCTAAATACAAGAATGATCTTGAAGCGAGGATCAACAATGACTCATACGAGGTTCCCATCAGGATTAAAGCAAAACTAGTTAATCTGAAAACCAAAGACGCCAAAATCCAAGAAATTTTCTTGTGCGATTTTCCCCTTATGACCGAACGGGGAACTTTTATTGTAAACGGGGTCGAACGGGTTTGTATTTCGCAGCTGATCCGTTCCGCCGGCGTATTTTTTTCTTCCGATGTCATTGGAGGGAAAAATCATTTCGGGACCAAGATAATTCCCAACCGCGGATCCTGGCTGGAATTTGAGACGACCCATACCGGTTTTATCGGCGTTAAGATCGATCGAAAACGCCGCGTGCCCGCCACAACTTTGTTGCGGGCTTTTGGTATCGATAATGACCAGTCAATCAAGGAAATGTTCGCGGGCGTGAATAACGGTCCGGTTGATTATATCGAAGAAACCTTGAAAAAAGATCCGACACACAGCCAAGCGGAAGCGCTGGTTGAAATATACCAAAGATTGAGGCCCGGCGACCTGGCTACGCCCGATACGGCCAAGGAATTGATCGAGAACATGTTTTTCAACTTCGAGCGTTACGATCTGTCTAAAGTTGGAAGATGGAAGATGTGGAAGAGGCTGCCCGAATTGAAAGCCAAAAAGAAGGGGAAAGGAGATGGAGACTTGGTGGAGCTTCCCGATCGGGTTTTAAGCATCGAGGACATTGTTGCCGTCATCAATGAAATTATCCGGTTGAACAACGATCCGAATGCCAAGCCCGACGAAATCGACCATTTGGGTAATCGCCGAGTCAGGACTTTAAATGAATTGCTCGTCAATCGTTTAAGGATAGGTTTTATGCGCATGGAGCGCATCGTCAAGGACCGGATGTCGACGCTAGACGTTTTCAACCTGGCTCCGATGCAGCTGATCAATCCGCGGCCGGTTATGGCTGTGGTCAAGGAATTCTTCTCGTCTTCCCAGCTGTCCCAGTTTATGGACAACGAAAATCCTTTATCGGAACTTGAGCACAAGCGAAGGCTGGCTGCCACTGGCCCCGGAGGCTTAACCAGGGAGCGGGCCGGTTTTGAAGTTCGCGACGTCCAGCCTTCACATTATGGCCGCATTTGCCCGATCCAAACCCCGGAAGGCCCGAATGTCGGCTTGGTTGGCTATCTTGCTTCATTCACCAAGATCAACTCCTTTGGATTTCTCGAAACCCCTTATTTAAAGGTGGATAAAAACGGACATGTATCTGATAAGCTTGAATATTTAACCGCGGATGAGGAGGAAAAGCATAATATCGCGACTGCGATCGTGCCGATTGACGAAAAAAATATTATTATCCCCAAGAAATTGGAGGCCAGGATCAAGGGGGAGCCTGGCATCTGCGAGCGGGATGCCATCGATTACATCGATATTTCTCCCCAGCAGATTCTTTCGGTTGGAACATCCCTGATCCCATTTTTGCAGAACGATGATGCGAATCGCGCCCTAATGGGTTCTAATATGCAGCGTCAATCGACTCCGGTTATCAAACCGCAGGTGCCATTGGTCATGACGGGTTCCGAAGAAAGGATTGCCCACGATTCCGGCCATATTTTATTGGCTGAAGATAATGGCGTTATTACTGCCGTGGACGGCGGTCGGATAGCGGTGAAGTATGACGGCGAAAAAGAGGAGAAGAGCTATGACCTGCGGATCTTTATCCGGACCAATCAATATACTTGTTTCCATCAGAGTCCGATCGTGAAACTTGGCCAGAAAGTGAAGAAAGGACAAGCTTTATCCGATGGCGGTTCGATCGTTGACGGGCATCTGGCTTTAGGCCAAAACATATTGTGCGCTTTCGTATCATGGCGCGGAGGAAATTTCGAAGATGCCATTTTGATTTCGGAGCGTTTGGTGGGAGATGATCGCTTCTCTTCGATCCACATGGAAAATTTTGTTTGCGATGTCCGGGAAACGAAACTTGGACCCGAAGTTACCACTTTCGATATTCCCAACGTATCAGAAGAAAAACTCAAAGATCTTGATGAAGAAGGCGTGATTCGGATCGGCGCCGAAGTGAAACCCAATGACATTCTGGTCGGAAAGATTTCGCCCAAGGGAGAACAGGAGCTGACGGCCGAGGAGCGGCTTTTGCGCTCGATCTTCGGGGAAAAAGCTAAAGATGTCAAAGATACTTCGCTTCTGATGGAACACGGCAAGCGCGGACGCGTGGTAGGCGTGAAGATCTTTTCGCGGGAACAGGGACATAAGCTCGATCCGGGCGTGATCAAACGCATCGAGATCGAGATTGCCGAATTGCGGAAAGTCCAAGCCGGAGACAAGCTTGCCGGACGCCACGGAAACAAAGGTGTCATTTCCCGGGTTTTAGCGGTTGAAGAAATGCCGTTTTTGGAGGATGGTACTCCGGTTGACATAATTCTGAATCCGATGAGCGTGGCTTCCCGCATGAATTTGGGCCAGATTCTGGAAACTCATTTGGGTTTTGCGGCCAAGAAACTAGGTTATCACGCGCAGACGCCTTCACTTTCGGGAGCTACCGAACAGGACATCAGGGAAGAATTGAAGAAAGCCGGTTTGCCCGAAGACGGAAAAGTTGTACTTTACGATGGTAGGACAGGGCTGCCTTTTCCGAATAAGATTACCGTCGGGTACATCTATATGATGAAACTTATCCATATGGTTGAGGATAAGATCCATACGCGGAGCATCGGGCCATATTCCTTAATCACCCAACAGCCGCTTGGCGGCAAGGCTCAATTCGGCGGACAGCGGTTCGGAGAAATGGAAGTCTGGGCTTTGGAAGGCTATGGCGCGGCCTATACTTTGCAGGAGATGCTTACGATCAAGTCCGATGATATTACCGGGCGCGCCACTACTTACGAAACGATTCTTCGGGGGGAAGAGATAAAAAACCCGAATATTCCCGCATCATTCAATCTCTTGGTCAGTGAACTAAAGTCGCTGGGATTGAACGTCGAGGTAAAAGAGAAGCCAGCCGAATAAAAAAGATTAAGCTTTTTAAGCGTTTTAAGCTTATTAAGCGAAAACGAAAAAAGTCACAGAATCATTCACTTAAATAACTTAATCAGCTTATCTGCTTAATAAGCTTATTCTAAAAACCTATGCGCGTAGAAGACTTACAATCAATCAGGATCAAGCTGGCATCGCCCGACGACGTACTGGCTTGGTCTCATGGCGAGATTACCAAGCCCGAAACCATTAATTACCGCACGCAAAGAGCGGAAAAAGACGGACTTTTTTGCGAACGGATTTTTGGTCCGGAAAAGGATTACGAATGTTATTGCGGAAAATACAAGCGCGTCCGCTACAAAGGAATCATTTGCGATCGTTGCGGGGTTGAGGTTACAAAAAGCTCGGTACGCCGCGAGAGGATGGGACATATCAAGCTGGCCTGTCCGGTTTCGCATATCTGGTTTTTAAGGGGGGTTCCTTCCCGGATGGGCCAAGTTTTGGATCTTCCGATGCAACAGCTCGAAAAAGTCATTTATTTTGCGTCCTATGTCATAACCAGCGTTGACGAGGCCGAAAAAAAACGGATTGCCGAGGAGATCGACGCGGAGTTCCAGGAAAAAACCCGTACCCAAAAGAAGTTTTTTGAAAAAGACGATAAACCTGGCCAAAAAGAACTGGCCAAGGTTATTGAAGAATTGAAAGGCGCCAAGGATCGCGCCAAACAGGAGTTGAGCAGTCTTCAAACATTGAGAATTATTTCGGAGGCGGAATACCGCAACCTTGCGCTTAAATACGGCCAATGTTTTTCGGCCGGTACCGGGGCGGAAACGGTTCGCAAAATCTTCGAGAAGGTTGATATTAAGAAAGAGGTCGAAATGTTGAACGGCAAGCTTGAGGACGCCACTCCGGAAGAGAAAAGAAAGATCTATATACGTCTGAAATTGTTCCAAGGCATGCAACAGGCCGGCATACGCCCGGAATGGATGCTTTTAACGGCGTTGCCGGTTTTGCCTGCAGATCTTCGTCCGATCGTCCAGTTGGATGGCGGACGTTATGCGTCCAGCGACTTGAATGATCTTTATCGCCGCGTGATCAATCGCAATAACCGTTTGAAATATTTGATTGAGATCGGCGCGCCCGAAGTGATTGTGCGTAACGAAAAAAGGATGCTGCAGGAAGCCGTTGATTCCCTTATTGATAACGGCATGAGGAAGGGAACGACCACTCAAGCTACAACCGGAGGACGTCGCTTGCTGAAATCTCTGGCCGACATGCTGAAGGGGAAGCAAGGACGTTTCAGGCAGAATTTGCTTGGCAAACGCGTTGATTATTCCGGCCGTTCCGTGATCGTTGTCGGTCCGGCGCTTAAGATAGATGAAGTGGGCATACCTAAAAAAATGGCGTTGGAGCTTTTTAAGCCTTTTGTGATAAGGCGTATCCTTGAGAAGGAAATGGCTTTTAATGTGAGAGGCGCTTCCCGCCTGATAGAGACTGAAACTGATGAGATCTGGGCTATTCTTGAAGAGGTGGTCAAGAACAAGCTTGTTTTGATCAACCGCGCTCCTACGCTTCATCGCTTGAGTATCCAGGCTTTTTATCCGATTTTGATCGAAGGCGAAGCTATCCAGGTTCATCCTATGGTTTGTAAGGCATTTAACGCTGATTTCGACGGTGACCAGATGGCAGTTCATCTTCCCTTATCCGACCTTGCCCAGAAAGAAGCGAGGGAGCGGATGGTTTCCACTTTGAATCTTTTAAAGCCTGCCAAGGGGACTCCCGTGGTTACCGTTTATCAGGATATGGTTTTGGGCTGTTATTGGATGACCAGGGCAGTTGACGGTGTAAAAGGAGAAGGTAAAGTTTTTGCCAATGCTGGCGAGGCTATTTTGGTCCATGGTTTTGGCGAAGTTGATCTGCGCGCGAAAATCAAGGTGATGAATCCCAAGCCGTCCGCCCAAGGCATGATGGAAACAACCGTTGGCCGGATCATTTTTAACCAGGTATTACCCGATGATTTCGCGTTTCAAAACCAACTGATCAAAGTGCGCGATCTTGAGCGCATTGCTGAAGACATTATCAGGAAATATGATGTAAAAACCACGCAAGAAACGCTGGATCGCATCAAGGAGCTTGGTTTTGAATATTCGACGCTTTCGGGCATTTCCTGGGGCATGGATGATCTTCATGTTCCGTCGGAAAAACCGGCCGTCATTAAAGAAGCCGAGAAAGAAGTGGAAAAAACGGAAGATTATTTCCGGAAAGGGCTTTTGTCCAAGGAAGAAAAAAAGAACAAGATTATCGAAATCTGGTCCAGAGCAAAATCAACCATAGAAAATCTAGTGCCTAAGACCCTTACGGCCGACGGTTCGGTTTTCCAGATGATCGACGCGGGAGCCCGGGGTTCCTGGTCGCAACCGGTTCAGATGGCGGGCATGAAAGGATTAGTAGTGGATCCGTCCGGCGATATTATTGAACTGCCCGTAAAGAATTCTTACAAAGAGGGTCTTGACGTGCTTGAATATTTCAATTCGACGCATGGCGCCCGCAAGGGAACAGTGGATACGGCTTTGAGGACTTCAACTGCCGGTTATCTTACGCGCCGGCTTGTCGATGTCGCTCATGAAGTGATTGTTACGAAGTCCGATTGCGGCGATGACGAGGGCATTACGGCATATTTTCATGACAGCGAAGAGATCGGACAAAATTTCCTGCATAAGATCGTTGGGCGCGTGTCGTTGGAAACGATTAAAAGTGAGAAGACCAAAGAAAACATCATTAAAAAAGGGGAACTGATCGACTGGGAGATTGGCAGAAAACTCATTGAGGAAGGCGTGATCGGCGTAAAAATCAGGTCTCCCTTGAGCTGTAAGTGTTCAAAAGGCATCTGCCAGAAATGTTACGGTTGGAACCTCGGCGATAATAAGTTGGTCCGCCTGGGAGAAGCGGTTGGCATCGTTGCCGCCCAGTCCATCGGAGAACCCGGAACCCAGCTGACGATGAGAACTTTTCATACCGGTGGCGTTGCCGGCGGAGGCGATATAACTTCTGGCTTGCCGCGCGTTGAAGAAATTTTTGAAGCAAGAATGCCGCAAGGCCGTTCAGAGATGGCTCCGTCCGACGGAACGGTTGACGAAATCACTTCCGAACGCGTTATCAAGATTAAAATCAAGGCTAAAGACGCGGATAAAAATAAAACGGCTCAGATCGTTGAATTCCAGGCGCCTCTTAACGCTGCTATCCTGGTAAGGAAGAATGATGCGGTAAGGAAGGGCCAGCCGTTATGGGAAGGCAGCTTGGAATTGAAAGAACTTTACAAGCTGGCTGGAAAAGACGCGGCTCAATGTTATATACTAAAGGAGGTGCAAAGAATCTATAATTCCCAGGGTGCGACGATCCATGATAAGCATGTTGAAGTGATTATCCGCCAAATGTTTTCGCGCGTGAAAATTAAGGAGCCGGGCGACAGCTTGTTTATACCCAAAGAGGTGGTAGAGAAGAAGAAGGCAATGGTGGAAAACGAAAGATTGGCAAAAGAAAAAAAGAAGTTGGTGGAATATTCCCCCGTTTTACTGGGCGTTTCCAAAGTGGCGCTTACTACGAATTCCTGGCTGTCTTCGGCATCATTCCAAGAAACATCCCGGGTCTTGATTAAAGCCAGTCTGGAGCGGCAGGAGGACACACTTGAAGGATTGAAAGAGAATGTGATCATCGGTAAATTAGTGCCGGCAGGAACCGGATTTGACATTGACTCGAGAGAACCTGTTGATGAAGATCTAAAAAAAGGGTCTGAGCCCAAAGATCTAAAGGCATCCGATGAAAAAGAACAAAAAAAATCATAAAATCCAATCTGAAAAAAAAGCCGATCCGAATTTCTCGAGTCTTGAGGAAAACGTTAAAAAATGGGGCGGAGGAATAATAATGCTGGTGATGGCATTTGTCTTGACCCTCGGTTTTTTCGATATGGCAGGCGTCGCGGGTAGGGCGCTTCTCGCTTTGATTTCTTACTTAACCGGCAGCGCAGCCTTCGCGTTGCCGGTTATTTTATTGCTCGGAGGCATTATTTTTTTTACTACCCATCAGGAGAGATTTTCCGGACAGCTTACGCTGGCTATGTTTATTTTGACCCTTGGGATTTGCGGTATCCTGGCCGTTTTTGATCTTGAAAGCTCGGGTGGCGGAAAGCTCGGATATATTATGGCTTTGCCGCTTTTCAAGCTGTTTGGCTTTTGGGTTGCTTTGATCATATTTTGCGGATTTATCATGCTTTCCGGTTTGATGCTTTGGTGGCTTTTAGGCAAGCCGATGCCGGATTTCAAATCGCTCGATCTGGGCAAGGAGAAAGGCATTGTGGTCAACAAAAACAAGCCAGCGTTTGGCAAGCCAAAGATTGCGCTCCCGGATTTGAAGATGAAAAACATTTCGATCCAAAACGGACAGAATAACAAGGATCCCAAGAAATCATCCAAAGAACTATTGCCGGCCAAAAAAATAATCCCCGGATTAAGACAGGAAATAAAATATGTCGCGCCGCCGCTGGATTTGCTTGATACCAGGAAAGGAGTGCCGCTAGCCGGAGATCTCCGGCAGAACGCCGCCATGATCAAGAAGACGCTGGGCGATTTCGGTATTCCCGTCAATATGTTCGATGCTAATGTCGGTCCGTCCGTAACCCAATACACATTGAAACCCGACGACGGGATTAAATTGTCAAAGATTACGGCATTGTCTAATGACCTTTCGTTGGCTTTGGCAAGCCAATCCATCAGAATCGAGGCTCCTATCCCCGGAAAGGCTCTGGTAGGCGTTGAGGTGCCAAATAAAGAACGGGCGGGCATTGGATTGAGGGAGTTGCTGGCTTCGTCGGAATTCACCCAAACGCAAGCCAATTTGCCCGTATGCCTTGGCAAGGATGTCATTGGCAATCCAATTCTTGCGGACTTGGCTCGGATGCCGCACTTGATGGTCGCAGGCGCGACCGGAACCGGTAAAACTATTTTTCTAAACAGCTTGCTTACGACCTTGCTTTATAAGAATCCTCCGGAGCTTTTAAGATTCATTTTAGTTGATCCTAAAAGGGTTGAAATGAGGCTATATAACGACTTGCCGCATTTGCTGACTCCGGTAATCTATGATGTTAATAAGACCGTTGCGGCATTAAAATGGGCTATTGCGGAGATGGATCATCGTTTTGACGTTATTGGTTCCAAAGAATCGCGGAATATCGGAAGCTTCAACGAAAAAGCGCTGAAGGACGGATTCGAACCTTTGCCTTACATCGTATTTGTTATCGATGAACTGGCTGATTTAATGGCTTCAAAGGGCAAAGAGGTTGAGGCTGGCATCATTAGGCTGGCCCAGATGGCCAGGGCGGTTGGTATTCATTTGGTAGTTGCGACGCAGCGTCCGTCAGTGGAGGTTATTACCGGTTTGATCAAGGCCAATATTACCTGCCGCGTGGCTTTCCAGGTAGCTTCGCAGTTCGATTCCCGGACCATTCTCGATGTTTCCGGAGCGGAGAAATTACTGGGTGCCGGCGATATGCTGTTTACTTCCGCCGAATATCCCAGGCCAAAGCGCGTACAAGGCCCCTACATCTCCGAAAAAGAAATGAAGCGCGTATTGGAGTGGATCAAGGAAAAAAATGTAATGCCTGAATTCAGGATCGAAGACGGAGTATTGGAAAGCATGTCGATGGGCAATGGAAACGGAGATTATAACGGTACGCCGGGTATGTTCGGCGCCAATGACGGTTCCGAAGATATGGGCGACGATCCTCTCTATGAGCAAGCGAAAAAAATTGTTCTGGAATCCCGGCAAGCTTCGGCTTCATTCTTGCAGCGCCGGCTTCGGATCGGTTATGCCCGAGCCGCGCGGATCATCGATATTATGGAAGACAGGGGCGTAGTTGGGCCCAAGGATGGCGCTAAACCTCGCGAGATCCTTGTATCGGGTACGGAATCTTTGACGCCCGACACCATTGATAATGGGGACAGTGGTGATGGATGGCAGAGAGTGTGATAATATAATAGAATATCAACCAAACCGTAAGCCAGAATATGAAATCATTTTACGGCGCCATACCTGCGGTTGCTGTATGTTTATTCGGGATAACATGCTGTATCTTTGCTTGGACGGAACCGACAGCCATTCCGCCTCAAGATAACGTTAGCTCGCTGATCAACGAGTCGTCGTCAAGCCAATCCAAAGCTGGCTTGCTTTCCGTAAAGACATTGAGCGTTAATGATTCGACAACGCCTTGCTGTGCCGCTTATTATACGGTGTCCATCAACGAGGGGGGGGCCAATCAGCCGACGCTCCAGTTCCACGATTCCGGCGTCGCTGAAGGCCAGATGATCCTTTCAGGAGATGTTGGAAACGGAAACCGGGGATTTTTATTCCAAAGCACTCAAACCTTATTGGACGGGCGGTTCACCGGTAGCTTTTTCGTTGACGGCAATGTCGGCATCGGGAGCGCCGCGCCGTTGGCGAAATTATTCGTTCAAACTTTGGATACCTTAACAGTACCCTTAAGAATTGATGCCCTTGTTCAAGGCGCAGGAGGAGCTTTTGCGTCTCCGTTCGAAAGCTGGGCTTATCGCGTTCCAATCACTATCACGAATACTAATACGTCGACATTGACCAATTTTCAGATCAAAGTAACTCTTAATACTTCGGATTTGATCAGTTCCGGTAAAATGTTGTCGACTTGTGCCGATATCCGCGTTTCCGACAGCGACGGGACAACTTCCTTAAACCATTGGGTCAGCGGGTGCAATTCGAGCTCCACATACGTTTGGATCAAGGTTCCGTCCATACCGGCTTCTTCAAGCAAGGTTATTTATATCTATTATGGAAACAGTTCTGCGGCGTCGCAAAGCAATCCTACGTCCGTGTTTGTTTTTTACGATGATTTTGACGATGGAAACATATCGGATTGGTCTTTATGGACCGATTGCGGAACCGGCGCGAAAACCGTTTCTAATACCGTTCGCCACAGTACGCCGTATTCGATAAAAAACTATGTTTCGAACACATGCCACGATTCTTATTCGTATTCCTACCGGAATTTTACCGTGCCGGACACCGGAACTTACACGGTTGATTTTTATGCGATGAGTGGTCCATGCGATATTTGCACTATTTACGCGGAGATGGCGATAGCCGGCAGCTGGTTTTTTTCCCAACGATTATTATCACTGACCCATTTTACCTATAATCGATCGTTGACAGCCGGCTCGCGAGAGATAGATATCGGTATGTATACCGACGAGTCGATAACCGGAACTTTTCCTGCTTATTTTGACGATATCATGATCTATAAGAAGGCAAATACCAGTCCAGCCGTGGCGAACGGCAGCGAGGAAGCTGCCGGGCCGGTAACGCCATTTAACCAGACGGTGCTGATCATAAAAGAAAACACGGGCAATTTGGGAGTCGGAACCGACGATCCCGGAGCTGACAAATTGGAAGTGAACGGCCGGGCGTACGCGTCCGGCGGCTGGCAGACAGTCAACGCCGATTACGCAGAGTGGTTTGAAAAGGAAGAATCCACCGCGCCTGGCGATATTATCGGCATCAACCTGGATACGGGCAAGGTCCGAAAGTATCGGATAGGGGATAAATTCCTGGGCATTCATTCGGCTAACCCGAGTTTTGTCGGCAACCGTCTCAAAGATGATGAAAAGGTCATGGAAAGAGATTATACCTTGGTAAGCCTGATGGGGCAGGTAGATTTTGATTATAACCAAGTTGTTATATCGAAAAGAAAAGCGTTTACGCCGGACGGACAGGCGATAGGTGTTGTTTTGAGCAATAAAAAATTATTGATAAAAAAATAACGATTCCCATTATGACTGGCAGGCAACAAAGAAAGCTGATTATTTTTTCCGGGGTTGTGTTGTCCGGTTTTTTTTCGACTTTTCTCTATTCGTGCGCATTTACCAACCCTCCCACTTTTGCTCCGCAGCAGAATGCGCCTTTTCCCCTTAACGGAAGCGCGGTTGGCCAAACAAAATCGGGACCTTTATCGTTGGCTAAATTATCCGTTGACGACGGAGACGGAGCGTGTTGTTCGCCTTATTTTACTGTTTCCATAAATGAGCTCGGTTCCAGCCAGCCGACGCTCCAGTTCTATGATTTTGGAGGCGCCGAAGGCCAGATGATCCTTAAAGGAGATATCGGAAACGGAAACCGGGGATTTTTATTCCAAAGCACTCAAACCGCATTGGACGGGCGGTTCACTGGGAGTTTTTTCGTTGACGGCAATGCTGGAATCGGGAGCGCCGTACCTCCGGCAAAATTATTCATTAAAACATCGGATGTAACAACCTCGCCGCTTTGGATCGGAACAGCATCTCTATATATAAAAGAAGGCACCGGCTTCGTTGGTATTGGAACAACCAATCCGGGGAATGACAGGTTGGAAGTGAACGGCCGGGCGTACGCGTCCGGCGGCTGGCAAACGACCGATGCCGATTACGCAGAGTGGTTTGAAAAAGAAGAAGAAATTGAAATTGGCGGTTTGGTGGGCGTTAATCCCGATACGGGAAAAGCGCGGAGATGGCGGCAATACGATGAATTTTTGGGAATACGCAGCGCTAAACCCGGTTTGGTCGGGAACCGGACACGGGAGACCGATATAGAAATGGAACGGGACCATGTCTTGGTCGGGCTTATAGGGCAGGTCGATTTTAATCAAAACCAGGTGGTATTTGACGGCCGGATCGCCAAGACGGAAGACGGGACTTATGTCGGGATACTTTTGAACAGCGGAAAATTGTATATCGGGCCATGAATCGTCCAATGCTGTCAGCAATTAAGCCAAATATCCCGAGCTTTTGCATTGTAATAGGATATTTTTTTTGATATATTCGGTACACAAAGCAAAACAGCTAAAAATGATTAAAGAACATAAAAATCAATAATATGCCTAAAAACAAAAAAAGCGCCGCCAGCAAAGAGAAGCCGGAAAAGAAAAATCTTTTGGCGGCGATAGAGGAGATCAAACAAAAATTTGGGGAAGGAGCGATAATGAAACTGAATGAGGTCAAGGCGGTTGATATCGACGTGATTCCGACCGGTTGTATTTCTTTGGACATGGCTTTGGGCGTTGGAGGAGTGCCGCGCGGCCGGATAATCGAGATATATGGAGGGGAATCGACCGGTAAAACCACTTTGTCGCTCCACATTCTAGCTGAAGCCCAGCGGAAGGGCGGAGTGGGGGCATTTGTCGATGCGGAACATGCCTTGGATCCGGAATACGCGAAAAGGATCGGGGTTAACGTTGACGAAATGCTGATTTCCCAGCCGGATTCCGGAGAACAGGCGTTGCAGATAGTTGAGACGCTGATGAAATCCGAACAAGTTGACGTGATTGTTGTTGATTCGGTAGCGGCTTTGACTCCCCGGGCCGAAATTAACGGAGAGGTTGGCGACCAGCAGATCGGCCTGCAGGCTCGTTTAATGTCTTCGGCGTTGAGAAAATTCTCGTCCATCGCGGCGAAGACCAATACCATTGTTATCTTTTTAAACCAGACCAGGATGAAGATCGGCGTGATGTGGGGTAATCCGGAAACCACGCCCGGAGGAATGGCGTTGAAATTTTACTCATCGGTCAGAATCGAGTTGAGAAGGATCGGCCAATTAAAGCACGGAGAGGAGATCATTGGCAACCGGATTAAGGCGAAGATCGTCAAAAACAAAGTTGCAGCGCCATTCAAAGTCGTTGAATACGATATTTATTATAACGAGGGCATCTCAAGGTTTTCCGATATTATTAATACGGGATTAAGCTTGGAAGTTGTTAAGAAATCCGGCAGTTGGCTGGAATTTGACGGCCAAAAACTGGGCCAGGGAATGGAAGCAAGCAAAAACCTCCTGAGGGAAAATCCGGAGCTTTTAGAAAAGATCAAGAAAGCCTTGAAGGATAAAATGGATTCGACGTTCGTCGATGTCAATGCAGCTTGAAATTATAATCCTTTTCTGGCAGAAAACGAAAACCACCCCGTTTAAGGGTGGTAATCAATTCAGCACAAGAATCAGCTAAGGGAGCAGGGAGAGCTGGCGGGCGCGCTTTATCGCTTCAGTCAACCTTCGTTGATGGCTGGCGCAAACGCCGGTTTTCTTTTTTGGTTTGATCTTTCCCATGCCCGACATGAACCTTTGCAGAAGATCCGTTTCCTTAAAGTTGATTTCTTTTAAATTTCGCTGACAAAAGTAACAAGCCATAATATTGATTGATAACTATAATCTTTAGCCCTTAACTTGATTTAAAAACCTTTTGTTAAAGACAAGAGATTAATGATTAATGATTGGATTTAGAAAGGAATATTTTTGATGTCGATTTCATCATTTTCTTCGATGATCGGGATTTCTGGCTCAGCCATCTGATTTTGCCCGGATGCCGCTTGGTCCTTGTGAGGAAAATCCGGCATTTGCGTTCCGCCGGATTTTGGCCCCAATTGCAGGGTTTCGGCAATGATCTCGGTGCGGTAGCGCTTGGTTTGGGTTGCCGCATCCATCCAGTTTCTCGTTTGGAGCCTGCCTTCGATCATGGCTAGCGATCCGGTTTTCAAATATTGGGACGCTACGTCGGCAATTTTCGCGAAAGCAACTATGTTATGGAATTCCGTTTTCTGCTGTCTTTGGCCGTTTTTATCCGTGTAAAAACGGTCTGTCGCCAGCCCAAACGACGCTACTTGCTGCCCGGACGGAAGCACTTTTACTTCCGGGTTCCGGGTCAATCTTCCGACTAAAATTACTTTATTGAAATTCATTTTAGTTAGAAATTATTTTAATAATTAAAGATGGAAACAGGGAATAAAACTGCCGTTTACTGAAGTATTTCGTCTAATTTTTCCGCTATTTCGGCCAATTCGGCTTTCGGCTTTTCTTTTTTGGCGGCTGGTTTTTTTACTTCCTTGGTTTCTTCTTCCGGAGTTTCTGCGGTCACTGTTTCGGTCGAGCGTTTTCGGCGCAAGGGGGTTCTGGGGGTGAATGGGGCATAAACGATCGTAAGCGACCGTAATATCCGCGGTTCTTCTTTTAATCCGTTAGTAAAGGTTTCCAGATCCTTGGGCTCTAATCCGAAAATCACCGTATTTACATAGGCGATATCCCTTTTTGAAACCGGATAGGCCAGCCTTTTTTTATAAGGTTTCTGGAATTCGGTTACCACTCCGTTTTTGGCAACAATCGCGGCAGTGAGTTTTTCCTGCAGGCTTTTTACGTCTTCTTCGGATAGATCCTGCGCTGTCAGATACGTCAATTCGTATTGTTTCATATTGTAATCTTTGTCATCTTTATTATGGGTCCTTCGCCGTCTGATTTTTATTAAATAAAACAAGCGGCGGGGGAGATGGCAAAGCAAAATCATTCTAGCTTAAAACATAAGATAAGTCAACGTTCCAAAATCGTTTTTACCGTGTTATAATTTATCAAGCTTGCGAATAAGCTGCCCGAGGCAAAATCCCGGGACATTACCGTATTTATAACCTTATGCCTATAAAAGATAATATTTTCCGGAGCTATGACATTCGCGGGATATATCCCGAAGAAATAAACGAAAACGCGGTTTATTATACAACGAAGGCTTTTTGCATCCAGTATCCCCATATGCGGAAAGTGGTATTGGCCTATGATCCGAGGCCGAGTTCCCGGCCTCTCGCCGATGCGGCAACTAAAGCTTTTATGGAAGCCGGTATGGAAGTGATAGATTTGGGCATTGCGCCGGACCCTTTATGGTATTTTTCCATTTTTCATTACAATTACGATGGAGGCTTAATGATTTCAGGATCGCATAATCCGTCCCATCATAACGGGCTTACTTACCATGCCCGGAAAATAGCGGGTGTCCCGAGCGAGGAATTAATGGGTAAATCTTTGCAGGACTTAAGGGAGCTGGCCCAGAAACTTGACGCGGAAAAAGCGTCGGGGGAATCATCGGGAAAAGTTACAAAATATGACCCGTCTGAAGAATACATCAGTTATATTATTTCCAAGGTCAAGATTCCGCGGCCTTTAAAGATCGTTTTGGATACCGGCAACGGAGCTTGCGGCTATCTGCCCGAGCGTTTGTTCAAAAGATTGGGTTGCGATGTTTTGACGATGTATGGTGAATTCGACGGTACTTTTCCTAACCATCTGCCAGATCCCTATGTCGAGGCAAATCGCCTTGATCTCGAGAAAAAAGTTCTGGAGATCAAAGCCGATATGGGTTTTGCCTACGATACCGACGGCGATCGGGTGGCGATCATCGACAACCGGGGCAGATCGGTGAACGGTGATGATTCATTGCTCATTCTGGCACGCCAGGCCGTGGAAAAGAAAACAGGCAGTGTTGTCCATTGCATGCGTACGTCCAAGGCTTTTATCGATGATATGGCCAAGCGGGGGGCGACAACCCATTTTTCCGTTTCCCATCATAATGCCGTTCGGGAAAAAGTAAAACAGCTGGGCGCGGTATTTGGCGGGGAGATCACGTTCCATTACGCGTTTCCGTTGGATTATTATCTGGTTGATGATGCGGTGTTTGCATCGGTTGAATTGGCGATCGCCGCGGCTCAACAAGCCGATTTTGCTGCTTATGTCGATACTTTGCCTCATTATTTTGCCAGCCCGGAATTGTTCGTAAACGCTGCCGACGACGTTAAATTCGGCATTATCGATAATCTCCAAAAATATCTCCGGGAAAATAATTATAATTTTATCGATGTTGACGGCGCGCGGATCAACTTCGAGAACGGTTGGGCTTTGGCGCGCGTTTCGAATACCACGCCGATCATTAAATGCCGTTTTGAAGGAAATACCGCCGAGGCCTTGCGCGAGATAGAATCGAAAGCAATCGATATTTTCAAAGCTGCGGGAATTCCCATTACGGATAAGGATCTGGAGACGCTGGGATTGATCGGATAAGATTATCAAAAGAAAAAGCGCCATATGGCGCTTTTTCGCGTAACGGGGATATTCTTTGAATTTTTTTGAATTTTTTGAATTTATAATCCCATAGCGGTTTTTATTTCCTGCATCGTTGATTGGGCGATGGTTGCCGCTTTTTGGGAGCCGCGGCGCAATATGTCGTTTACATACACTTCGCGGGTGAGCAATTCCTTCCTTTTTTTTGAAAAAGGTTTGAGGTATTCAGCCAGGTATTCAGCCAGCGAATTTTTGAAATCGGAGTAGCGTTTTTTTTCGAATTGTTTTTCCAGCTCTTCGATCGGTTTGCCGGAAGCCAGGGAATAGATTGTCAGCAGATTTGAGATGCCTGGTTTTTTAACGGGATTGAATTTAATATCCTTGCCTGTGTCGGTAACGGCGGCCATTATTTTGGCCTTGATTGATTCTGGCTCCTCGAACAGGCCGATGAAGCTTTTCGGATTGCCGGTTTTGGACATTTTTTTATCGGGCTCAGTCAAAGACATGATCTTGTCTCCTACCTGGGGCAGGAGCGCGCGCGGTTCTTTGAGGATTTGGCCGAAACGTTTATTAAAGTCGCGGACGATTTCGCGGGTAAGTTCCACGTGTTGCTGCTGGTCTTTTCCGATGGGAACGATATCGGTTTGATAAAGCAGAATATCGGCTGCCATCAGAATCGGATAATTAAGCAAGCCGGCGTTGACGTATTCCGGATGCTGTTTGGATTTGTCTTTGAACTGGGTCATCCTTTTGAGCTCGCCCAAAGGGGTGACGGTCCCCAGAAGCCAGGCCAGTTCCGCATGTTCTTTGACGGAGGACTGGATAAAAAGGATGCATTTTTCCGGATTGAGTCCGGCGGCCAGATAATCGATTGCCAATTCAAAAATATTGGCTTTGAGATTTTTAGGGTCGTAAGGCGTCGTTATAGCGTGCAGATCGACAACGCAAAAAACACAATCTTCTTTTTCCTGGATCGTGATCCATTGGCGCATCGCGCCAAGGTAATTTCCAAGATGCAGGTTGCCGGTTGGTCTAATGCCTGAAAATACGCGCATAAGAAATTTAATTTTCGAATATCCGAATATTCGAAATCCGAAACATTAATCGTTTCGAATATTCGAGCTTCGTGCTTCGAATATTATTTATAATTTTAGACTTCTATAACTACCGGAAGCACCATCGGCCGGCGTTCCGTCTTGGTGAACAGGAAGTCGCCGATCTTGTTGCGTATTTCGTCTTTGATGTAGCTCCAGTTCACGGCACCGCCCGAACCGGTGGCGTGGTTGATGATTTCGACGGTTTTTTTACGGGTGTCTTTAAGCAGTTCTTTGGACTCCCTCAAATAGACAAAGCCGCGGGAAATAATGTCGGGCGAGCCTTTAACCTTGCCTGTGGCTCGGTCAACGACAGTAACAATCACAAACATTCCGTCTTCAGCCAGAACCTGGCGGTCGCGGAGCACTACTTCGCCGACGTCTCCGACGCCAAGCCCGTCAACCATCACATAGAATGCCGGAACTTTGTCCTTTTCAACAGTCATTGATCTTTGGGTTAGCGTGGCAATTTGTCCGTTTTCCAGAATAGCGATATTTTCCTTTTTTATTCCAACCGATTCGGCCAATTCGGAATTTGCTACCAGCATGGAATATTGGCCGTGGATCGGCATAAAAAATTTAGGGCGCATCAAACGCATCATCTCCGCCAGCTCCTCCTGCTTGGCGTGGCCGCCAGCATGGATATCCATCATTTTATAGTGGAATACTTTTACTCCTTGCCGCAAAATATCGTCTTTCAGCCGCTGGACCGTCCGTTCGTTGCCCGGGATTACCGAGGACGAAAAGATCACGGAGTCGCCTTTTTTGAAACGGAGGAATTTATGCGTGCGGCTGGCGATTTTCATCAAAACGGCATCTGATTCCCCTTGGGCTCCGGTGCAAATCACCGTAGCCTGATCTTCCGGGTAATTATCAACTTCTTTCAGCTGGATGAATGTCTCCTTTTTTGCCTGGATATACTTAAGCTGGCGGCAGACCTCGACATTTATTTTCATGCTGTACCCGTCGATGGCAACTTTCCGGCCGTACTTTTCCGACAAATAAATTAACTGCTGGATGCGGTTTAAAAGCGATCCGAAAGTGGCGGCAATGATGCGTCCTTTGGATTGTTCAAAGATCTTCTCCAGGTTTTCAAAGATCTCTTTTTCCGAAAGGGAATGTCCAGGTTCTTCGGCGCCGGTTGAATCCGACATCAGAAGAAGGATGTTGCGCCTTCCGATTTCGCGCAGCCGGTCAAAATCGGTCGCCGGTTCGTTTACGGGGCTGTTGTCGAATTTGAAATCGGAAGTATCGATTAGATTGCCGACCGGCGTCTCGATAAAGAATCCGTAGTTGTCGGGAATATTGTGGTTAAGCCGGAAGAACTCGACATTGAACGGTCCGAGTTTGAAGCGGGATCCGTCATGGGCGTCTTCTATGTCCAGTTTCGGAAGATTCGGGAAATCTTCCTGGCGCCGCAAGATGATTGCCTTGGTCAGGTTGGCGGCTATGATTCTTAATCCGGGGTGCCAGATTTTTTCGATCAGATAGGGAACGGCTCCGATATGGTCGTAATGGCCGTGGGTAAAAACGATTCCCGCGATATTTTTTTTCTTATTTTTCAGATATTCGATGTTGGGGATGATATAGTCTATGCCCGGCATGTCTTCTTCGGGCATACGGAAACCCATATCCAATATCAAGATCGAATTTTGGTATTCAACCAGAGTCATATTTCTTCCAACTTCTCCCAATCCGCCGAGAGGGATGATCCGCAAATTTTTTCCTTGTCCGCGCTGCTGTTGTTGCGGTTGCGGCTGTGTTTGTTGTTGCTGAGGTTGGGATTGTCGCTGCCGGCGGCGAAATTTGTTCGGTCGCGTTCCTTGCGGAACAGCCGCCGGCGCCGCGGGGCGCGTGCCAGCCGGATTTACGATTGAGGGTTGGGGCTTTTTAACGCGAAAAATATCCGGTTTTGGCGAGTTCGCCGGCCGGAATTTCTTGATGTTCTTGAATTTTGGAACTTCCGGTCCGAAAATGTCTTTAATCACGTCGTCGAGCCTGTCGGGTAATCCTTTCGGATCCATAGGATTTGTATTTTCCATAATCTTGCAAGTAGTAAAAATAAACAGAGTTCAAATGAACAATAAAGGTTGGACCTGATTGGTTATTTGTATCTCTTTTTTCTACAGTTGTTTAATAATCTCAAATGAGAATGTTGCTGGTGCGGGCAAGAGGGGTTGAACCTCTATGGATTTCTCCACACGGCCCTGAACCGTGCGCGTCTGCCAATTCCGCCATGCCCGCGGGTCCCGCTGTTGCGGGAAGCACGAATATTCGAAGTTCGAATGTTTGAAACGAAACGATAAGCGATAACAGTTTTGTACTATGACACCGCTGATTTGTAAATAATTCTTTGCCTTGACATCAAACTTATTTTTCGCTATTTTGCATTCAGTTCTTAAGGAGGCAAAAGATGTACATCGTTAAATTATTGGTTTATCGTACCGAAGAGCTGCCAAAAAAATTCGATGTGACGATGGAAGAAGAAGATTTGAACAGATTTTTATCCGAATATCGCGAAGTGAGCGAAAAAGTTGGTTGGTGGCTTAGGCAGGCCCGGCTAAAATGTTGCTGGTTTCTTCCAGACTTGGAAAGATGCAACGATACGCTGAACTGGCTTTCTCATCACATATTGGTTCATCCTTTAGTCTTGGAATATATGGCAGGCGGTAGTTTTGAACCTGCGTTCGATGATGCGCTTAGTAAGGCAGATGCTTAAGCTTCCAGGTTTCACCTGGAATTTTTTTAATCCAGTTTCAGGGTTTTCAAATATTCCTTTATCTCTTTGGAAAAATCGGGGTGGTTTAGGGCGAATTCAATCACCGTTTTCAGATATTCGGTCTTGTTTCCCGTGTCGTAATATTTACCGTTCTGGATTTCACAACCGTAGACCGGATAGCCGCTTTCGATGAGATTGTTTATCGCATCGACCAGCCAGATCTCGCCGTTGCGCGGTTCCAGTTTTTCGATTATTCCAAAAATTTCCGGCGGCAGAATGTAGGCTCCGTGGGTGGCCAGATTTGAAGGCGCTTCCTCGGGCAGCGGTTTCTCGACAATTTTTTTGATCCTAAAGATTCCATTTTCCACTTTTTCCATATCTGCTATGCCGTAGCGGGATACGTCGTCTTTTGATTCTATCCTGACCGCGGAAATCACCGCGCCGCGGTATTTTTTATAAACTTCCATGATCTGCGCCAGGCGCGGAGGTTTTGCCATAATAAATTCGTCTCCCCACATTACCGCAAAATCTTCGCTTCCGACTGCCGGCTTGGCAGCCAGTACCGGCATGGCATTCCCGTAATATTCTCCTTTCTGCCGGATATAAATAAAATTAGCCAGCTGGGCGATTTTTTTGATGAGCAGAAGGTCTTTTTCCTTGCCGTGGATTTCCAAATGTTTCTCCAGCTCGAATTGCCGGTCAAAATGATCCTCGATGGCGCGTTTTTGCCACCCTGTGATCATAATCACGTCTTGAATGCCCGAAGCGACCGCTTCTTCGACAACATATTGGATGATCGGTTTATCGATGACCGGAAGCATTTCTTTCGGCATTGCCTTGGTTGCGGGAAGAAATCTTGTTCCCCAGCCGGCTGCCGGAATCACAACTTTTCGTATGCTCATATTTTTTGTGAATAATTATACGCGAATTATGCTTGGCGGTTTTGCGCGGAAAACCGGATACGACAATTTAAAAGGAGATATGTAGAAGATCAAATATCGCCTTATTTGATGAGTTTTTGCTGGTTTCCGGATCTTACTCCGCTGTTTAAAGCTGAGTTTGTCCGGATAACGGGAATAAGGCATTATAACACAATGGCTGGTTTTTACAAGAAAAGCGGCTTTTACCAGATTTTATTGAATTCCCATCCCTGTTTTTTGGCATTGTCAAAATAATTTTTCAAAATGTTTTCCGAATCCTGGTCGGTCTGGTTTTTTCCGATAATGTAAAGAATGCAAAGTAATGAGCCTAAAAAAGAATCAATGTTTAATTCATAAGAATCGCCTGGGCCCTCGTATTTGCAGTTCAGGCAGAAAACCAAGCGGTCCTGATTGGGCTGGATGAGCATGCCGTGCACGGCGTTGGAATAGCCGCATCCGTTGGCTCCCAGGTTCGCGAGGGTTTCGGCGATCTTTCTGGTAGCCATCCGTCCGATGGTTTCGTATTTATCCTGAACCATGAAGAAAATAAACTTATATTTCCGCAAATCGGGGATTTTAAGCTCGTTGATCGTATTTTTGATCGTACCCAAGTCTTCGTTCAAAAGCCAGTAGATCATCGACGCATACGTGCTGATGTTATAAGTGGGCGGTTCAATGATCGCCGGGAATATGAAAACGTCTTGAGCCTTCAGAAATTTTCCGGCTGGCGGCTCCGGATTATTGGTTAAGAGTTTCGGCTGCCAACCATTTTCGGTGAGCCATTGGGCCATTTTTAGCCCGTCTTTTCCGCCCGAGGCATTAAGGATATATACGTCTGATTCCCGGTCGGGCCCGTTGCCAAAAAACGTCTGGTAATTGCATACGTTCAGCGCGTGTCCGCCCAGGATTTGCGCAAAGATTTTGGCGGTATTTGCGGCATCGCCGCTTCCCATAAAAATATTAAGGTTGCTTTTTTTGATCTTTTGCTCCGGATATTTCCAGGCTGGCAGGTTTTCCAGAGTTTTAATGACGTAATGGTCTAATTTTTCGATTTTTTCCGTTTTGTCCATTGCCATTGTTTTGTTTTTTTAATCCGCGGGCGGTTATTTCCAGATGCGCTTTTCTTTCAGATACCAATTTTGGACTCCGGAGAACCTTTTGGAGGGGTCGACAATAATCCCGGTACTAATTCCTTTTGTTCCCGAAGTCAGATAGTAGTAGTTTTGGTTATAAAGAAACACCGCGGGAGAATCTTTGATCAGCAAATCTTGGAAAGATTCGAGTTTTTTAGCCCGCTCCGCCGCATCGGAAGTTTCCCGAATCTCTTTTAGAAGTTTATCACAGTCGTCGTTTTCGTACAAAGATAGATTCAGGCCCGGATCGACGATCTGGGTCGAGTGCCAGAAGGGGAAAGGGTCGGGGATCGAGCCCAGTACTTCGCCGAACAAAAGAATTTGGTAATTGCGGGGTTTGATGACGTCCCGCTCCAGGGTGGAAATATCGTAACCCTGGACATCGATTTTAACGCCGATTCTTTCCCATTGTTCTTTCAAGGAATTCGCGACGCTGATCAAGGTAGGCTGGTTGACCGTAGCGATGATAAATTGAAGCGGCGTATTTTCCGCGCCGGACGGAAAACAAACGGCGTTGAGCTTGACTCGCGTTGACTTAAGCGCCTCGCCGGTCCCTTTGGCAAGCCCGGCCGGATCCAGGATTTCGGAACGGTATTTTTCCTGAAATTTGGAAACGGCTTCCTGGGTCTGGGATCCGAAGTTGCCATTCGCTTCAAGATCGGGCGTTACTTCTTTCTGAAGGCATTTCTGCAGCTCCTTTACGTCGGCCGCGGCAGTACTTCCTTTTTTCAAGTCTTTGTTGAATTGAAAAGCCGGTTGTTTTTCCACGGTTTTCAGCCGCATGCCGCCATCTCCGGTTTCATATCCGGCCTTATCCAGCAATTCTTGGGCTTTAGCCGGATCGTAGCTATAAACCGATTGCGGTTCAAGATAGTTAAAGAGGCCCGGTAAAATAGGGGAATCCACAACTGTGCCTTTGCCGTTGAGATCTTTTTGCAGGATATCGTTTTTGTCGGTAGCGTAGTTCAAGGCTTGCCTGACGGCCGCATCGTTAAGGGTTTTGGCGGTTTGGGCGTTAAAAAACGCGGCGAAGTAGCGAGGAAAAGAAAAAATATTGGCGGTTGATCCTTTAAAACGGTTATCGGCGGTTGTTTCATCCGATAAGTTCGGGGAGAATCCCTGGATTACTCCGCGCTTGAAAGCGGTGACCAAACTGTCGTAATCTTCAAAAAACATAAAAACAAATTTTTCCAGGTTAGGTTTTTTTGAGTAATATCTTGGATTTCGTTGAAGATTAACGGAAGTGATATCCCCATCATTGGTTTTATTCACTTTTTCGAGCATGAACGGACCGGATCCGACCGGCTCAAGGTTAAATGGGGAAAGTGCGTAGTTATCGGCGGAAATATTTTCCCAGATATGCCGGGGCAGGATCTTTAAAGTGCAATTTTCAAGGAAAGAGGAATATGGGTTTTTTAATGTCAGGCGCAAACTGTTATCGGAGATCTTTTCGGCCGCAACGCCCAGCCACCGGGCGCGCAATGGGCTTTTATAGGCAGGATCGGAGATTGTTTTAATCGTATAAACGATATCGTCGGCGGTAATTTTTTCTCCGTCCGACCAGAAAAGGCCGTCTTTTAAGATAAATTCGTAAACTTTTCCTTCATCTTCAATCTTGTATTCTAAAGCAAGGTCAGGCACGATTTTTCCAGCTTCGTCGTATTTCATCAAGCCCGAATATAAAAGTTCAACGATGTCGCGGTCGGCATCGTATGATTCGGAATATGCCGGGTTAAGAAATCGCGGCGAGCCGATTTCTCCTTCGGTGAAAACGCCTTTTTCGTCCGGTACGGCAACGGTATTGTTCAAATACAAATGGTTCGCAAGAATCAAAAA
Organism: Patescibacteria group bacterium; assembly: GCA_022710775.1. Taxonomy (GTDB): domain Bacteria; phylum Patescibacteriota; class Minisyncoccia; order Minisyncoccales; family UBA5738; genus CAINCQ01. The sequence continues at coordinate 79,670 of JAKLGH010000003.1, forward strand.
AGAGCCGACAGCGCCGATAGCGAGGGCTAATAAAACCGCTTTTTCTTTTCGGTTGATAATTTTAAAAAAATGCTTCCACTGCGCGAAAGTTGGAAATATCATCAGATTATTCGGCCGGCGGGCAATTTTTCCCTTATTTTGCGCAGAAAAACGAGCGCCGGCTGATCAAACTCGCCCTAAAGAGGATGATTCGGTCCAAAAGGGTAAAGTAATTTGTTACTGTTTGACGAGGTTTACAACAGCCAAAACCAGAAATAATCCGGCTGCTGCGACGGTTGCCCAAAAGATGTGTTTTTGGATGCCGCGCTGGGAAGTGTAAGTACCGCCTCCGTCTTGTCCGAAAGCCGAACCTAAGGCGGTGCCTCTTTGCTGGAGGAGGATAAGGATCATCAAGATGACTGCGATTACGATTTGAGCAATGGCGATAATATTGTCCATAAAATTGCGTTTGTAAGATATATAATGATTGTCGCCAGAAATAAGGCCGTAAATCCTTCAATATTCAATCCTGGCGATGCAGCCTGCGTGATCCAGACCATGGCCATATCTATTACTAGACTAAACAAATTTAAAGTCAAGAGGCGCAAGGGGAAAGTAACGATTTTTAACAGCGGGTCAACGAACGAAATAAGGGCGGCCAAGATTAATCCGCCTATAAAAAGCGAGCTTGCGCTGCCTTCGACATCGACTCCGCTGATATATTTCGCGGATAAAACAATGCCCAGGGCGCAGCCCAGGATCCTTACTATGAATCTTTTTAGCATAGTTTTTCCTGTTAGGCTCAGGATCGACTTTTTTTTTGCGAAACTACCCTAAATTTTACCATAAAAAATCGATTTCTGCAATTACCCAACGCCAAAAAATCAACGTAAAGAAAAAAGTTCAGCTTACTGCCGCTATTTACAAATTATTGATTTCAGTTAAACAATACTTATCGTACTTTTAAATAAGGATGGATTGCGATGAAACTAGGAAAAAAACCTATCAGAAAACGGTCTGTACCGTTGTCGGAGGCTAAGTTTATGCAAAAGAACTTGCTTGTCTGCGGTGCGATGCCTGATTTGATCAAAGCCTTGATTATCGATGTCGACGGTACGCTTTTTCCGCTTGACCACCCGTTTTTTAAAGCCAGGCGCTTGGCTCAATACCGCTGGTTATGCCAAAGATTAGACCTTTCAATGTCTGATTTGGTAAGAATAATTGCTTGCGAAGAGGAAAAATTGTCGGCAAAAGGAAATGGAAACCGGGTATGCTTTAGCCGGATCGTTTACAGCCTTGATCCGACTATTGAATGCGCGGAATGGCAAGAAGCAATGACGAAATCGGTGCCGCTTCACGACTTTAACAGCCGGTTGCGCCAGAACGACGAACTGGAAGAGGCGATTTCCTGCCTGACTGCCGACCGTTGCGAGGGCGTTAAAATAGTTTTTGCTACGAATGCCTCCGCCGGCACTGCGAAAATCGCATTGAAAATGCTCTTTGGAGCGCGGCAGTTTGACCACGGCATGTTCGGGGTGGTGGGGCACGACCAAAAGATTTCCAAGCCTGATCCGGATTTTTTCACGCAATTAGTTGGTCCGGCTTTGCGTCAGAAGGGGGTGCAATTAAAAAATGCCATTTCCATCGGCGACAGGCTGGGCGATGACGGTTATGCCGCGGTTAAGGCGGGCGTTTCGGCTGCCGTGATCGTGAATGGTCCTAATGATCTGGCCGCGGTTCTGCGCGGAATACATCAATTGAGGCAGGGGGTCTGAACAGACCTCTTTTATTTTTTGCGCGGCATATTTGATTTTGATATCTGGAAAATATAAAATTGGCTGTCGTTTAGTTTTTATAAAGCTGCTTGACAATGGTTTGGTAAAATTATAAATAGATAATGGGATTAGCACTCAAGCGTCGAGATTGCTAATCAGACCATCATAATACAATGAGATGGTTGCAGAACTAATTCTATTGCGATTTTGTCTTTTTGTATCGGGCTTCGTTGGCCTTCGCAAAACGGCTCTCGCCGTAGTTTTACTACGGCTTAATCCGTTTTACTTGTCCTCCTTGCCTGATAAAAAAATCCTGAAATCTCATAACGAATTAGTTTTGCAACCATCTCAATTTAACAAGTTGCGCGGCGTTTTCGTTTTTTGCGGATCCGGCATATTATCCTCAAAGAACGAAATGAAGCGCGCTCTATTATAAAGCATGAAGATCAAACCGTTGGCAGATTACGTGCTTATTGAGTCGATCAAAGAAGAGGAAAAAACGAAGTCCGGCATTCTTCTGCCTGACAGCGTCGAAAAGGAAAAGCCCGAGCAGGGCCGGATCGTTGCCGTGGGACCGGGCAAGAAAAACAAAAAAGGGGAATTAATGCCGATGTCGGTGGAGGAAGGCCAGAAAGTGCTGTTTTCAAAATACGGACCCAATGAGATTAAAGTTGACGGCAAAGAATATCTGATTGCCAAAGAAGAAGATCTTTTGGCGGTGATTGAATAAGGACCAAGAAAATTTTCAATTTACAATTTATAATTTTCAATCAATTTTCAATGATTCGCTGAAATGTTTATAGGCAGGCGCTTTATTTCAAGGTTTTTCTATGAATTTGAAGCATTGAGCCATTCAATGAAAATTGGAATTTGAAAATTGAAATTTATCCAAAGAATTATGGCAAAACAAATTTTATATTCCGAAACAGCTCGAAAAAAAATGAAAAACGGCGCTGACAAGCTGGCCAATGCCGTAAAAGTTACTTTAGGGCCCAAAGGCAGGAATGTTATCTTGGAAAAAGGTTATGGCTCTCCGATTATTACGAATGACGGTGTTACCATTGCCAAAGATATCGAATTGGAAGATAAAGCGGAAAATATGGGCGCCCAGATCGTAAAAGAGGCATCGGAGAAGACCAATGACATGGCTGGAGACGGAACTACGACCGCTTGTATTCTTGCCCAGGCTTTGATCACCGAAGGATTGAAGAACGTTACCGCCGGAGCCAATCCTTTGGCCGTGAAGCGCGGGATCGATAAGGGCGTAAAAACCGTAATCGACCACCTGAAAACGATGTCAAAGGAGATTTCCGTAACCAAAAAAGAGGAAATGGCCCAGGTTGCGACCATTTCGGCCGAGTCCGAGGAGCTGGGCAATCTGATCGCCGAGATCATGGCCGAAGTTGGCAAAGACGGCGTTGTTACAATAGAAGAGTCCAAAAGCTTTGGCATCCAAAAAGAGGTAGTCAAAGGTTTGCAGTTCGACCGGGGTTATGTTTCACCCTATATGATTACCGATGCCGAGCGGATGGAAGCGGTTTTGGAAGATCCTTATATCCTGGTGACCAGCCGCAAGATCACTTCTTTGCCCGAGATTCTGCCCATCCTGGAAAAAGTTGTCCAGACCGGGAAGAAAGAGCTGGTGATAATCGCCGATGATCTGGAAGGCGACGCTTTGGCAACTTTGGTCGTCAACAAGCTGCGCGGTATTTTTAACGCTTTGGCGATCAAAGCTCCGGGTTTTGGCGATCGTAAGAAAGAAATGCTTCAAGACATTGCCATTGTAACGGGCGCCCAGGTGATTTCCGATGAGCTGGGGATGAAGCTTGAGAATGTTGAATTGAAAGAATTGGGCAGGGCGCGCCGCGTGGTGTCTACGAAGGAAAAGACGATCATTGTCGAAGGCAAAGGAGAGCGCGAACAGATCGATTCGCGCATCAAACAGATCAAGAATGAAATTAATTTAACCGAATCCGATTTTGACAAGGAAAAACTCCAGGAAAGGCTGGCCAAATTGGCCGGCGGAGTAGCGGTGATCAAAGTCGGCGCCGCTACCGAGATCGAGCAGAAGGCGCGCCAGCACAAAACCGAAGACGCCTTGGCCGCGACTCGCGCCGCCGTTGAGGAGGGCATTGTGCCCGGAGGCGGAGTGGCGTTGTTGAAATGCATTTCGGTTTTAAACAAGGTTGACTGCGAAGGCGACGAAAAAACCGGTATTAATATCTTAAGAAGGGCCCTGGAAGAACCGATCAGGCAGATTGCCCAAAACGCCGGGGTAGAAGGCGCGGTAGTGATCGAAAAGATCAAAGAATCACAGGGCAATTACGGTTTTAACGCCTTGAAAATGATCTACGAAGACATGATGGCGGCCGGCGTTGTCGATCCTACCAAGGTTGTCCGCAGCACTCTCGAGAACGCGGCTTCCGCGGCTTCGATGTTTCTGACCACCGAGGCGATGATCGTGGACGAACCCAAAAAGGATAGTTGCTCTCTTAATAATCCCGGCATGGGAGGCGGTATGCCCGGCATGGGAGGAATGGGGGAATACTAAACCCAAATTGAATCGGCGCAAAACCCCTTGGAATCCAAGGGGTTTTGTTTTAAAGCCATTCCATCTTTTGATATTGACATAATAGAAAGAAACGTATATAATGACGCTATCAAAAAAAGGAGGAAGAAAATGCCAGAAGACAGAAACGAAAACGGCGTCCATATGGGATGCCCGGAACCGGGAAGGGATTGCAAGGGATGCACTTTTCCATGCGAGGCTGATTCCTAATGGCCTCGCAGGAATGTAACGGCGCATGCAAGAGCGGGAAAGACTGCGATCATTGCGAAGCAAGTGAATGCCCCGGCAAGCAGTGTGTCTGCCAGGGCTGTAATGGCGATTGCCATTGCGCAAAGGAGGTGCCGGAAGAGGAAGCAAAATAAAAGGGATGGTCTCCATCCATTGAGCGAGGATTTGATCCTCGTCTTGTTTTTTTCCCTTGAATTTTTTTTGGTTTATTATACAATTATATTTAAAGATAAGCATAAAAATAACGGAAGGCTGTGAAAGAAACGGCTTTTCCAAAATTACGACCTATGGATTTTTTCTTATTGATCATAATAGCGATAGTGGTGCTCGTTTTATGGGCAGTTGCCGATTATAACGGTTTTGTCGGCTTAAAGAACCGCGCCAAAGAGGCTTGGTCCGATATTGACGTGCAGTTGAAACGCCGGTACGACCTTATCCCGAATCTTATCGAAACGGTAAAGGGTTACGCCAGCCACGAAAAAGAGGTTTTTGAAAAAGTTACGCTTGCCCGAACCGAGGCCATGGGGGCGCAGAATGCGCCTGACCGCGCGAAAAAGGAAGATGCTTTATCCGGAACGTTAAAAAGCCTTTTTGCCGTCGCCGAGAGTTATCCCGACTTGAAAGCTTCGACTAATTTTCTGGAGCTTCAGCGCGATCTTACCGATACCGAAGACAAGATCCAGGCCGCCCGGCGTTTCTATAATACCAATGTCCGGGATCTCAACATCAAGATCGAAAGTTTTCCTTCCAGCCTCATAGCCAACGCTTTCGGATTCGCCAAAATGGATCTTTTCGAGCTTGCGAACGCGGCCGAGAGGGAAGCGCCGAAAGTGAGTTTTGAAAAGAAATAGCGATTTAAAAAACCTAGCATGTATCTGGCATAACCGGCTAAAACCGGTTTATGCTTTAAATGAAAGCGCCAAGCATTTAGGTTTTAAAGCTTAATGCTTGGACTTTGATACTATTTATGGCTACTTTATACACCCAAGCCGCTAGCAACACCCGCAGAACCTGGATTTATCTTACGGGATTCTTTGGTGTGGTTATTTTTATCGGCTGGCTGGCTGCCTATCTGATGAACGACCAGACAATCCTTTATCTTGCCGTGATTTTGGCTGTTTCCCAAAGTTTTGCCGCTTATTGGTTTTCCGACAAGATCGTTTTATCGATGGCCAATGCGAGATCTATCGAACAAAAGGATAATCCCCAGCTTTACCGGCTGGTGGAAAATCTTTGCATCGCTGCCGGCTTACCCTTGCCCAAAATATATATTATTAACGAAAGCCAGCCCAACGCGTTTGCTACCGGTCGCGACAAGAACCATGCTGTGGTGGCAGTAACTTCCGGCCTTTTGGAGCGCTTGGAAAAAACCGAATTGGAAGGAGTGATCGCGCACGAGCTTTCCCATATCGGCAACCGCGATATGTTTTTGGGGACGGTTGTGGTTGTGCTGGTCGGCGTTATTTCCATTCTTTCGAATATGTTCTTAAGGGCCGGTTCTTTAGGCCAAAAAAAAGACAACGACCGGATAAGCGGAATTTTATTCATTCTGGGCATAGTGGCTATGATCCTGGCTCCTATTATCGCCCAGATCATCCAGCTGGCGATTTCCCGGAAAAGGGAATTTTTAGCCGATGCCGACGGAGCGCTTTTAACCCGGTATCCGGAAGGTTTGGCGCGGGCTTTACAAAAGATCTCAAGCGACCCAAGCCCGATGGAATCGGCTCATAATACCACGGCTCATCTTTACATTGCCAATCCTTTGCGCGGAAAACAGCTCAACGGCTGGATCGCCAAATTGTTTTCAACCCACCCTCCGATCGAGGAGCGAGTTAAAGCTTTAATGGAACTTTCGGTTTAATATGCCAGACTGCATTGCCATTGGAAAAAACTGCATAGCTTCGGCGATGAAAGAGCTGCGGAGATTGGAAGCTGTGCGCGCCCTGAACAGCGAACAGAACATCAAAACCAATGCCGATATGGCATCGCATGGCGCGGCTCTAAAAGAACTGCAAAGATCCGGTTTATCTTGCGTTTTATATTCAGAGGAATCCGAGGAGGCTATAAACATTAACGGGGGAGATAAGCTGGTGCAAATAATGCTCGATCCCATTGATGGCACGGTTTTTTATCTGCGGGGAGAAATATTTTTTTGCGGGATCGGGATATTGATGCTGATCCGCGGCGAACCGGTTTATTCGTTCGTGGGCGATATCGCGTCGGGCGATATTTACCATTGCGACGAATCAAAATCATATAAAAACGGCCGGTTGCTCAAAATCCCGGAACGTATCCAAGGAAAGCCGATAATCTCGGGCTGGGCGCCTTATAAGATGCGGGCAGAGCGTCTATACGGAGGTTTATCCGGCCTAATCGAAAAAAATTATTTGATGTTTAATTTTGGCGGCTTGCTTCAGGCCGCCAAAATTGCCGACGGAAAGTACGATGCCTGGCTGGAAGTCAAGGCGGCTTCGCTGTATGAGATGGCCGGAGCGCTGATCGCCGTCAGAGCCGGAGCGGTCTGCTCCACGCTCAAAGGTTTGCCCCTAAAATGGGTTTCCGGAAATAAGCAAACGGTGCTGGTTTCCCGCAACGAAAAGATCCACCAGGATATCCTGGCGTGTTTTAAGGGAGCGGATTACGAGCAAGATTGATTAAAAACTCGGGAAAACGCCGGCGGTGCCGGTTTTTTAGTTTTGCTCTTCGGTTTTCGCTTGCATTGTAATGCTGCCGATCGGCAGGGTTCCGTTATTTTTCAAAAGAACCGTTGCTTCGATCTCATCGCCCGGCACCCAGAGTCTGTTTTCGATGATATCGGCGCCGGTTGTTGTTTCGTTAAGCGTTAGATCAAGCGTGCCGGCGGTTACCGCGTTGTTTTCAAAAGTTTCCCGGTCCGACAAAAAAGCCGCGGTGGTTAAAGCCAGGGTTATTGAGAGGAAAAATATGGCTAACAGGATCTTTTTCATAAATATGGCTTAGCATAATCTTTTTTTGTTTTTTGGCAAGCCCAATGGCCATATCTACTCATTGGGTAGCAAATTTGTGAGGGTTTGACCTCGAGAATTTGTATTTTTAGGCCAATCCTCCACGAATTTGCGGAAATTGGTGCGAGTTGCGATAAGTAGTTGCCGATGACTGAATGATTGACAAGTTAATATTAATGGTTATTATAACACCAGCACTTTTAATTGGAGGAGTAATGGCTTCGATTAATGAGATTGATTGCATTGCTAGCCATGATGAAGAAATGAGAATTTTTCTGCACAGATTTTGTAGCCAAGTCATTGAGCTAGGTGAGCTGATCGACAAAGAAATTGGACTTTTAGTTAAATTGAACTGGTTTGAAAAGCATTTTTCCTGGCTGCCGTTTATGAATACCGAAAGAAGCAAGGAATATCGGGAATGCGTAACCAGGAATTACGAATTGCGAAAATCCATATCCTTCATTTACGATTTAATATGTTCCCGGCTGGATGTTATGGTCGAAAGCCTCGAACTAGCTGTTAAAAATACGGATCGCGCCCAAAACCCGAATGACTTCGCTGCCGTAAGCGCGGTGCTGGAGGCTTTTAAAGAGTTTGACCATAAGTTCCGGTGTTACAACTGGTTCTTCCGGTTTGGGCGAAATGAATCCCAAACGTCGTTCCGCGACCGTTATCCGGACGCCCGGGCTATATATCAGCAAGCTATATTGGAAGTTCACGATTGAGACGGATAAACCGTCTTTTTTTTGTCTTATTCCGGATTGACTAAGAGGGGAAGTAATGTATTATGCAAAATAGTTCTTTTAAAGGAGGTTTCATGTCCCAAGAATCGATTATTAGCTATATTGAAAGCTGGGATGAACAGATTAAAGACGAGCTGCATGAATTTGGCCGGCTGTCTTATAAACTTGGAATTACCATGGAAAGCTGGTTTGAGCTCTATGATAAAATGAGCTGGCTGGAAATAAACCTGCCATGGCTGCCCTTGGTGAGAAAAGACCGTTTTAACGAATGCCAAAGTCATTTGCGCCGAAGGCGGGAATTATCGAAATTGGCAGAAGAAAAGCATAAGCAAATTTGCGATCGATTAGAAAGATTTATCGGAATGATTACTGAAGAAATCACGGAAGAACAAGACGCAAAAGAAAGAAAAGCTCTTGGCGCGGTTCATGCCGCTTTCAGCGATTTCCTGGAAAAATTTCGGCACTATGACTGGTTCTCGTTTTTTGATTCAGCCGATCCGATTAGGTTTGATAAATATTACCCGGATGCTCGCGCGATTTACGATAATGCCAAAAACGGTGAGTGACAGCTGTTGCATAAAGGACGGTAAAAACGCCCTTTTATTTTTGCCATCAACTCTTGACATTATTTATGTTTTTGGTTATACTTTAAAAAGTATTTTGTCAGGAGCATGATTAATATGCCGGAAGATGTTTTGGAAACGCTAACGAGGATTGCTAAAGACAATGAACGCATTGCCAGAATGATCAGAGATTATTTTGGCACCGTGTTTTCGGCCCTGAAGCTGCAAAAGGAGATTTGGGGAATCGAGGACTCCATGAAAACACTGCAGCTGCGCGTCGGCGGCATGGTGCTTAGCGCCAAAGCAACCAATGGAATGCGGCTCGACGCGCTTGGCGATATGAAGGAGCAGCTGGAGCATTATCACGACTCAATTGGTTGTGAGCACGGCAGAATTGTCGACCAGCTTGACCAAAATCTCGAAAAGCTTGATTTGGCTCGAGCCGGTTTGGAGTCTGATTCTCCGGAATTCGATGCATTGACAGAGGTGATTCAAAGGTTTGGCGCCTTTGCCTGGGCTATCAAGGACTCACGGGCAGACATGGCGGATCTTTTCGCGGTGCCTGACGTGGTCGCAATCTATCAAGAAGTCTATCAACAAGCAATAGAAATTCTAAAACAGTAAAAGCATTTAGAGAGGCGGTTGCAACGCCTCTTTTTTTTGACAGATAAGCTTGAATGTTTTATTATCCAGCCAGTATTTTAACAACGGAGGTGTTGGCGTGCAAGAATATGGCGATTATGTCATAAGGGATTTGGTTTTAAGAATTTCCGAGTTGGACCAAGGCATTAAGCAGGAACTGTCCGAAATCGGTACGGCGATGCGAAAAATCATGGTTTGCGACCGGCGAATGAATGAGGCTTTATCCAGATTGCCGCGATGGCAGCGCTTCATTTGGGACTTAAACCACGGTCTGGCCGGTTTTTTTTGCAGGTTTTGCCGATCGGATAAGTCGCCATTCTACCGGCTCAATCTTCTTTATGTTGAAAAAGTGATGGTGGAAGCCGTCGTTGACTTTTTCGTAGAAAGCGCCGATTCTTTGATTAAAAACATGGTTGAAGCGCTGAACGAGCCTATGCTTAAAGACTATCTTGCCGGCGAATATCTCGTGCATGTTGATTCGCTGTCCGGGGATTTTAATGATTTTAGGCTTGAGATCCGGCGATTGACCCGATATTCTTCAGAGGTTCCCAGGATAGTGCCCAATGAAACTGATATGAGCGCTTTCATGGAGATGAGAAAGAATAATCCCGCCGATAGTGCCGATTTCCTCAAGCTGTCTGCCTATCTGAAGCTTGATGGCCGGCGTATCGATCAAAGCATAAGGGAAGACGCGGAGCGAAAAAGGGCACGTCATAAAGAAGAACAGCGGGCCGCAAACGAGCAATTTGCCCAAGACATAAATTCAATGGCCTTAAGCGCGGCATTGAAGGGGATCGGAATCGATCCCTCGTTTTCAAATTAAGGCGTCAGAACGCCTTTTAATTTTGCTTGACATTTTACAATAGATATTTATAATGCAGAAAGTACGCAAAAGAGGTTTTAAAATGAGCACCGATGCGCATAAAGGAAAGGATTTTGATCCTTATCTGGAAGCGGTAAAGATAGAGTGGGTGATGTATCTATGCCTGATGGCCGCCAAAGATTTTCTTCAAGCTGGGCGTTTGCCTTATTTGATGCTTCAGGTTGGAAGCAGCTCCGGAAAAAATACAGACGATGAAGCCTCTCTGGTTTCGCAAGCTAACGGCGGCGCAATCAGCGCTTTTAAAGATGCCGCCAAGATGGTTAATCCGTTGAAGATGATTGTCGCCGGCCATCCGGAGAGTTTTACTTTCCGGGATAAGGAAGACTACGCCAATATTGGCCAAGGATTTGAAACCGTGGCCGGGGCTCTTGGAGAGAAGAAGGGCTGGCGGTTCTGGCGAAAAATTGTGCCCGACGAACAGTTAGTGGAGCTGGGAACGTGGCTGATCCTTAAAACGATCGAAAGCGGCTTTGTCTACGCCGACAAGATCCCGATGGAAAGGCGGGAGGCGTTTATCCGGACTTTTCTTGGATTGCAAGCGGGCAAGATGCCGGTTTCATGCTCTCTGCGTTTAGCGGCAACGTAAATATATTTCTTAACACGCGATAGCGTGTTTTTCTTTTGTAAAATTAGGGATTTTTTTCCAGGTTAAGCAGCCAAGTTTTTAAAGCGGATCCTTTTTTGTAGCCGCCAAAGCTGCCGTTCTTGGCAATTATCCGGTGGCAGGGAATAAAGATTAAAACCGGATTTTTGGCGCAGGCTGTCCCGACCGCCCGGGCCGATTGCGCGTTTCCGATATTTTTTGCGACATCTTGATAGCTGGCGGTTTTTCCATAGGGTATTAATTCTATTGCTTTCCACACGCGTTGTTCAAAGTTAGTGCCTTTTGGGGCTAGGGGCACGGAAAATTCTTTCAATTCTTTTAAAAGATAGGCATTCAACTGCCGCGCCGCTTCCTTTATAGTATTCGATTCGGCGATTTTAACGTTTTTCGGCATCGGGTCGTTTTCAAAAAAAAGACCGGTAATCGCTCCGGTTTCTTCGGCAATTCCGATTTTTCCGATGGCGGTTTGGTAAAAAAATAACCGCATACTATTTATCCATCGCTTTTTCTTTTAAGGATTTTGGCATTTTTTCAATGGCGTACCGGAGCGCGGTCCGAGGCATCGCCGATTTATTTGCCATTACGTAATCAAAAACTTCCCTTTGATGGGCCTGGCTGGCTACTTTTAACAGCCAGCCGTAACCTTTCTGCGCCATATCATCAGGGTCGCAAAGCAGGATATCGGAAATTCCTAAAATTTCTTTTAAAAATTTTCCGCGTTTGGCGGGTACGATCAGCGATACGGCTGCGGCCCGCCGCGTCCAGCGGTTTTTTGATTTTGCCCATTCTTTGAGCCGGGGCAGATATTGCGGATACATTTCCAAAAATGTTCCCATAGTATGGTTGCAAAAGGTGTCGCACGTTGCCCAGTTGCTAATATAACCGTTTATCCAGGATTCGAATAATTCGAAATCTTTCGGTTCGTATTTTTCGCGCAAAGCAAAAGACCAATTGCAGGCAATGAAAGAGTTTTCCATATACCCCGATTGCCATAAATTTTCGCACAGGCCTAATATTTCCGCTTTTTCGCTGTTTTTGATTTTTTTAAAATATTCCCTTGCTATTTTTGATACTGTTGCGGTTTTTACCCCGTAAAGTTTGACGCTTTCCTTAAAAAACCTTTTTGCTCCGTCTTTAGTCTTCGCGTCGGAATTGCTAATCAGTTCTTTTTTGACTTGTAAAATAAGGTTATCCATATTTACGTAAAAAATGCTTTTTAGATATTATTGCTGTTTGTCTTTCCAATTCCACCATTTCAGCTTATCTGAATCCGGTTTTTTGTGGTTGGCGTAATAAACGGCGCAGCGGAATACGTATAACAAGCATCTGTCTTGGACGGCGCCCTCGAATTCGTTCGATAACGCGTATAGCGTTTCCGGATCTTTGTCTTTTAAGTCAAATATTGATCTAATGCCGATGTTGTTAAGATCTTGGGCAATGCTTGGCCCGACACCGGGAATTTTCAGCAAATCGCTTTTGGTTTTTTTATCCATGAAGCAGAAGCAATTTTCCTTCATTGATTACCTTAACCTTTCCGTCAACTATTTTGAGGGCTGAATTGTCCTACGTGCCAGCTATTCTTAGCGGAGGGGGCGAGATTTCCCCGCATCCTGCGGGGCCCCGCCAGCGGCGGCGGGAACTCGCGATACCTTTCGGTATACCCCGTCCTTCGCTATATTCAGGACTAATACTAGCATCCTGCGGGGCGCTTCGGCCGCTATGCGACTTTATACAGTGCGGAGGGGGCGAGATTTGAACTCGCGATACCTTTCGGCATACCCCGCATCCTGCGGGGCGCCTCGGCCGCTATGCGACTTTATACAGTGCGGAGGGGGCGAGATTTCCCCGCATCCTGCGGGGCCCCGCCAGCGGCGGCGGGAACTCGCGATACCTTTCGGTATACCCCGTCCTTCACTATATTCAGGACTAATACTAGCATCCTGCGGGGCGCCTCGGCCGCTATGCGACTTTATACAGTGCGGAGGGGGCGAGATTTGAACTCGCGATACCTTTCGGCATACCCCGCATCCTGCGGGGCGCCTCGGCCGCTATGCGACTTTATACAGTGCGGAGGGGGCGAGATTTCCCCGCATCCTGCGGGGCCCCGCCAGCGGCGGCGGGAACTCGCGATACCTTTCGGTATA
>JAKLGH010000030.1 GCA_022710775.1 Patescibacteria group bacterium
GCTAGTGTCCCTATTAGTGGGGGCCTAGTCTGACAGTAAACTTACCCTGGGGGTAACTGAGTCGTCGCGGGCAAGAGTTCACATCGACCCCGCGGTTTGCTACCTCGCTGTCGGCTCACGGCATCCTGGCTGGGCATAATTAGCCAAGGGTGGAGGTGTTCACTCATTAAAGCCGTACGTTAGTTGGGTTAAGAACGATGCGAGTCAGTTTGGTTCCTATCTATTGGCAGCGTAGGTTGTCTGAAGGGAAGATGCGTTTAGTACGAGAGGAACGGCGCGTCACAGTCTCTGGTGTACCGATTGTCTGACAAGGCACTGTCGGGTAGCTACGCTGTAGCCGATAAGAGCTGAAAGCATCTAAGCTCGAAGCGGCCCCTAAGACGAGACAGCCATTTCTGTAGAGATACAGAACGAGAACTCCGGAAAAACACCGGTTTGATAGGTCAGTAATGTAAGGCAGGAGCGAGCAATTGCGACTGTTTAAGTTTTCTGATACTAAGAGTTCGAGTTAAAACCAAATTGATAGATTCAATTCATTTAGAGGTCAAATCTTAGAAATAAGACAGTTCAAAATGGCACAATTTCCTATTTTCTTTATCCGTAATAAAATCTTTAAA
>JAKLGH010000031.1 GCA_022710775.1 Patescibacteria group bacterium
CGGGCAAAAAGGCTTAATCCGTTATGCGTCGTTTGGCGCAACAGAAGATGAACATGATTTGGCATGAAAACAAAGGCGAGAATATCGACCAGTCTTTTCCTTAAATCAATTTCAGAATTTATATTTTCCTTATCCCCAGAGACCGGGACTCTGGGAAGCTTCCCAGAGTCCCGGTCTCTGGGAAGATGTTTGATTGATGCTTTAAGTTGTTTTCTTTTTTCTCTTTGTTCGCGTATCGTAACCGAATTAGCGTTATTAAATTCGTACAAACCAAAAATACCGCGCCAATTATCCTCGTCCATGAAGATCTGCCTTCCGTCAACGCCTCGCATTATAACATGATAGATCTCTCCATCGATGAATTCTATTTTTCTTATCGGCATATTTTTTTAGAATACTAGCACAAGGCCAAAAAAAATACAGAGACCGGGACTCTGTACGTTTTTGGATTAGGGGGGAATGGTTATTCTTCGCTGATCTCCATAACTTTTATTTTTTTGATTTTTTTTCCCTTCTTTGGCTGGCTGGCTGCCTTTTTAACGACGAACACTTCCTGTTCTTCCTCATCTC
>JAKLGH010000032.1 GCA_022710775.1 Patescibacteria group bacterium
TTCTTTAATTAGACCAGTTGGGTAAACACCAATACACACGTGAAAACTATCAACAACCTCATCAAAACTGTGCTGTGACCCATGTGACCCAAATGACATATTTCGCGCTCCTTTCAAGGCTTATTTATGAATTTTTAATAACTCTTTATTAACAGATAATAATTATAAAATCAACAGATGTATTGAATTTTTCGAAATCTTTGTTACAATATCAAAGTATTGGGCGCGTAGTTCAGTGGTAGAACACTTCTCTGATAAAGAAGAGGCCGAAGGTCCGATTCCTTCCGCGCCCACCAAATAGCTCAAGGTTTACAATACAGGATGCAAGGTTTAAAAATCTGTAGCTTTTGAGGCTTCGTTTTAGCATTTAATATTTTAAATTTTGACTTTTGACTTTTGAATTTTAAATTCAAAAATGGCTATGCCATTTTTGCTGGGTCTATAGTTTAGTGGTAGAACACCTCATTTGCAATGAGGAAACACCAGTTCGATTCTGGTTAGATCCACCCCCATTAGAAAAACAAACGGATATTTATATTCGTTT
>JAKLGH010000033.1 GCA_022710775.1 Patescibacteria group bacterium
GTGGAAGTGTATTGATGCCTGACGAGAAGGACCCTTGAGTACGAGAGGAACGGGGGTTCGGTGCCTCTAGTCAATCAGTTGTCCGACAGGGCATGCTGAGCAGCCACGCACTACTGGATAAGAGCTGAAAGCATCTAAGCTCGAAGCCACCTTGAAAAAGAGGCATCTTAGGACGCTCATAATTGATGAGCTTGATAGAATCGGGATGTACGCATCGAGGTTTTTCCGAGATGTTCAGTCCGCGGTTACTAACGTCTTTTGCCGCGAAGCATTGTAGGCTTGCCTTAATGGTAGGCTTTGGCTTAACCGTTAAACAGGTTGCGTTTGTACCTCTTCCAATGAATTATTTTTTATTTATTATCAGGTGGATTATTGTTGCGTATGATCGTTCATGAGCTTCAGCTACAGATCTTTTCAGGATTTGAGTTGCCGAAGGTCGTTCCCTAGCGACCGAATAAAGACATTGATCGATGACCAGAAAGAGCATTCGTGGTCAGCGAACGGATAACTTATTGTCTTCTTCGCACCAGGTTGCGGTGT
>JAKLGH010000004.1 GCA_022710775.1 Patescibacteria group bacterium
TCCTGAGTGGAATTGGGCATGGTTTTCATACGCCCCCAGATTACCAGAAGAGTGCAAAAAGTATGTATACATTACCCCGTTTTCTTGACAAAATTATATTAATTATTTATTATATAAGAAAAGAAAAGGAGTGGTAAGATGAAATTGCTCGTTGAAGCAAGGCCGGAAGGGCCGACGCTGGCGGCAATGACCGCCGATGTGGAAAGAATGATGAAAGAAATGGGCTTGCGGGAAGCGGATTTTTCCAACCTCTGCGCCGAGGTGAAATTTCCACAAGATAGCAAGCCGCAAGCACCTTGCCAAGTAATAAACTTCTCCGGAACTTACCGGCCAATCCTGACAGATGCAACACCGGATAATGTGTGCCGGTTAAGCATTAGACTGGAACGCTTCGGCGATTTCTGGTTTGGAAAGTTTGGAATAAGCGATCCTTTAAAAGGGCATCAAGCGATTGCCTGTTCAAAAAAAGTTCTCGCTTATTCTACTTTTACCAGGGTTGTTTCCAAAGCTTGCCAGATCGGCTGTCTGCCATCTGAAAGCCGGGCTACCTGGCATCGCCGGGCTGGCTGGAGTAATCTTTTACCCGAAGTCACTTGGGAGGTCTGAATTATGCGGATTAACAATCCGCTTTTGTTTTAAAATATTTTTGCAACCCAGAGTCCCGGTCTCTGGGAGTTCCCAGAGACCGGGACTCTGGGAAAGCTCTTTTCTGGAGGTTGACAGAAAATTGATATACTGTTATATTGTATTTTGTTTCACCGCTGATTGGCGGAGAAAATAAAGGCAGGTGTATTAAATGACAGAAGGTCCGGATAAGGAAAGGAAACAGGAGTTTGGCGGAGTAAGGTTTGTTTTCAATTCGGAAGCGGGTGAAAAAGAAGCAGGGGCCGACTTATTCAGCCAGTTCTTCAGAATTCCAAGAGGATCTGGCGGCAAACAAGAAGAAGGGCAAGAAGGTAAGGAAGAAAAGAGCGAGATCCAGAAGCAGATCGAGTTTCTCTTAGAGGTACTCGGGACCATCGGTCAAATGGAAGATGGAACAGAGAAGCAAGAGGCTCAAGAGGCAATTATTAGTCTTGTTAAGGCCATATATTCCGGCCTTACCCAGCAGTACCGGCCGGCCTTCGAGCTCATTTTACCTATCATCGGGGAGCTGTTGGGCAAGGATCTTAACTTGATCTTGTTGCCGCTTCTCAAGCTCTCAAACGAAGTTGGCGAGAGCGAAGAGGTCGAAGTACAGCGCCAGCGCGGCCGCGAGATCAAGGCCAAGAAGAGGAAGGCCATATATGATGCTTATGCCAAGGCCGGCTTTACGCCGGACCAGGCAATGGCCTTGCTCATGAACGACATTGCCAAGCCTTCGACTAGCACGATCCAGGAGATAGCGTCAGTAGCCTCTTCCGCTCCAGGGGGTACCATCAAGGGTGTAGTGAAGAAGGGTATTGATAAAGCTTCCAAGCGGAAGCAGGCCTGATCGAAAGATCGGCAAGTAAAAAGCAACAGGCGAAAAACGCCTGTTTTTTTGTGGTTAACCCGATATTTTACTCTTTTTCTTTGATGGCGAGCAGTTTGATGCCGATGCCGGAGATATAAGATGCGGCTATGATGAGGAAAAAGGAAAAAGCCGACCAGCTGGCAATATTAAGCAGTTTGGCGATCGCGTCTTTGGGTATTGCTTCCGCGACCGCTTGTTTGGTAAGCGCTTGGACGGCGGCTTGATCCATGGAGCCGGAAGGATCGAGCGTTAAAGTTTCGGATGCCGCGATTTTTTCTTCAAATTTGAACACTTGGGGAAAATCGGCTTTGGCCGTGAAGAACAGCCAGGAAAAATAGATCGTAATGCCGGTAACCAGCAAACCCAGGCATACAATGATCAAGCCGATGCTTTTTTGAGAAGGACAATCCATAATGTTTAAACCTTAAGTTATGGATATTTTAGCTTTTACGTCCGCAATTTTCAAACAGAAAGCCAGGTTTTTAACATTGTGGAAAACAAGTTTGCTTTGGAGGGGTTTGGTGCGTATAATTGAGATTAACTGAAAATCAACGGTAGGGGGGTAAATTTCAGAATTAAAAAATAAATAAATCATTTATGATAATTAAGGAGGTAAAACCCATCATCTGGAATTTTAAGATCATCGGCGGCGAAGCGGCTTGGCAGGAAGTGGCTTATTCGGCGAAAATGTCGGGAGTGCCCGCATCCGTGGGCGGCGAAGAAATTTTCAAAATGATCGTAGCCAACGATTACGGTTCGGCCTTGGAGCACGTGATCGTGAAGTTTGACATAAAAATGAGCAAGGGTAACGCGCCCGAACTTTTGGAGCACCGTATGAGCAGCCATAGCGGTTATTCAACCCGTTATATCACGGCAAACAAGGGGATGGACAAGGAGAACGAGGCTTATGAGATCGTCACTCCCTGGCATCTGGTTAAGAATGCGGACGAAAAAATCAGAGAGCACGCGCTATTCCTTGGCGCGGTTACCCAAAGCATCGAAGCTTACGAAAAAATGATGGAGAGCGGCGTGCCGCGGGAAATCGCCCGGTATGCTTTGCCGTTCTGCCAGGCGGTGGGGATTTACCATTTTACGATTAACTTGCGGTCGCTGATCAATTTTCTGGGCTTGCGTTTATGCGTCCGTTCGTCGGCGGAAATGAGGTGTTTGGCGGCCCAGCTTTATTTTCTGTGTTTAGCCCAGCTGCCGATTTTAAACGGCATGCTTGGCTGCCGCGGTTTTATGCTCGGGCTGTGCCCCGAAAGCAATGTAACCGGAGTGCGGACGGGAGATCCTTTGCCGAACTATCCTGTTTGCCCGTTCAAAGCGGAGCAAAGCAAGAGCCGTATTCCGACCAGGCGCGAGTTTCGCGAAGGGCTTTGGGCGCAGGCATTCGATTTTCGGCAAGCGGTTGCGGTCCAGGAAGAGAATTTTCGCCTTTGGTCAAGGTGGGGCAAATAGCAACGCCCTGGGAATCCAATTTTAGGAATAATTTCATATAATTTCATACATAAAAAAACAAATCCCATGAATAAAATGATCTCGCTGGTCCAAGAACACGATAAATGGCGAAGCAGCTGCATAAACCTGATCGCTTCGGAAAATGTGATGTCTCCGGCGTGCGAAAAATTTTACGTATCCGATTTGATGCACCGCTATGCCGAAGGCACTCCTTTCCACCGTTTTTACCGGGGATTGAAATACGTTGACGAGATTGAGAATCTGGCGCAGGAAGAATTTAAAAAACATTTTAATGCCAATTTTGCCGACATCCGGCCGATATCGGGAACGATCGCCAATTTTTCCGCTTTTTCCGGGATTTCGGAACGCGGCGACAAAATTCTGTCGCTTGGCATCGAGAACGGATCGCACGTTTCCCATGAAAAAGCGGGCGCGGCGGGATTCCTTGGGCTGGACGTGGATACTTTATGCTATGACAACGATCTTTCCATGGACGCGGAAAAAAGCGCGGAAAAGATCTTGGCCGTTAAGCCCAAGTTCATTGTCATTGGCGGATCGGTTATCCTGTTTCCCCAGCCGATCAAAGAGCTGAAAGAGGCATGCGATAAAGTGGGTGCCAAGATCATTTATGACGCGGCTCACGTGTTTGGTTTGATCGCCGCCGGGATTTTCCAGGATCCTCTTAAAGAAGGCGCCGACATAATTACTACGTCGACCCATAAAACATTTCCCGGCCCTCAGGGCGGACTGATCCTGGGAAATATTGAAGAACAGACGGCTAAAACGATTCAACTTAGGGTTTTTCCGGGATTTTCTTCCAACCACCATTTGCACCGGATTCCGGCGCTTTATTGCGCATTAAGAGAGATGCAGGAATTCGGCAAGGACTACGCGGAACAGATCGTGAAAAACAGCCAGGCGCTGGCGCGGGAATTATTCGATAACGGATTCAAGGTTTTAGGGGAAAAGAAGGGCTTTACCCAAACGCACCAAGCGGTTGTGGATTTTGAAAAACCGGGCGCGGGCCATGAAGCGGCGGTAAAGCTGGAGGAGGCGAACATTATTCTCAACAAAAATATGATTCCGGGGCCGAACCAAAGCCCCAAGATGCCGCGCGGCATCCGGATCGGCGTTCAGGAAATGACGCGCTTCGGCATGAAGGAACCGGAAATGAAAGAAATTGCGCGCTTGATAAAAGAAACTGTCCGGGATGAGCGGGGGATCGATGAGATCAAAAAGGATGTTATCGGTTTGCGTTCGGGTTTCCAGGCCGTTCAATATTGTTTTGGCAAAGATTAGCAAGTTGACAAAAATAAACCGTCGTATTACGTTGGTTATTGCAAATCGATATCCGCCGATTGGCGGTAAAAAAAGAGGCGTTTGGATGAACAGCGAAGAAGAGATATCAGCCAAATTGCGCGAAGGAGTAGAAGGATTTTTCTTTATTCCCATAAAGACGGGGAAAAACGTTGAAAAGAGCCCCGCGGGTGATTACCGTATTCTGCTGGAAGAAAACAGCAAAGCGGTTTTTGGGCCCTACGCCAGAGACGAGGAAGCGGCTTGCCGTTTCCGCGAGCTTTTCGGAAATCAGCCGCAGATGTTCGCAATGATATTTTCGGCGGCAATTGTTCCGTCGGTGACATCGAACCGCATGCAGGAAATAGCCGAGCGAGAAGCCAGGAAAGTGCCGGCTCATCCGGATAACCACGATGGCGACAAATGCCGCTTGTGCGGCGGCGCGCTGGCTAAATCACCGGTTGATTATATGGGCGAGGTGGAATCCGCCGGCCGCAGATATGCCCGTTATTGTCCGGAGTGCGAGCAGAGGCCGCCAAGCCATGGAGGAAAGATCAGCGGCAAAAAATATGAACGGGAAGCCGATATTCCCGAATATCTCTATCTCGGGCTTTTATCGCAACAGGCGGAGGATGAAGAAGCGGATAAAGCGGAAGCCCGGCCGGGATTTTTGGCCAGACACGGGATTCGTTTGTAATCCCATAGGACAGAAAACCAATTCTGTTCTTTTTCTTTTCAGGCTTGACATTAAGCTTTATATATGATAAACTGTCGCTATTGAGTTGCTTGATAACAAACAAAAGGACAGTTAAAGGGTTTGATTTAATTAATGGAGGCAGTTGCCGGTTTGCCAGTTCCGCGCCACAATGAAAAGCGCGGCAAAAACAATAACCCACGCACGTTATCAAGGGGGCAAGCGCTCTCTTTTTTCATAACTGTCCTAATTATTGCAATTCTTAAAAAAATTTTTTAAGATGAATTTGTAATCCCAAGAGGAAGTAGGTGTTCTCAACTGGTTCTTAATTTCTTTAGAATTTAAGTCAGCTAAGTGAGTGGTCGCCCTACTAAGTAAACAAACAAATAAATGAACAAGAAATTATACGTTGGTGGTTTGTCTTACAGCACCACTCAAGATGTTTTGAAGGAAGGATTCGCGCAAGCCGGAGCAGTTGAATCGGCGATCATCATCACCGATAAAATGTCCGGACGCTCTAAAGGTTTTGGATTCGTTGAGTTCACGACAGAAGATGACGCCCAGAAAGCCATCGAAATGTTCAACGGAAAAGATTTCGACGGACGCAAGATTACCGTGAGCGAAGCAAGGCCCATGGAACCCCGCCCGAGAAGGAATTTTGACCGCGGAGACAGAGGTTTCGGTGGAGAGGAATAGCCTTTACCAACTAAAACTACAGCTCCCTCCCGCATTTTGCGGGAGGGAGCTTTGTTTTCCGGTACCCGGCAGTGCTATAATGGAGCAATCAAAGATCGGCAGATCCGGCTCGGGTTTGTCTCGCCATATGCGGAAATCGCCGCCGGGTCATCCGAATAAACAATATGGATGAAGTTAAAAAGCCGGAAGTAGCCGTTGCCGCTGCGGCGGAAAAAACCGCAGAGAAAGCAGTGGAGAAAAAAATCGACGCCATGGCGCTGATCAGTTATTTAGGCATTTTATGCCTTGTGCCTTATCTGGCCCAGGAAAAAGACGAGTTCGTCCGATTCCATGCCAAACAGGGTTTGGTGCTTTTTATCGGAGAGGTCGCTTCCTGGATGCTGTTGGCGATTCCGTTTTTGGGATTTTTAGCGACCAATATGCTAAGTTTGGTTTGGATCGTGTTTTCGGTTTTAGGCATTGTCAACGTCATTGGAAATAAAAAAGAAAAATTGCCGGTAATCGGAGATCTGGCCGACAAAATAAAGTTCTAAGGACAAAAATGGAAAAAATGTTTGCTTTTAGATTTGGGCGTAAAGAAAATAAAGTATTCGGAGCGGAGGCTAGGCAGGTAAGGATTGTTCCCTTGATCGGCTATCTGGGTATTTTTTGCCTTATTCCTCTGTTCTCAAAAGACAGGCTGTCTAAATACCATGCCAAGCAGGGGCTGGCTATATTATTAATGGAGATTTTTTTTACCGTTGGTATTTTACTGGCTGCCTCAATTGCCAAATATGCATCAATTTGGCATTCGGCCATGATTTGGGCAACCATTCTTTTCTGGCTGGGCGCGACCGGCTTGAGGGTGATAGGCATTTCCTATGCCGCGCGCGGCATGGATAAGGATGTGCCGCTGGCCGGATATCTGGCTAAAAAATTATTTCATTTTTAACGGGAGCGGATTGGATCGATAGCCGCGTTTTTTGGCGTTCCTGATCTGTGGTTGGAAATTTATTCCATTGGCGGTATGATGGAAAAGCTAACGATTAATGGTAAATTTGTAGAAATGCCGGTAGACCTCTCAAAACTCAATCAAGAACAAATTTCGGCGGTCTGCCACGAAGGCGGCCCGCTTTTGATCGTAGCCGGAGCGGGTACGGGAAAAACAACCGTTATCACGAACCATTTGGCCCGTTTGATCGAGGAAAAAAAGGCTAAGCCGGACGAGATTCTGGCTTTAACTTTTACCGATAAAGCGGCGGGCGAGATGGAGGACAGGATAAGCCAGTTGTTGTCGCTGGGTTATGCCGATCTGTGGGTATCCACTTTCCATGCTTTTTGCGAAAGAATATTAAGAAACCATGGTTTGGATATCGGGCTTCCCACCAATTTCAAGCTGGTTGACCAGACGGCGGCCTGGCTTCTCGCGCGCCGGAATATCGACCGTTTCAAACTGAAATATTACAAGCCGCTGGGCAATCCGACAAAATTTATCCATGCGATGCTGTCGCATTTTTCGCGTTGCAAGGACCAGGAGGTTTTTCCCGAGGACTATTTGAAGTACAGCCGCGGAAAGATCGAAGAGAAAGAGAAGATCCGGGAAATTGCCCGTACATACAAAATTTACCAGGAACTGCTTTTGGAAAATAATTTGCTGGATTTCGGCGATCTCCTTAACTATTGTTTGAGCTTGTTCCGCCGCCGCCCGGCCATCCTTAATAAATACCGCGGCCAGTTTAGGCATATTTTGGTCGATGAATTCCAGGATACCAACTGGATCCAGTACGAGTTGGTGAAACTGCTGGCTGAACCGCGCAACAACCTAACCGTTTGCGCTGATGACGACCAGGCGATTTACAGGTGGCGGGGGGCGTCTTTTTATAATATTATGCAGTTTAAAAAAGACTTTCCGTCCGCCGCCGAGACGGTGCTGGTTAAAAATTACCGATCCTGCCAGAATATTCTGGATCTTTCGCATAAGTTTATCCAATCCAACAACCCCAACCGCCTGGAATTTTTAAACAAGATAGATAAAAAGCTGGAGGCCAATTCCGATTGCGTTGGTTCCATCAAGCATTTCCATTATAAAACCCTGGATCAGGAGGTGCAGGGAACGGTCAATGCCATTATAAATATTTTAAAGGAAGAAAAAGACTCAACTTTCGGCGATTTCGCCATTTTGGTTCGGGCTAACGAAAGCGCAAACGCGTTTTCCCGCGCTTGCGAGCGCGCCGGCGTCGCGTACCAGTTTTTGGCGCTAAAAGGACTTTATTCCAAACCGGTAGTTTTGGATATTATTTCTTATCTTAAATTGCTTAATGATTATCACGAAGGTTCGGCGGTCTGGCGCGTGCTAAATATGCCTTTCATGAATATTCCGATGGAAGACGTGGCTAGAGCCACCCATTACAACGCCAAGAAATCCCAATCCCTTTTTGAATCGCTCAAGGAATATAACGACATTCCGGGATTGAATGATGCGTCCAAAAACGCGATCGGCAATCTGCTTGCAATGATCGAAAAGCATTCGGTGATGGCGGCGCAGAAGAACGTTTCCGAAATCATGGTATCTTTTCTGTTTGATTCCGGTTACTTGAAATTTTTGGAGAAGCGCGCGCGAAAAGAAGATTTTGATTACATCAGCCAGCTTTTTAACAAAATAAAAGCGTTTGAAGACGCCAACATCGATGCCAATCTGCGGCATTTTATGGAAGAACTGGAATTGGAGCTGGAATCGGGCGAAGAAGGGAGGCTGGAATTCGATCCCAGCCTGTCGGACACGGTGAAGATCATGACGGTTCACGCGTCAAAAGGCTTGGAATTCAAACACGTTTTTCTGGTGAATTTGGTGGACCGGAAATTTCCGACCATTGAACGCAAAGAACAGATCGAACTGCCCGCGGCATTGGTCAAAGACATCATACCGGAAGGAGACGTGCATTTGCAGGAAGAACGGCGTTTGTTCTACGTTGGAATGACGCGGGCCAAAAAGGGATTATATTTTACTTCAGCCAAGGATTACGGAGGAGTAAACCCGAAAAAAATTTCAGTGTTTCTGGCCGAACTTGGATATAAGAACGGGGAGCAGGAAGAGCCGGCGAAAAACATCAAGATCAGCAATTATAAAAAAAGCCAAGCAAGATTGGCTTTACCCGATCATTTTTCGTTTACCCAGCTGGCGGCTTTCGAAAAATGCCCCCGGCAATACCAGTATGCCCATATCTGGAAGATCAGGCCGCGCGGCAAGGCGGTTTTCAGTTTCGGGAAAACGATGCACAATACGCTTTACGAATCACTGATGCAGCCAAGGGTCACGCTGGGAAAAATGAAAGAAATCTATGAAAGAGAATGGATCGACGAATGGTTCGACAACCAGGAGGAGAAAGACAGTTACCGCAAACTTGGCTTAAAATCCCTGAAGCTGTTTTGGCAGGATTATTCGGTGAAAAAGCCAAGATTAGTCGCTTTAAACAACGCTCCGGCTTTGGAAGTCGGTTTTAACCTGAAGATCAATGGTTATACGATCAACGGCAAAATCGACCGCATGGATGAAGCCGGCAAGGGTGTTGAGATCATCGATTACAAGACCGGTACGGTCAAAGACAAGCTGCGGCCCGAGGACAAACAACAGCTTTTGATCTACCAAATTGCCGCGCGAGAAGTGTTTGGCCTAAAACCCGAAAAACTTACTTATTTTTATTTGGAGAACGCGAAAAAGATTACATTTATCGGCAGCGAATCCGATATTGAAAGACAAAAAGAGAAGATTGCCGGGCAGATTGAAAAGATAGAAAAAAGCAATTTCTACGCCACTCCCGGCTGGCACTGCGACTGGTGCGATTACAAAGGAATTTGCGAATTCGCGAAAAAATAAATTTTACTCTTAACATGCTTCGCCAGGCAAAACATTCGGAAGATAAAATTGATTAAATATTTTTTGCGGATTTTTTAAATATGCGGGTAGTGTTATAATTTAAGCAGAATATAATTATATGAACGGGATAATTAAATTTGTTTTTACTATTTTAGGGGGTGTTTTGATAGGGTTCGGATTGGGAATATTTGTTTATAAAAGCGCTTTGCTGGCGATTAGGCAATATGAGATTGCGATGATCTTAAGCCTTATTTTGGGCGGTTTTTTCATTGCCTTGGGAATGCCCGGAAGAAAGAGCGTCCAGATCGAGCAAATCCAAAACGGCCAGCAATAAGAGCCGGATAGGGGTTTCGAGCTTTTGTTTTTCCGCGCCGGCGGTTTTTTGCGGGTTTAATTGTAGAGGGGTTTTTAAAATTTTTTTGTATTGATGTCTGTAAAGGTATGATGGATTATATCGTATATACTCTTGCTCCGCTGATCGCGGTTTTAGCCATTATTCTTTACGCGATCGGCTTGATGGTGAGCGCAGCCAGGCAGCATCCGGAAGGCATATTAAAATACAAAAAAGCGATCACAGCCGCTATTATCGGTTTAATGATTATTTTTCTGGCAGCGGGCATGGTGAACCTCTTATTCAGAGTTATCAGCCGCTAAAACGAAAAGAGTCATTCTAGTTCTCAAAAGCCCTCATCAAGGGAGGAAGGATCTCTTTTTTTCTGGACATGGCTTTATCGATGTAGACGGAAGCATTTTCCAGAGTCTTTCCGAAGGCTTTTTCCACATAGCCGGTTTCTCCGACGGCGAGGAGTTTCGAGCCTTCTTTGATGATGTCGGTGACCATTAAAACCGCCAGAGCCAGGTTTTCTTTCTGCCTGGCCAGTTCCATTGCTTCCAATATTTCCTTCTGGCGCTGATCGGCCTCTTGGAGGCCGCAGACTTCGATCTGGCCGACGCCGAATTTTTTTCCGCCGGCAACGAATGTTTTAAAATCGGAGTAGAGGATCTTATCGGCGCATAAGCCTTTCAAGCCGGCTTTTTGTTTTTTGATCTCGATGCCGAAATCGACCAGTTTTTTAATGCCAGCCGCGCGCCCGAGTTTTTTGGCGATGTCGATATCTTCGGGCGTGGTAGTTGCTGATTTGAAAAAAACCGTATCGGAAAGAATGGCGGAAAGCAATAGGCCGGCCGATTTTTTGGTGAGCAAAAAGTTCTTTTTATCGGCCATTAGGATTTTAGCCACTATCGTGGCGGTGGAGCCGACCGGTTTTACAAGAAAGGGTATCGGGCTGTCGCAGGCAAAAACTATTTTATGGTGGTCGATGACCTCAACTACGGTTGCGGAATCCATTCCGTCGACGCCTTGGTTTATTTCGTTATGGTCAACCAGCACCAGCTTTTTGCCGAGGGCGGCGGATAAGAGCTCCGGCGGCGCCGCTTTGAAGCGGTTCAAGACGAATTTTGTTTCAGCATTGAGTTCTCCGGCCACAGCGGGAACGGCGTTCATTTTTTTTGCTTTTTTCAAATATTCGGCGTAAACAACCGCCGAACAAACCGAGTCGGTATCCGGGGATTTGTGGCCGACAACGTAGATTTTTTCTTTTTCCATGGGCGTAGTTGGTTTTAATTTGATTGTCTTTATATTAAAATAAACGATATTGAATGTAAAATAATTTTTTGATTTTAAATTTCCAATTTCTAATTTCCAATTTTCATTGAATTTTCAATGTTTCAATGATTAAATAAGCCGTGTCAGTTTGAAAATTGTTTTATCGAATCATTTATTGTAAATTTGTAAAATTAAAAATTGAAAATTAAGAAATCATAATAATTGTATTTATGTCTGACTTCATCGTTTATTCGATTTTGGGCGTTCTTCAGGGGATCTTCGAGTGGATTCCCATTTCCAGCGAGGGAGTGGTGTCTTTGGCCGCCAATTTTTTAAAAGCGGAAGGTAATCCGGTCGATCTGGCGCTTTTTTTGCACATCGGCACTTTAGCCGCGGCGATTTTTTATTACCGGAAGGACTGGATCAGCGTGTTTGCCTTCAAAGATCGCAAATTGCTGTCTTTTATAATGATTGCGACGATTATTTCCTTGCCGCTGGGGTTTGCGGTCTATAAGCTGATCGAGCAAACTGCGGTAGGGGCCGGGTTGCTGGCGATCACGGGAGCAGGATTGCTTTTTACCGCGTATTTTGCGAAAAAGAAGGTCTTTTTAAAGATCAGCGATGAAAAATTAGCCGCTATAACCGGCATTATGCAGGGTTTGGCGGTAATTCCGGGATTTTCGCGTTCCGGTTCCACGATATTCGGTTTATCGTTGGCGAAATCCGAACCCAAGGAAATCTTGCGGCTATCCTATTTGATGTCGGTACCGGCCGTAGCCGCTTCAACCCTTTATTTTCTGGTTTTTAAAGGAGGAGATTTTTCGATGCAGCTTTGGCCCGGCGTTCTGGCCAGTTTTTTATCGGGGCTGCTGTTTCTTGATATGCTGACCAAAATGGGGGAGAAGGTGAATTTTTTCAAATTTGCGCTGGCTTTCGCTTTTCTTTGCTTCGCCGGAGCGGCCCTGGAATTTGTTTTTTAGGTTTTTTAAAAACGTCCAGGGAGTGTTTTTGGCCGGAGTTTCGCGCAATTTAAGATTGATTGCCCTTGACTATTGTATTTAACTGAATTATTTTATATTAAGGATAGTTTAAAGGTCGTATGACTACTATCGCTAAAAGCGCGAAAAAAGTTCCAGGCCGCTAAGGGCAAAAAGAAAATTCACGGTAAGCCGCCCGGCGGACAATCGGCATGTTTGAAAAAACAGGTCCGGGAATTCTCAATTCAGGCTTTTTGGCTAAGAAGCTTAATTGCCTGAAAGGAGGCAATAAAAATAAGTAAAAATAAAAATAAATAAATAAAAATTCATATGGCAACAACAGGATATTGCGTAAGATGCAAAGCTAAGCAAGAAATGAAGAATGAGAAGACTATTGAGATGAAAGGAAAGGGCGGAGTCAAAAGAGCTGCCGTCACCGGAGAGTGTCCGGTTTGCGGAACGAAGATGTTCAGGATCATGGGAAAAGCGAAACCGGAGGCTTAAGTTTTTTGGCAGGTGATGTTTAGCGCTATTTTTTAATTCGAATTAAAAAATTTAAATCATTCGCGAAAACCGAAAGTTTGGCGCGATGGCTGTTTTATTCAAAAAAACGTTCCCCGCTTAGCGGGGGCGTTTTTTTGTTCCTTTACTTAAAAATTTTTCTTGGTAGAATCCAAGCCATGAAAGATGATTTAAAGCCAAAAAAGCGGCGCAGCTTTAAAAAGATCATTGCCGTAACCGTAGTGGCGAATATGCTGGTTTGGCTGGCTTTTTTCGAATTGTCGGCACAAGGGCTGTTGCGCGTGGAATTTTTCGACGTGGGCCAAGGGGATGCCGCGCTGATAAAAACTCCTTCAGGCGCCGACATACTGATTGATGGCGGCCCTGGCCTCGCGGTTCTGGAGGGGCTGGGAAGGTCTTTGCCGTTTTGGGACCGCGATATCGATCTCCTGATCCTGACCCATGCCGACCATGACCATTTGGCCGGATTGCTGGAAGTTTTAAAGCAGTATAAGGTAAAAAGCGTTCTTTGGAACGGCGCGATAAAAGATACTGCCGAATTTGAGGAGTGGGCCAGGCTTATTTTTGAGGAAAAAAGCGATATTTACATCGCCCGCGCCGGTATGCGGATAACTTTTGACCGGGAACCCGGCCATTTTATTGAAGTGCTTTATCCGGAGCAGGATTTATCGGGGGTTGCGGTAAAAGACGCGAACAACGGGTCGGTGGTAGTAAAACTGGTTTATGGAGAAAGCGAGTTTCTTTTTACGGGGGACATATACGGTTTTATCGAAGATAGTCTGGCGAACGGAGATACCGATTTGGATGCCGACGTTTTAAAAGTTGCGCATCACGGCAGTAAAAATTCCGCGTCCGAACTATTTTTGAGAAAGGTTGATCCCGATATTGCGGTTATTTCCGTCGGACGCAACAGCTATGGCCATCCCAGCGAGGAAATCTTGGAAATGATGGAAAAACATGGTATAAAAATATTCAGGACGGATATGGCCGGAGATATAACATTTACAACCGATGGTCAAAATTTAAGTCTAAAAACCGAAAATCAATAAATCAAAATATGAAATTCCCAATTTTTAAAACCAAAATGGAAGGCAAGGACAAGACATTCAATTTAACCGATCCGGTGGAGCGCAACGACTATTTCCATTACAAGGTTGACGAAGAGATCGATAAGCTCAAAGATTATGTCAGGGAAAATTCTTTCATCGTTTATCTTTTAGGCAAAAAGAATTCCGGAAAGGGGACTTATTCCAAAATGTTTGCCGAGATAATTAATCCCGAAAGGATTGACCATTTTTCCGTGGGCGATATGATCCGAGAGGTGAGCAAGGATATTCAGGACGGGACTAAGAAACAGGAAATCGAAGATTATTTGAAAAAAGAATACCGCGGCTGGGTACCGGCCGAGGATTTGATCAAAGCCATCGAGAACCGCGACACCAAAACGCTTCTTCCCACGGAACTGATATTGGCCTTGGTTAAGAGGGAAATCGCCAAACGGCCCAAGAAAACCATTTTCATCGACGGTTTTCCCCGGGAAATGGACCAGGTAAGCTATTCACTGTTTTTCCGGGATTTGATCGGATTCCGCAACGACCAGGACGTGCTGGCATTCATTGATGTGCCGACCAACGTGATCGAAGAGCGAATCAAGTGGCGCCGGATCTGCCCGGTTTGCAACACTTCGCGCAGTATTAAGCTTTTGCCGACCGCCAAGATCGGCTACGACGAAGGCTCAAAAGAATTTTATTTGATTTGCGACAATCCAAAATGCCCGGGCCACAATACCCAAAAACTCGGTCCCAAAGAAGGCGACGAGCTCGGCATCGCTCCCTTGAAAGACCGCTTGGAGCTTGACCAAAAACTGATGGAAAAGGCCATGACGTTGTACGGCATTCCAAAAGTTTATTTGCGCAACGCCATTCCGGCTGAATTGGCCAAGGACTATGTCGACGACTACGAGCTGACCCCGGAATTCGAATTTGCCTGGGACGGCAAAGAGGTGAAAACGACGCAAAAGCCCTGGACAGTCAAAGACGACGAGGGCGTCACTTCCCACAGCCTCATGGCCGCGCCGGTGGTTGTTTCTTTGATCAAACAGCTTGCCAGCGTGCTTGGATTATAAATTTTTCAGCGACATCGATTGTTTTTTTGGAAGCGCCCGGGTAACCGGGCGTTTTTGTTGACAGCCGACAGCTTTTAAATATAATGACAGCGGGTGATATTATGTAGGAAGGCCTTCTAGCTTATTGGTCGCAAGAGCAGGTGCAATTCATAAGGTGTATTCCAATACTGCTTTGGCTGATGCACGGCTTATTGTTTGGTATTATGGGGATCGCGCTTGGCAGCAAGAAATTGGTAAAAGACGGATTGGCAATTTTAGTTACGGTCATGGCCGCGTTTTTATTCCGGCTAATCTGCCCCAAAAAGATTTTTTGACCGCGCTTTGCGTGATTATCGGATATGTTTTTATTGTCCACGGATATGTTAAGATCAGGCGCGCTAAAGCCGTTCTCGGATAGGGAAAAACGTGCTATATTAGCGCAAAAGGAGGCAGATCTTTGAAATATTCGCAATATTTAAAGAGGTGCTTGCGGGGAACTTCCGGTTTTATTTGTCAGATATTTGCCGCTATATTGTTCGCGTGCGGCCTTATTGCCGAAGCCGCTGTTTATTTGATAGCCGGGGGATTGCTGTCGCTGTTTTTTTTGAAAAGTTTGCAGATGCAGACGCCAAGCACCTTTATCGATGTTATTTGGCAGCCGGTAGGAATAGCGCTGGGAATTATAATCTGGTCTGTCCAGCCCGGCTCGGGAAAAACACTGTTCCGCATTATCGCGGAGGTAAGAAAAATCAAAATACTCAAGAGGGCTTAATGCCTTCTTTTTTACGGCCAAATTTAAAAAAAATTGAAAAATTACCCGGGTTTTTGATTGACAGGGCAGGCAATAAGCCTATAATAAAAGTACCTCGTTTTGGTTACAAGTTCCAGAATAACTTTTTTTCGGGAGCCGGACATGCTTGCAATCCTCGGATTGCGGCTTGGGCACCCACTTGGGTTTCACCGGACACTTGTCCTCCAAAACGGGGTATGAAAACCCCTGCGCTTCGAGGCGCGGGTTTTTTCTAAAACATCTTTTATCCTGAAACAAAAAACTCCGTAATACGGAGTTTTTTGTTTGTGAATCTACTCATCTGCTCAACACTCATCAACTATCCGATTCGGGCTGCCGGGAATTGAACCCGGGTCGTACCCACCCCAAGGGTATATACTACCGTTGTACTACAGCCCGTTGCGGCCGGCCGCGTTTTTTTACATAACAAACCCGGTAAACGGGTTTGATGTGATCGCTATTTTGAGCGGACAAAACATGCCGGAAAATTATTTGACCGCGTTTTTAGCAAGCGTTTTTATGCATTTGGCGCAAGCCAAAATTTTTTCTCCCGAAGGCAAGGTTAAAGATTGCAGATTGGGATTCTGTTTCCGTTTACAGGTCGGATTGTATTTTGTCGCCCTGAGCCTTACTCTCCGCCAAACAATTTTTCCGCGTTTTCCGCAGATTTTACATTCTTTTGACATATCTTTTTTCCGATTATTGATGGCTTAAATCAGCCGAAAAAACCGTAACGCGTTAATTATAAGGCATTTTAACTAAATTGGCAAGATGCGGCTTCTGTGATAGGATAAAAAAGGACTAAAACACACTACAATGGCGGACATTATAGGGCTTATCGCTTGGATTTTGATATTAGTTTTTTCGATCGTCATCCATGAAGTGGCGCATGGCGCGGTGGCTAATTGGCAGGGAGATCCGACGGCCAAATATTCCGGACGATTAACGCTCAATCCTCTGAAACATTTAGATATGTTCGGTTCTTTTTTGCTGCCGCTCGGCTTATATTTGGCTACAGCCGGAAGCATGGTTTTCGGCTACGCTAAGCCGGTGCCCATAAATCCAAGCAATTTTCGCGACCAGAAATACGGACCAGCCAAAGTGGCGATTGCCGGACCAGCCGTAAATTTTATTTTAGTGGTTTTGTTCGGCTTGGCATTGAGGTTCTTGCTGGGTTTTGATTTTGTCCATCCGGCAATACAGGCTTTGAACAATATGTTTATCGTGGTCGTTTGGATAAACCTCATACTGATGATTTTTAATCTAATTCCGATTCCGCCGCTGGACGGCTCTCACATTCTGTTCGCTTTTTTGCCGCCTTCACAGGAGGATTTCAAGATTTTTCTGCAAAGATACGGCGGATTTATCCTGATATTTCTGATCATTTTCAAAGTGGGGGATTTCAGCTTTGCGGCTTCGCTGCAAGTGATCATGGGTTTTCTTTTTAAAACTATCGTTGGATTTTCGATTTGATAATGGTCTCATTTTAAGCCTTTTTTTCGCGAATCGGGATGGTGGAAAAAGCGCCGAAAGAGACATGCTGAAAAAAACGGGCAACTTCGGCAGCGGGGCGGCGTGTTGACATTCTTTCTTTTTTTTGATACATTTTTGTTGAGCACAAAATACTCAATTAATTTTTTTGTTTTGATTGATTGAAACAAAGAAAAAATTTCAATAATTTTTTGTATTGCAACGACCATGCCTACGATTCACCAATTGATTAAAAGAAGGAGAAAAAGCAAAACCAAAGGGAAAAAATCCCCGGCTTTGACGTTTGGTTTCAATGTGCTGAAGAACCGGCCGAAAGATTATTCGTCGCCGCTGAAACGCGGGATCTGCGTGAAGGTGTTTACCAGTACTCCGAAAAAGCCGAATTCGGCGTTGCGCAAGGTTGCCAGGGTGAAATTAACTAACGGCATGGAAGTTACCGCTTATATACCGGGCGAAGGACACAATCTCCAGGAACATTCGATCGTTGTTATCCGCGGCGGAAGGGTCAAAGATCTTCCGGGTGTTAGGTATCATATCGTCCGCGGGCTGCTTGATACGGCTGGAGTTGATAAAAGAAAGCAGGAAAGGTCAAAGTACGGAACCAAAAGAAAGAAATAATCCTAGATATCAAATTTAAGATAAGGCAATAAAGAAATGTCTCGCAAAAAAATCACCAAAAGAGAAATAGCCCCGGATGCCGTTTACGACAACGTTATCATCGCTAAATTCATTAATCAAATAATGAAAAAGGGCAAAAAAAACACAGCCAAAAAGGTTGTGTACGGGGCTTTGGATATCATTAAAGAAAAAACCCAGAAGGATCCGATCGAAGTTTTTGAGCTGGCATTGAACAATGCGCGGCCTTTATTGGAGGTTAAATCCCAAAGGATCGGCGGCGCGACCTATCAGGTTCCCAAACCAGTCGTTAAAGAGCGCGGAATGGCTTTGGCGGTAAGATGGCTTCTTGAATCGGCCCGCAAGAAAAAAGGGCAGCCCATGAGGGAAAAATTGGCCGAAGAATTCATCAACGCCGCTAACAACACCGGCGTGGCGGTAAAGAAGAAAGAAGATACGCACCGTATGGCTGAAGCCAACAGAGCCTTTGCCCATTTCAAGTTCTAAAATTGAATTCCAACGCTAAAGACGCGTAAGGTCTTTAGCGTTTTAGTTTCCAGGCCGCGTTAAATGCGGTTAATGAAACCAAGGATCCAAAGCGTAAGCCTATCAGTCTAGCGCTGCAAAATTATTGAACTTCGAATTTAAAGAACGAATAACCGCAATTATTCCTATAAATACTATAAATATATGTCACGTTTAGCCCCAATCGAAAAATATCGCAATTTTGGAGTGATTGCCCATATCGATGCCGGAAAGACAACCACCTCGGAGAGAATTCTTTTCTATACCGGCCTTTCGCATAAGATCGGCGAAGTTCATGAAGGCGCGGCGATCATGGATTGGATGGAGCAGGAAAGGGAAAGGGGCATAACCATTACATCGGCGGCTACGACCTGTTTCTGGTCTCCGGGAGAGTATCTTACCAAGACAAAGACCAACGAGCACCGCATGAATATCATTGATACTCCGGGCCACATTGATTTTACGGCCGAGGTACAGCGGTCTTTGCGCGTGTTGGACGGAGCGGTCGTTGTGTTTGACGGAGTGGCGGGCGTCCAGCCGCAATCCGAAACAGTTTGGCGCCAAGCGGACAAATTTTTTGTTCCGCGGATGTGTTTCGTCAATAAGATGGACCGGACCGGAGCTAGCTTTGAGAACAGCTTGAATTCAATTTGGAAAAAACTTACTCCGAATGCCATTGCCGTCAATATACCGATCGGCGAGGAAAGCAACTTGAGCGGCGTTATCGATCTGGTTAAAATGAAGGCGCTGCGTTTCAACGGCAAGAACGGCGAGGATGTGGCGGAAGAAGAAATTCCAGCCGATCTTCTGGATTTGGCCCAGGAATGGAGGAATAAAATGCTGGATAAGGTCGCGGCGGAAGACGAACTTTTATTAAACAAATATTTAAGCGGAGAAGAGATCAGCCCGGATGAAATCCGCGCAGTTCTAAGGAAAGCTACTATCGGCAATAAGCTGGTTCCGGTATTTTTCGGATCATCGTTAAAGAATACGGGCGTCCAACCGGTTCTTGACGGAGTTTGTTATTACTTGCCCCATCCTTTAGATTTGCCTCCTGTTGTGGGAACCGATCCTAAAACCGAGGAAAAAATCGAGCGCCGCGCGTCCGATGACGAGCCTTTTACTGCTTTGGCATTCAAAGTGGCTGCCGATCCTTATGTTGGGACATTGACTTTCTTCCGCGTTTATTCAGGTACGTTAAATAAAGGATCCTACGTTTTAAACACGACCACCGGAGAAAAGGAAAGGATAGGACGTATCCTCCGCATGTATTCCAATGACCGTAAGGAAATTGACGATGTATGCGCCGGGGACATTGCCGCAACCGTCGGCTTAAAGAATACTTCAACCGGCCATACTTTATGCGACGAAACCAAGCCGATCGTATTGGAAAAGATCACTTTCCCGGAACCGGTCATTTCCATCAGGGTCGAGCCTAAAACCAAAGCCGATCAGGAAAAAATGGGCCTGGCGCTTAAAAAACTATCCGAAGAGGATCCTACGTTCCGCGTTGAGAGCAATGAGGAAACCAGCGAAACTATCATTTCAGGCATGGGCGAACTTCACTTGGACATTCTGTGCGATCGGATGAAACGCGAATTTAAAGTTGAAGCCAACGTGGGACGTCCGCAGGTGGCCTATCGTGAAACTATCAAGATTATGGCGGAAGCCCAGGGTAAATTCATCAAGCAATCGGGCGGCCGCGGCCAGTACGGCGACGTTTGGGTTAAGGTTGAGCCTAAAGAGCAGGGAACCGGTTTTGAATTCGTGGATGAGATTAAAGGCGGCGTGATTCCAAAAGAATACATCAATCCGACCAAGAAAGGAATTGAAGAAGCCTTGGCGAAAGGCGTTGTTGCCGGATATCCGATGGTGGATGTAAAGGCGACGCTTTACGATGGTTCGTTCCACGAAGTTGATTCGTCGGAAATGGCTTTTAAGATCGCCGGATCGATGGCTTTGCAGGCAGCGGCTAAAAAAGCATCTCCGATAATTCTTGAGCCGATCATGAAGTTGGAAGTTACGTGCCCGGAGGAATTCTTTGGCGACGTTATTGGCGATCTGTCATCGCGGCGCGGGAAGATCGAGGATTCGCTTGACCAGATGGGCATGAAAATCATTAATGTAAAAGTGCCGCTGGCGGAAATGTTCGGATACGCAACCAACTTGAGGTCGCTTACGGAAGGACGGGGAACGTCAACGATGGAATTTGACCATTATGAGGAAGTTCCCGGGAATATTACCAAAGAGATTATTGAAGGAAAAAGAAAATAACAAGAAATGAAAATTAGACCGGTGGAAAACAAGGTATTTCGCGGAAGATTGCTACGGATTCCAGATATAAATCCGCGATAAACCAGGCAAAGAGTTGACTTTTTTCCAAAAATGAATAATATATATTGTATAATGAATTCTTGTTGTTTTTGATCTTATCAGATTTTATGCTTCGAAAACATTAGCGTTTAAAAGGATACCGGCGAATTAAATATTAAATTTAAATCGTAATTAAAAAAGTTAAAATAAAAGAAAAAATATGGCAGAAAAAGAAAAGTTCGTGAGAGGCAAATCTCACTTAAACATCGGTACCATCGGCCACGTTGACCATGGCAAAACCACGTTGAGCGCGGCTATTTTGCACGCTTTGAAGCTGAACGGCATGAAGGCTTCGGAGAAGTCCGTTGACCAGATCGATGCCGCCCCCGAAGAGAAACAACGCGGCATCACCATTAATATTGCCCATTTGGAATACGAAACGGAAAAAAGGCACTATGCCCATATCGATTGCCCGGGACACGCCGATTATATCAAGAACATGATTACCGGCGCCGCGCAGATGGACGGCGCTATCTTGGTTGTTTCCGCGCCTGACGGTCCGATGCCGCAGACCCGCGAACACATTCTTTTAGCCTACCAGGTCGGACTTCCGGCTATGGTTGTTTTTCTAAACAAAGTTGATCAGGTTGACGACCCTGAAATTATTGATTTGGTCGAGTCCGAGGTTCGGGAACTTTTGAAGAAATACAAATTCCCCGGAGACGAAGTGCCTGTTGTTCGAGGTTCCGCTTTGAAAGCGTTGGAGGGTAAGACAGCCGATGACCCTGCGGTTAAACCGATTTTAGAATTGATGCAGAAAGTTGATGAATATTTCCCCGAACCCG
Organism: Patescibacteria group bacterium; assembly: GCA_022710775.1. Lineage (GTDB taxonomy): Bacteria > Patescibacteriota > Minisyncoccia > Minisyncoccales > UBA5738 > CAINCQ01. Next base: position 21,284 of record JAKLGH010000004.1, read on the forward strand.
CCCGCGAGACCGACAAACCGTTCTTGATGGCCGTTGAAGATGTTTTCTCCATTGCCGGCCGCGGCACCGTTGCTACCGGCAGGATTGAAAGAGGCGTTATTAAATCTAACGAAGAAGTGGAGCTGGTTGGCATCAAGCCCAATACCAAAACTACGGTTGTTTCGATCGAAATGTTCCAGAAAATCCTTGATGAAGGAAGGGCCGGGGATAACGTCGGTATTTTGTTGCGAGGTTTAAAGAAAGAGGAAGTGGAAAGAGGGCAGGTTTTAGCCAAAACTGGTTCCATAACTCCCCATACCGAATTCCAATCGGAGGTTTACATTCTTACCAAGGAAGAAGGCGGCCGCCATACACCGTTCTTTACCGGTTATAAGCCCCAGTTTTTCGTCAGGACTTGCGATGTTACCGGGGAGGTGACATTAGACGCCGGCGTGGAAATGGTGATGCCGGGAGACACGGTCAAGTTTAATGTCAAATTGATCTCTCCGATCGCATTGGAGGAAAAACAAAGATTTGCCATCAGAGAAGGCGGAAAAACCGTAGGCGCCGGCGTGGTAACTAAGATCGTAAAATAATAACGAAAAAAGGAATTAAATTATTCCAAAAAACGACTAATTGGAATTCTATAGAAAGATGGCACCCACGACAACAAAGAAAAAAAATCAGGATTCAAAAGACGAGGCAAAGCAAAAGCTCAGGATCAGGTTGCGCGCCTATGATCACAAAGTGATCGACAGCTCGACCAAGCAAATCATCGAAACGATAGCTCGGTATGGCGTAGAAGTACTGGGTCCGGTTCCGTTGCCGATTGAAATCCATAAATATACCGTAAACCGGTCGTCATTCGTACATAAGGATGCGAGAGAACAATTCGAAATCAGGATACACAAACGGCTGCTGGATATATTGAACCCCAATCCAAAAGTGATTGAAGCGTTAAGAAATCTTACTTTACCGGCAGGGGTGGATATTGAAATTAAAATGTAGCTTGGTGCCATCAAAAGAGGCTAGCGGCAAGCGGCGGTATTGCCAAAATTGATAATTTATTGTAAGATATTGATGTTAAAGATAAAAAAATAACATACGCCAATAGTCATGGTTGAGACCGGGCTATGCCCGGTTTTCAATTGAGTAAAGAAAACTATCCGATCATGAAATTCATATTAGGAAAAAAAATAGGAATGTCGCAGATATTCGACGAGAAGGGAAGGGTAGTTCCTGTGACTTTGGTTGAGGCTGGCCCCTGCAAGGTTGCGCAGATCAAGACTAAAGAAAAGGATAGTTACTCGGCCGTCCAGCTTGCGTTCCAGGAATTGAAGGCTAAGAAGGTTAAGAAGACCCAAAACGGAAAACCTTTCCGTTATTTGAAGGAATACCGCCTTGTTAACGAAGATTGCGCACTAAACACCGGAGATAGCATCGATGTGAGCGTTTTTGAAGTCGGTGATATTGTCAAGGTTGCCGGTCTCACCAAAGGCAAAGGCTTTCAAGGAGCGGTGAAACGGCACGGTTTTGCCGGCAGGGCTTCCGCGACGCATGGCCAGAAACACGAACTTAGAACCATAGGTTCGGTTGGCTGTTCCAACCCGGATCATGTAATCAAAGGCAAGAAAATGCCGGGACGCATGGGATTCGAACGCGTAACTGTGAGAAACGCGAAGATTGTCAAGATTGACAAAGATAAAAACATTATAGCGATCCGGGGAGCGGTTCCGGGCGGGAAAGGGACATTTGTTGAGATAAAGGGAAAGAAAACCGCATAATCAAACCAATACAGCGCTTAAGCAAGCGAAATATTAATAATATGTTGGCCAAGACTTACAACCAAAAAGGCGAGGAAGTGGGGAAAACACAGTTACCCAAGGCGGTTTTTGAAGTAAAAATAAATCCGGATCTTATATATCAGGTTGTAACAAGCCAGCTTTCCAATCAGAGACAAAGTATTGCCCATACCAAAGATCGGAGCGAGGTAAGCGGCGGCGGAAAGAAACCGTGGAAACAGAAGGGTACGGGCAGAGCGCGCCACGGTTCGACCAGATCGCCCATTTGGCGGCATGGCGGAGTGGCATTTGGACCCAGAAACGAAAAAAACTTCGAACGCAAGATCAACAAAAAAATGAATCGCTTGGCTTTAAAGATGGTGCTGACAGCTAAGGCGCAGGGTAATTTTCTTTTAGTAGTGGATAATTTTGATCTGCCGGAAGTGAAAACCAAGATTTTAGCTGCCAGCCTAAAGGCCATCCGGGAGAAAGCGGAGGGAGCTGCAAAAGGAACTATGCTGATTGCCCTGCCAAAATACGACCGCAAATTCTATTTGGCAGCGAGGAATCTTAAAGGGGTGAAAACGATCGAGGCCGCGAAATTGAATTCATTGGACTTGTTATCGTCTAAATTTTTGATGCTTTCAAAGGATGCGATCGGAACCATCAAGGAAACATTCGCGAAAAACGAAGAAGGATCCGAGGCTGATAAAAAAGAGAAAGAATAACGATCCGCTTGACGGTTAACGTATATGGCAATCACTAATATTTTCAACAAAAAGGAAGAAGGAAAGAATACAAATCTTGGATCCAATCCGGCAAAAAGCGCGGCGAAGGTTAAAAATGCCAAAAAAAAGATGGTGTCCGCGGCTAAAAATCCAGAAAAAACAATCGTTGCCGCCAAAGATAATGCCAGCGTTTACCGGATCATCAGAAATCCCCATATTACTGAAAAGGCCACTAGGCTTGCCGAGATCAACCAATACGTTTTTAAAGTATTCGATAATATCAATAAAGATATGATCAAGAAGGCCGTCGAAGATTATTACGGCGTGAAGGTCGTGGCGGTAAGAATGGTCAACATTCATTCAAGGAAAAAGAGGCGCGGGAAAGGGGTTGCGATAAAACAGGGCTATAAAAAAGCGATTGTGGCCGTTGCCAAAGGACAAACGATCGAGGTTCTTCCCAGGTAGTTAAAATGCCTGCCCAAAAATATTTAGAAATCCAACATGAAAACCATATTGTCGAAAAACAAACCGCATAAAGGATTGCTTGCTCCGCTAAAAACCACCGCCGGAAGGAATTTTTCAGGCCGGATTACCGTGCGCCATCGCGGCGGAGGAGTTAAGAGGATGTACCGGATTGTTGATTTCGGCCAGGAGAAAATGGGCGTTAAAGGCAAGGTTGCGAGATTGGAATACGATCCGAACCGCACAGCCTATCTGGCGTTTGTCGAATACGAAGACGGCAGCAAGAGATATATTCTGGCCGCCAATAACATCAAGGCGGGAGATGACATTATTTGCGCTGAAAGCGGCGAGATCAGAATCGGAAACAGGATGATGCTGAAAAATATTCCTGTCGGTATCGAGGTTTTTAATATTGAACTGGTGCCTAACAAAGGCGGTCAGGTTGTAAGATCGGCCGGCTCGGTAGCGCGCGTTATGGCGCACGAAGGAAAATTTATTCAATTGGAAATGCCTTCCAAAGAGATTAGGAGAGTTCCAGCTGAATGTTTTGCTTCAATTGGCCAGGTTTCGCATCCGGAATACCGTTTCGAGATATTCGGAAAGGCGGGAACCAGCCGCAGGAAGGGCTGGAGGCCGGCGGTGCGCGGATCAGCAATGAATCCGCCAGACCATCCGCATGGCGGCGGGGAAGGCAGGACCGGAATCGGTTTGAAACATCCCAAGACCCCCTGGGGAAAACCGGCTATGGGCGTTCGTACCAGGAAGAAGAGGTGGACCGACAAGCTGATAATCAGAAGAAGAAAAAAGTAGAAACCGGCGGAAAATAATTTAAAAAATTCTTAAGAAAACAAAGTAAAATTATGGCAAGAAGTCTAAAAAAAGGACCTTTCGTGGACGAAAAATTGATCATAAAAATGAGGAAGGCCGGAAAGACGTTGGTCAAAACCTGGTCTCGAAGATGCACGATCGTTCCCGAAATGGCCGGCTACACTTTCGGAGTCCATAACGGAAAAGAATTTATTTCCGTCAAAGTGACTGAAGATATGGTTGGACACAAGCTGGGAGAATTTTCTCCGAGCACAAAATTCCATCGCCATGGCGGAAAGATGCAGCGTGATTTAGAAGCTAAGGTAGCGACCGGAGCGTCTTCGCCCGCGTCAGCGGCAGGAGCGAAGGCGAGACCAGCGAAATAATCGGGAAATTTCTAAAGAAAAAATATGGCAATCAGCGCACAAATTAAATACTTGAGGATATCCCCCAGAAAAGTCAGAATGGTGGCGGATTTGATCAGATACAAACCGGTTAGCGAAGCCGAGGCGATTTTGAAATTCACGGCCAAGAAAGCAAGCAGGCCCATACTGAAATTATTAGAGTCTTCGATTGCCAATGCCAAAAATAATTTTAAAAAAGACGCTTCTAAGTTATATATTTCCAGCATTAAAGTGGATGGCGGTCCCATATTGAAAAGAAGCATGCCCCGGTTGCGCGGAACTGCCTTTGCTATTCAAAAAAAGACTTCCCATATAACGATTGTTCTGGAAGAAACGGGCGTAGGAGCCCAGAAAAAGGTTGCAAAAGAGGTGAGGAAGGATGCAGGAACGAGCCCGAAAAAAACCAAGAAATCGGAGGTTCCGATCGCAAAATAATTCAATAAGACCATGGCACACAAGGTTCATCCCAAAGCATTTCGGATCAAAGGCATAGCGAACTGGTATTCGCGCGGTTTTTACGAAAAAAATTTCCCCAGCATGCTGGAGGAAGATTATAAGATCCGGACTTTTTTGCAGAAAAGGCTGGCCAAGATCGGAATATCGGAGATTGAGATCGAAAGATACGCCAACAAGCTGAATATCCTTATTTTCTGCGTCAGGCCCGGTTTGATCATCGGCCGCCAAGGGCAGGGTATAGAAGAGCTGAAGAAAAAACTTGAAAAAGAGATTTTTAAAGGTAAAAAAACAGGACACGACTTGCGCGTAGAAATCCGGGAGATCACGAACCCTTGGGCATCAGCGGAATACGTCGGCCAATCGGTTGCCGTCCAGATCGAAAAGAGAATGCCATATTTGAAGATTTTAAAACAAAGTTTGGAAAAGATCATGGCTTCCAAAGAGGTTGGAGGGGCAAGGATTCAGGTTTCAGGCAGGCTTAATGGCGTAGAAATTGCCAGAACCGCTTGGCTGTCGAAAGGAAGATTGCCGCGCCAGACGATCAGAGCCGATATCAATTACGCTCTTACGGAAGCGCATTGCACTTATGGAAAGATCGGCATCAAGGTTTGGATATTCAAAGGGGAAAAAATATCCTAGAAATCGAGTCAGACACTAAAACAAATCCATGTCAATTTTAATGCCAAAAAAAGTAAAGCACCGGAAATGGCAACGGGGCAAGAACAAGGGAACAGAATCAAGAGGAACGGAACTGAACTTCGGAAGTTACGGTTTGAAATCGCTTGATTACTACCGGATATCTTCTCGCCAGATTGAAGCGGCCAGAAGGGCTATTTTGAGATATCTGAAGAAGGGTGGAAAGCTTTGGATCAGGGTTTTTCCTGATCGGCCGGTTACCAAAAAAGGCGATGAAGTTCCTTTGGGCGGAGGCAAGGGATATGTCGACCATTATGTGTTCCAAGCTCGTCCCGGCAGAGTATTATTCGAACTGGAAGGCGTAAAGGAAGAGTTGGCCAAGGAAGCTTTGGAGAAAGCCGGAGACAAGCTTGGGCTGAAAACGAAATTTGTCACAAAAGATATTTAGCATTCGAAGTCATTGACATTGATTTAGATACAAAAAAAATGAAAACGAAAGAGATCAGGCAAACAAACATATCGGAATTGCAAAAACTTTTAAAGGACAAGAAAAGCAAGCTGGGAAGTTTGAATTTTGACCTGGTTGGCGGGAAGGTCAAAAACATCAAAGAAATGCGCGAAGCGAGAAAAGACATAGCCAAGATCTTAACGGTTTTAAAAGAAAACGAGACCTCTTCGTCTAAAGCGAAGCAGAAATAAGAACGGCCGACGCAAAAAACCAACCTAAATTTATATAAGAAACAAGAATTTTATGAAAAACCAATTAATCGGAAAAGTCGTATCGGACAAAATGCAAAAAACGGTGGTTGTTTGCGTCCAAAGGCTGAAACAGCATCCTAAATATTTCAAACGGTTTAAGATAAACAAGAATTACAAAGCGCACGATGAAAAAAAGGAATATAAGGTCGGAGACGTCGTCATGATCGAAGAGTGCAAGCCGATTTCGAAAGATAAGACTTGGAAAGTTTTGAAAAAGATTACGGAAAACAAAACGGAGAAATAGCCGTTAAGGAAATTTATTTCATTCATATGATCCAATTGAGAACAATGTTAAAAGTGGCCGATAACAGCGGAGCGAAAACAGTCCAGTGTTTTCACGTTCTTCACGGAATAAGAAGGCGGTATGCCAGGGTGGGCGATGTTGTTAACGCCGCGGTTAAGGAGGCTGAACCCAGGAAATTGGTCAAAAAACACGAAAAGGTCCGCGTGGTGATAATCAGGCAAAGGAAGGAATTTAAGCGAGCTGACGGCACTTATGTGCGTTTTGACGACAACGCGTGCGTGGTTTTGGAAGGAAAGACCATGGAACCGAAGGGCGGAAGGATATTCGGTCCGGTCGCCAAAGAATTGAAAGAAAAAGGTTTTGACAAGGTCGCGGCTTTGGCGGAAGAATTGGTATAGTAATCTTAAGAATATGAAAATCAAAAAAGGCGACAAAGTTTTAATCATTGCCGGAAAGGACCGCAACAAAACGGGCAAAGTGATCAAGGTTAACCCGGATAAGGGGCAGGTTGTAGTGGAAAACGTCAATATAGCGAAAAAGCACCAGCGCTCGCGCAAACAAGGCCAAAAAGGGCAGATTGTAAGTTTGCCGAAACCGTTAGACGCGTCAAACGTCAAGATCATCTGTACCAAATGCGGCAAGGCTACCCGCGTCGGTCATGAAATATCCGTTAAAGAAGGAGCGCGCCAGAGTTTCAGGGTATGCAAGAAATGCCAGGCGGAAATTTAATCAATGCTATGTCATATCTCAACGAAAAATACAATAAGGAAGTCGTTCCGGCCATGATTAAGAAGTTTTCTTATAAAAGCAGAATGGCTGTTCCAAAGATCGACAAAGTAATGATCAATTGCGGATACGGACGGCTGATCGCCGGGAAGACTAAAGATGAAGCAAAGAAGATCCAGGAAGCAATAGCGCGCGACATTGCTTTGATCGCCGGCCAGAAAGCTGTTCTGACCAAATCGCGCCAGTCTATTTCAAGCTTTAAGATCCGCGAAGGGCAGGAAATAGGATGCAAGACGACTCTGAGAAGGAAAAAGATGGTTGATTTCTTAGAGAGGGTCATTAATGTAACCTTGCCTCGATCCCGTGATTTTCAGGGTTTGAGCGCTGAAGGAATGGATAAATTCGGGAATTACAGCTTTGGGATCAAGGAGCACATCGCTTTTCCGGAAGTATCGCCTGAGAAAGTGAATTTCATTTTCGGCTTTCAAATAACTATTGTTACTACTGCCGAAAGCAAAGAAGAAGGCTTGGAGCTTTTAAAATTGATCGGGGTTCCGATAAAATCTTAAACGAATATTCTTATGGCAACACAAGCGCAAATAGCCAAATCAAATAAGAAACCGAAATTTAAAGCAAGAATTACCCGCCGGTGTTTTAAATGCGGCCGGAAAAACGGTTATATGAGAAAGTTCGGGCTTTGCCGCATCTGTTTCCGCGAAGCGGCCAACAAGGGTTTGATTCCGGGCATTAAGAAAAGCAGCTGGTAAACGGGCTATTCGCCTGAGCTATTCAAAGGGAAGGAGTTTTAAAGCTAAGATCCCTTTTCATAGCCCAAGCGAATAGAACGGGAGTTTGCCGGGAGCGAAAGAGTGACGACCATGCGGGAGACTTGAAAAAAATATTTTTTGTTATATAATTAAATTCTTCTTATGGATACAGTTTCAAACATGTTAGCGGTGATCAAAAATGGCGAGGCGGTGGAACGGCCGGCGGTTTCCGTTCCTTATTCCAATTTAAAGCATGAAATCGCGAAGATTCTAGCTCAGAAAGGTTTTATCGCAAAGGTGGAAAAGAAGAGCCGCAAGATCAGCAAGAGCGCGAAGGTCAAACCTTGCCTGGAGATTACGCTGAAATATGATAATCGGACGCCGGCGATCACGGGATTCAAGAGGATTTCGACCCAGGGCCAAAGGATTTATCTTCCCTTCAACAAGATCAGAAAAGTCAAGCAAGGCTTCGGAATCAGCATAATTTCAACTTCGAAAGGATTAATGACCAACGTGGAGGCCAGAAGAAAGAAGATAGGCGGAGAGATGCTGTGCGAGGTTTGGTAATCGGTATGCCGTCCTTAAAGAAACAGATAATAAAATTATGAGCCGAATAGGAAAAAAACCAATAACAATACCTGATGGCGTCGAGGTGAAGCTTGACCAAAGGATTCTTACGGTTAAAGGGCCGAAGGGCCAATTATCGCGCGAAATTCCTGCTACTATCGCAATTGAAATCGCGGAAAAGGAAGTTAATGTAACTGCCAGCGGGGAAGATAAATTCTCAAGGTCTTTGTGGGGAACGATGAGGATGCATGTCAGCAACATGGTTGAAGGAGTGAGTAAAGGCTTTATTAAGCAATTACAGATAGAAGGTATCGGATACCGCGCCAGCGTGGAAGGGGAAAACTTGGTTTTGCAGGTTGGATATACCCATCCGGTAAAGATCTCCGCGGAAAAGGATATTAAATTCACTGTGGAAAAAAATATCGTTACGGTATCAGGAATCAATAAAGAAATTGTTACTAAAATTGCCGCCCTGACCAAACGCGTACGCCCTCCCGAACCTTATAAAGGCAAGGGGATTCGGTACGTCGGAGAGAAGATAAGAAGGAAAGTAGGCAAAAAGACGGCAGCTGGCAAATAATGCCGTTCAGCTTCTTATTTATCCACAATGAAGCAAAGCGGCCTGGAAATTAATTAGACATCAACATGAACACGAGAAATAGGACAATCACCAAAATAGCTAAAAGAGGAAGACGCCACGCGCGAGTGAGGGCGAGAGTGGCAGGAATTACCGCAAAACCCCGATTGTATGTTTTTCGTTCGAACCAGCATATTTATGCGCAAGTCATCGATGACCAAAAGAACAAGACTTTAATCGTTGTTAGCGATAAAGGGATAAAGACTACGAAAACAAAACCGGCGGAATTAAATAAAAACCCTAAAAAAGGAGCCGATAAGGAATTGTCCGGAAAACAGGCAGTCGCATTCGAGGTTGGCAGGCAAGTTGCCGAAAAAGCGAAAGAGATGAAGATTGCCGAGGTTGTTTTTGACCGCGGAGGATATCTTTACCACGGACGCGTCAAAAGCTTAGCCGATGGAGCCAGACAGGGAGGGCTTAAGTTCTAAATTAAGGAACAGCCAAGGAAAAATTAAACGTAAAAACAATGGAAGAAAAAAACCAAGCAACCAATACAGAAGCTCCGGTCCAAGCTACTGCCGCCGCCGTTCAAAAACCACAGGATGCGTTCCAGGCGAGACCGGAGAGGCGAGGGTTTAATCCTCAACAAAGAGGAAGATTTTCCGGCCGTCCGCAAGGAGATCAAAGGGGATTTCGGAGAGATTCCCGGGAAAAGAAAGATGATATGGAGTCCAAACTTCTGGATCTGGCCAGGGTTTCACATACCAGGGCCGGGGGCAGGCGTTTGCGTTTCCGCGCGATCGTGGTTTGCGGGAATAGGGCCGGCAGGGTAGGATTTGGGGTTGCGTCCGGTTTAGATGTGGCCCAGGCAGTTGAAAAGGCGACTTATCAGTCCAAGAAGAATATGATCGATGTTCCGATCATGAACGAAACGATTGCCCACGAGATTACCGCCAAGGTTGGTCCCGCCAAGGTTTTGCTTAAGCCCCAACAGAAAGGCAGGGGATTGATAGCTGGCGGAGTTGTGCGCTTGATCTGCCAATTGGCGGGAATAAAGAACATTTCTTCAAAACTTCTGGGTACTACCAAGAATAAATTAAATAACGGCCGCGCGACAATTCTGGCATTTAAAAAATTAAAGGCTCAGGGAGAAACAAAGGCAGCCGCAGTATCCGTGAAAGAGGAAATTAAACAGGCCGCCCAATAGAGCCGGGGTGAACACAAAAATATGCAGTTAAACCAAATTATCACAATTAACAAGCCCAAGAAATCGAAAAGGATTGGGCGCGGCGGAAAACGCGGCACTTATTCGGGTCATGGCGGCAAAGGGCAAACAGCAAGATCCGGAAGGAAAATGCGCCCCATCGTCCGCGACATCATCAAAAAATATCCCAAATTAAGAGGGTATAAGAACCACGCGGTAAGCGTTAAACCTCAAATTATGAATGTTTCAGAGTTAGAGAAGAAATTCCAGAAAGGCGATACCGTGAGCCCCAAAGTGCTCTATGAGAAAAATCTGACTACTCGCGCCGGAGGCGTATTGAGCGAAGTTAAAATTCTAGGATCGGGAGAGCTGAAGAAAGAACTGCATATCAAAGGATGCGTTGTTTCAAAAACCGCCAGAGAAAAAATAGTTAAAGCCGGAGGAACCGTCAAGTAGATCGAGCACGGTTCGCATCTGTTTGGGGCTTTAACCGCCGCCAGATAAAAAAAATTCGAAAAATCAAAACACGAATGTTTAAAACAAATTCAATGTTTTAAACATTCGGATTTCGGTATTCGGATTTATTGCCATGTGGTACCAACGATTAACTCAAATTTTTAAGATTAAAGACTTGCGAAGCAGGATTCTTTTCATTTTTGGGATATTCGCGCTGGCGCGTTTGATGGCCAATATTCCCATACCCGGCATTGATTTAGAGAGGCTGCGCATGTTTATGGACCAGTTTCAAAGTTTTAAGCTGCTGGGCGCTTTTACCGGCGGCTCAATGGATAATATGTCGGTAGCCATGCTTGGTTTGGGGCCGTATATCACCGCGATCATCATTTTACAGCTGCTCACAATGATTTTTCCGTCTTTAGAAAGGATGTATAAGGAAGAAGGCGAAGCGGGACGCAGTAAATTCAACCAATACGCGAGGATCGCGAGCATTCCTCTCGCGGCCTTGCAAGGATATGCCATGCTGGTTTTGCTTACGCGTCAAAACGTTGCTCATTTCGATTCACCGATTATTTTATTCGCGGCGCTTGCGACCGTAACGTCCGCGTCCCTGCTTTTGATGTGGCTGGGAGAACTTATCTCAGAAAAAGGGATCGGGAACGGAGTATCGCTGCTGATCTTTGCCGGCATTATTTCAAGTTTTCCAACCAGTTTGCGCCAGATCATATTTGACTGGGATCCGACCAAAACCCTTAGCTACATCCTGTTTATGATAGCTTCGGTGGCTATTATTGCCGGGGTTGTTTTGATCAACGAAAGTCGGCGGAACATCCCGGTTTCTTATGCCAAGCGCGTGAGAGGAAATAAAATGTTCGGAGGAGTTTCCACTTATTTGCCTTTAAATATTAATCCTGCCGGGGTTATACCGATTATTTTCGCTTTATCGATTTTGCTTTTTCCTTCAATGATAGCCAGTTTCTTGGGCGGATACTCTGGATTTGTGGGGCAGGCGGCAACCGCGGTCAACAATTTTTTCAATAACCAGCTTTTTTACGGAATTGCTTACTTTATTCTTGTTGTTTTGTTCACGTATTTCTATACGGCAGTGACTTTTGATCCGAAAAACATTGCCTCAAACCTCCAGAAAATGGGAGGATTTGTGCCGGGCATCAGGCCGGGAACGCCGACAGCAACCTATATGTACTATATTTTAAACCGGGTTTTGCTGGTAGGCGCCGTGTTTCTTGGCTTGATTGCCGTTATGCCTTCGATCATCGGTGCCGCTACCCAGGTCAACACATTCTCGTTTATGGTGGGCGGTACTTCGTTATTGATCGCGGTGAGTGTGATTTTGGAAACAGCACGCCAAATTAACGCCCAATTGCAAATGCGCGAATATGAAACTTTCTAACAACACTAACTTGGAATCTCAAAAAAAAAGTGCGGATCTTTCAAATAACAACGGAAATGGGAATCAAAAGCAGAAAGTGATAATCATTTTCGGGCCTCCGGGATCAGGCAAGGGAAGCCAGGCCGATCTTTTGTCGAAAAAATTCTATTTTTATAATCTTGAAACAAGCAAGGTCCTTGAGGAGAAGTTTAAAAAGGCGCGCTCCAACGAATCTATCGAAGTTGACGGTAAGAAATATCTGATTGCCGATGAAGCTAAGCTTTGGAGGGAAGGAATTCTTTGCAGCCCGACGATGGTCACTTATCTGATCAAGAAACAGATCGAGGAAATTTACTCGATGAGGAAATCTTTGATCATGACCGGATCGCCCCGGACGCTTTACGAGGCCCAGCAATTAATGCCATACCTTAAGGAGAAATTCGGCAAAGAAAACATCTCCGTGATCTTCTTGAAGCTTACGGCCAAGCAGACGATTTTCCGTAACACCAACCGCCGCATCTGCGAGTTGATGAGGCATCCTATTCTTTATACCAAGGAAAACGCTCATCTTACGCGCTGTCCTCTGGATGGATCAAAGCTGTTGCGGCGGAAAGGCTTGGACAGTCCGGAAACCATCAAGGTGAGATTAAAGGAATACGAACAAAGGACCCTCCCCCTGCTCAATTACTTTAAAGAACAGGGCTTGGAAATCAAAACGATCAATGCGGGACAGCTTGTGGAGAAAGTTTTGAAAGACGTTCTCAAAGCTCTCGGAAAAGACTATAAAAATTACGAACTTTAAACGAAAAATTGGCTACCCCGGGTTTCTCCCCTGGGTAGTCTACTAAAGAAACCAAAATGATCTCGATAAAAAGTCCGAATGATTTGGAATTGATGCGCCAAGGAGGCCGGATTTTGGCTGTAATTTTGTATCAAGTTTCAAAAGAGGTCAAACCGGGGGTTGCAACCAGGGATCTGGACCGGCTGGCTGAAAGCCTGATCTTTGAACTGGGCGGAAGTCCGTCTTTCAAGGGATATAACCGCTTTCCCGCGGCTATGTGTATTTCCGTTAACGAGGAAATCGTCCACGGCATACCCTCGGACCGGGTTCTTAAAGAAGGCGAGGTGGTAACACTCGATTTGGGAATATTGTATAAGGGTTTTCACAGCGATATGGCTATAACAGTTGGAGTGGGGAGCATTGAGCCCGAGATCCAGCGATTAATCCGCGTTACGCGCAAAGCGTTAAAGCGGGGGATAAAAAAGGCTCGGGTTGGCAATACATTCGGGGATATTGGCAACACGATCGAAAGATATGTCGAAGGCCAGGGTTTTGGCGTGGTTCGAGAGCTTTGCGGGCATGGTATTGGAAAACGCCTGCATGAAGACCCTCAGATTATGAATTTCGGAAAACGACGCAGCGGCCCTGCTATTAAAGCCGGAATGACTTTTTGCATTGAACCGATGGTAACCATTGGAGACTGGCACGCTAAGATTGCGAAAGACGGCTTAAGCTACGTAACTAAAGACAAAAGCTGGGCTGCCCACTTCGAACATACGATCGCGGTTTTGCCCGAAGGTCCGGAAATTCTTACCCGTTTGGAAGGAGAATCCGAGAACCGAGAACTTGATGAAGAAGAACCGGAATAGGCTTAGCGCCGCAGAAATGCGGCGTTTGTCTTTGATAAATCAGCCCGTTGTGATAAATTTAAATAACAATAATGCTGCGCGCGGATTGTCGCAGTATTTCTTAGGATATCAATTATATATTAATTAAAAGATCATGGTTAATCCACGCTTATCCGTCATCGTGCCTTCGTATAACGAAAGCCAGAGGATACTCCAAACCCTTGAAGCCCTTGATTCTTACTTAAAAAAACAGAATTATTCTTATGAGATCATTGTCGTAAGCGACGGCTCCAAGGATGATACAGCCAAGGTAGTCGAAAGCCTTAAATCAAAGGTGGCCAATTTACGCCTGATTGCGAATACGGATAATCACGGCAAAGGATATGTTGTCCGCCAAGGAATGCTGGAAGCGCGCGGGGAATATCGTTTATTTACCGACTCGGATAATTCTACGCCCATTGAACAGGTTGAGAAGCTATGGCCGTATTTTGATCAGGGTTTTGACGTGGTGATCGGTTCCCGAGATGCCAAAGGAGCGGTTCTTGATCCGCCCCAGCCCATGCTTCGCCGTTTTTTGGGAGAGATGTTCGGCTTTCTTACCAATCTTATCGTTGGGACATGGGGCATTGCCGATACGCAATGCGGGTTCAAGGCGCTGACCGCTAAAGCAACGGTTGAAATCATGCCGTTATGCAAGATTGAGAGATTCGCTTTCGATCCGGAGATCCTGGCCATTGCCAAAATGAAGAAAAAAAAGATCAAGGAGGTGGGGATCTTGTGGAAGAACGATACGCGCAGCACCGTGAAATTCAAGTCGATGGTAAAAATGTTTTTCGATCTGTTTAAGATCCGTTTAAACATGGTCAACGGAGTTTATGGAAGAAACAAATAATAATTATTGCCAGTTTCCGTCGCAGTTTCGTTATGATCCGGTTTCCCAGGATTGGGTGATTGTTGCGGTTGGCCGCGGCAAGCGGCCCGAAGCGTTCAAAAGCAACCGCGCCAAGATCATGGTACCTCCGCAGAATTGCGTTTTTTGCAACCAAAAAAACGAAGATCCCAGAAAGTTGGTGATGGTTAGCGGAAAGGTTTTTAAAGGGTCTGGTTTGCCGGCGGATTGGACCTTGATCGTTATTCCCAATAAGTTCCCGGCATTCTGCCCAGCCGAGAAGATTGAGAAGGTCAAGATCGGAAAATTTTATCAAATAATGACCGCGGCCGGTTTTTGCGAAGTGGTTATAACCCGGGGCCATGACAATCATATCTTTCAAATGGAAACGGCTCAGGTTAAGGAGCTGATCGATGCTTATCAGATCAGGTATCTGGCTTTAAAAAAAGAGAAGTTTGTCAAGTTTATTTCCATTTTCCACAATTACGGCCCTGAAGCCGGCGCTTCCCAGCCGCATCCCCATTCGCAGATAATCACCAGTCCGTTCGTTGATGCCGATTTTAACCGATCGCTTACTATGGCTAAACGTTATAAAGCCAAGAACGGAAAATGCATTTATTGCGAAATGAACAAATTGGAGAAAAAAGAAAAAAGCCGGATCGTTTTCGAGAACGACCACTTTTTGGCGGTTTGCCCGTTTGCTTCCAAGACGGCGTTCGAAACCATCATCAGCCCCAAAAAGCATTTTTCCCGGTTCGAGGAAATAAGCGAAGAGATGAAGTTGAGTTTAGCCGAAGCGTTCCGGACGGTTTTGGGGAAGATCAAGAATGGCTTAAACGACCCATCGTTTAATTATTATCTTCATACCTCTCCGTCCGATGGAAAACTTCACCCGTATTATCACTGGCATTGGACGATTTTTCCGAGGATCGGAATCCAGGCCGGTTTCGAGATCGGAACGAAAATGGAGATATCAACCATCGAGCCGGAAGCGGCAGCCGATTATTTGCGCAACCAAAACGCTTGATGCGAGTTTCTTTATATAATAGACCTACTGCTCAAAGATTTCCTACTGCGCCAATCCTCTTTAAGCTACGAAAAATTCATCAGTCGGCGGCAGGCTTTAAGCTAAGCATGCCTTTTCCTTCTTCATTTTTCTCGCTCAGAAGATGCTTTGCTCGCTACGAGAATCTTTAAGCATTAGGCCTAAAAAACAAACAAGATGAAATATTATTTATTTGGAAATTGGAAATGCAATCCGGTCAGCGCTCAGGAGGCAAAAAAACTGATTTCAGATACCGCCAAAAGCGTTAAAAGAACGGAAAAAGTTGAAGTCGCTGTTTTTCCGCCTTTTTGCTATCTTTACGAGGTTGTCGGCAAAAAGAAGGAAGTAGCGGTTGGCGCGCAGAATTGCTGCTTTAAGGAAGCCGGCGCGTTTACCGGAGAAGTGTCGCCTAGGCAGATTGCCGATCTTGAATGCAAATACGTTTTGATCGGCCATTCGGAACGCCGGAAAATATTTTCCGAGACCGACAGTTTCGTGAATGATAAAACAAAACTGGCCTTGGCTTGCGGCCTGGTTCCGGTCGTGTGCGTGGGGGAGACTGACGAAGAAAGGACGGCCGGGAGAGCTGTTGAGATCGTTACGGGCCAGATCGAGGCTGGTCTGAAAGACGTCGATGCCAAGCAGGTTTTGGTCGCTTACGAGCCGGTTTGGGCCATCGGAACAGGTAAGGCTTGCGGTCTCGCCGAGGCCCGGGAGATAAGCCGAATGATCAAAGAGGCGCTTGGTTCGGAAACCCCGGTTTTATACGGAGGCAGCGCCAACGCCAAAAACGGAGCGGTTTATTTGAAGGAAGCAGGCTACGACGGTTTATTGGTCGGCGGGGCATCGCTGAAAGCCGATGAGTTTGCCAAAATGTTTGAAGAGATCGAAGGTTTGGATTGATGTTATGGCTATAATTTCTTCGTTTTTTACAAACTGCCGTATCATGCCGGCAGTTTTTGGCATTAGCGCGAAGAGGGTTTTTAGGCCGCGCTTTTTTTGAGCCGCGCAAAACGCGACTAATTAGAATAGACCAAATTAAAATTGGTTTTTTGTTGTTGCGCCTGATTGACCGACTTTGGCCGATTTGTTAGCATTTTTATATACGGTAAAACCTTTTTGTCCTTCTCGGCCAAGGAACAAGGGTGGCGGAGCAAGTAAAAACCATGGCAAGGTTCGACGAGGGTTATTTCTACAACCCCACTAAAGGCAACTTAACATTGGATGGGACGCTGGAAGAAATGATGAATTACATGCTGGAGAAACCAGACATCAACTACGAAATCGTGGTCGGTTGTGATTCGTCTTCCGACGAAGAACCTCATTTTCCCGCGGCGATAGTTATTTTAAGGAAAGGAGCTGGCGGCCGGTTTTTTCTAAAAAAGATCACTTATTCAAAAGAAAGGAAATTTTATAACTTCCGCCAGAGGATCCTGGAAGAAACCTTGCTATCTTGCGAGCTGGCCTTGGTTTTAAAAGAGATGCTCGAAAAAAAGAGAACGGTATGGCCAAAAAATCTTAAATGGAAATTCATCAATATTCATGCCGATGTGGGTGAGCGCGGCTCAACCAAGGAAATGATCAAAGAAGTGACCGGTTTGATACGAGGCAGCGGTTTTATTCCGATCATTAAACCGTTTTCTTTTGCCGCATCGGCCATTTCGGACCGGTATACCTAATCAAGACTTACGCAGTCGCCCCATCTTCTGCGTTAAAGTGTTCGGGTGCTAGTTGCCAAGCCTTGGCTGGGTTCCGGCGCGCCCGCGCGCTTTGCCTTGAACCTGTGCCAACTGCGCAAGTCTTGATAATGTATCCTGATAAACAAATGACATCAAAAGACCTTCGTAAAAATTTCTTGGATTATTTCGCGAAACGGGGACACAAGATAGTGCCGTCTTCGTCTTTGGTCACAAACGATCCAAGCGTTTTGTTCGCGACGGCCGGCATGCAGCAGTTCAAGCCGTATTATCTGGGCCAGGAGTCGCCATACGGTTTGAATGTGGCGAGCTGCCAGAAATGCGTCCGGACTTCGGATATCGATGAAGTCGGAGATCACAGCCATCTGACTTTTTTCGAGATGCTTGGTAATTTTTCTTTCGGAGGATACGGCTCAAACTTCAAAGAGGAAGCGATAAAGCTGGCTTACAATTTTATTTTCGCAGAACTGAAATTGCCCCTCCAGGACTCTTTTTTCACGGTATTCGAGGGAGATGCCGTTGTACCGGCGGATAAAGAATCTGAAGCCATCTGGACTCGAATGGCGGGCAATAGGGCAACGATCCAGCGTTTCGGCCGGGCTGATAATTTTTGGGGGCCCACCGGGGAATTCGGGCCTTGCGGTCCGACTACGGAAATCCATTACCGGAACACGGAAATCTGGAACATCGTCTTCAACGAGTATTACCAGGACAAGGACAAGTCTTTGAAACCGCTGCCAAAAAAAGGCATTGATACGGGTATGGGTTTTGAGCGCCTTTTAATGATGGTTCAGGATAAGCAAACGGTTTATGACACCGATTTGTTTGTGCCGATCATGGAAAAGATACCCGGTACCGACCTGAAGGCGAGAAGAATAGTGGCCGATCACATTAAAAGCGCGGTTTTTCTGATAAGCGACGGCGTTTTGCCTTCCAATCTGGAAAGAGGCTATGTTCTACGGCGTATTTTAAGGAGGGCGATCCGGTATGGACGGATTTTAGGCCTGACCGGCGATTTTTTGATGCCATTGGCCCAAACGGTAATCTCGATATACCGGGAGGCGTATCTTGACCTAGCCGTCAATGAAGACGGCATTCTGACCGCCATTCATGCCGAACAGGAAAAATTCGATAGAGTTATTGATGAAGGGTTACGGGAAGTCAAAGCGCTGGAAAAAGTTTTAACGGAGGCTGGCGCGGCTTCGATAAAACCGGAGGGTCTTGCGGAGCTTTCGGCCAGCGATATTATGATCAACCGTCTTTTTGATCTTTACCAAAGCAAGGGAATGCCGCTGGAGCTTGTTTTTGAAGAATTCGACAATGACTCGGTGAAATGCGATAAAGCCGCAATCCAGGCAAGATTTAATGAAAAACTGAAACATCATCAAGAGATTTCCCGCGCCGGCGCCGAAAAAAAATTCGGGGGCATCGGCGGAACCGCGACCGAGGAAGCGAAAAAATTACATACTGCCGCCCATCTTCTGCATGCGGCATTAAGAAGAGTGCTGGGAACGCATGTCAAACAAATGGGTTCCGATATCACTTCGGAGCGTTTGCGCTTTGATTTTTCCCATCCGGCAAAAATGACAGCCGGGGAACTTGCCAAGGTTGAAGACCTGGTTAATTATGCGATCAAAGACAATATCCCGGTCATAAAGGAATTAATGTCCTATGAGGAAGCGATTGCCGGAGGGGCGCTGGCTTTTTTTAAGGAAAAATATCCCGCCCAGGTTAATGTTTATACCATTAAGGATTATTCCAAAGAGATTTGCGCCGGCCCTCATGCGGAACGGACAGGGAGCCTGGGACAATTCCGGATTGTAAAAGAAGAATCATCGGGTGCCGGCGTGAGGCGGATCAAAGCGGTTTTGTCGCCCCGATGACGGAATTGAAACCGGCTTTTTGGCCTAGTCTCAATTTAAACCTTTTTCTCTGCGAAACGGAAATTTGGAACGGAGCAGCAAAAGAGACATGCTGCCAAAGGCAAGGCAACGTCGGCAGCGGGTCGTTAGGTATTAAACCCGTTTTTTGGTATAATTTAGCTAGCGTTCAATCGCGCGGCGGGGTTCTCTGCATTTTGCGGAAGAATCAAGCAAAAATCATTAAAGCGTAAGTCAACCATAATATCCACATGGTGAAAAAAGTATTAGATATCATACCTCCTAAAAAACAGGAAGCATCGAAAGAAAATGCTTCGCGGATCGGTAAAGAAAAGGCGGAAATAAAGCCGGCTCCTAAACCGAAGATAACTTATATCCCGAAGAAAATTCCCGCTCCGGTTTTTAAGCCAAGCGGGATGAAATTGCCGTCAGGAATGGTTTTTTCGCCGAAAACGCTGCTTGCTTCGAAAATCGCGATAGTTTTAATTGTGGTTTTGGGCGCATTTATTTTCCTGGACAATAAACTGGCCAAAGCGACAATCACGATTTGGCCTGAAACCGAGGATTTAAGATCGGAAGTTCAGCTGACTGTAGATTCGTCGCTGAAAGAGCCGGACCTGGCCAAAAAAGCCATTCCGGGAACCGTGATCACGGCGGAAAAAACCTATTCCGACGATTTTGCGGCTACCGGAAAGAAAAACAGCCAGAACAAAGCGCAAGGAACGGTTAAAATCTATAATAATTTTTCCATTGCCCAACGCTTGATTAAAGGTACGCGTTTGCAGGCTCCTCTGGAAAAATTTCAGCCTGCTTTATCGAAAGATGAAACTCCGTGGTTCCGGACGGCCGCTGATGCGACCATTGGCGCCAAAGCTTCCGCCGATGTTCTGGTCGTGGCTGACGGGACAGGGGAGAAATATAATATCGAACCGTCTATTTTTTCCATTCCCGGTTTAGTCGGGACGCCGCAATATACTTTTATCTACGGGCAGTCTTTTGAAAAATTCCGGGGCGGGGAAAAAGGCGCTTTACCCGAAATCAAACAGGAAGATCTCGACGGGGCGAAAGACGCTTTAACCAAAAAAGCCGAAACCGAGATCAAAAAAGACATGGAAATCATGGTTCCGGAAAACCACGTTCTGATCGCGGAAACCGTGAAGTTTGAGGTTTTGGACGCTTCGCCGGCCGCCGTTGCCGGGACCAATGTGGAAAAATTTACTTATCAAGTCAAAGTTAAAGCTACTGGCCTGGTTATTGATAAAAAAGAGCTCGACGCGATTGCCAAAGAACATCTTTTAAGCCAGGTCGAAGATAATTTCGGGATTTACGAAAAAAGTTTTTTTGTAAAATATACCTATGTTCCTTTTGCGGCATCAACGCCGCCTGTCTCAACCGGCGTATCGGTTGCCGATATAAAAGTGGAAGCGGGCGCGCGTGTTTACCAGCCGATAGACGAAGTTTTCGTGAAGAAGGGCCTGGCTGAAAAGAAAGTAGAAGTGGCCAAGTTTTTTTTAATGAACCAATCCAAGGTTAAAAACATAGAAATGGATGTTTCTCCGTTCTGGCGGACAAATATTCCCAGGGACTTGGAGAAAATCCAAGTAAACATGAATTTCGATTGATTTTTGTTCGTTTTGGCGGTTATTTAAATTATAGGTAAAACCAGCTTAAATTAGCTTTAAATAGTCGGGAAATAACGAATGGGGTTGACTAGTTTGAGGCAATCTGATATATTAAGAAATTGTTTAATCTTTAGTTTTTAACTTAGGCCAAAACGCGGCAAAAGGCTGGCGGGCGGCAGAAAACATAAGGATTGCAACCGAAGGCCGTTTACATGTCAAACAAAAAAATATTGAGATTCCAAGGGCAAGTTTACGAATCTTTGCCTGATGCCAACTTTCGAGTGAGGCTGTCTGACGGGCGGGAATTATTGTGCCACTTGGCTGGAAAGCTGCGGATGTACCGGATTAAGATCCTGCCAGGCGATACGGTCACAGTTGAAATGAGCCCGTACGACGAAAAAAGGGGAAGAATAGTTTATCGAGGAAGATAATAATTACCTTATGAAGATAAGAGCATCAGTAAAAAAAATTTGCAAAGATTGCCAGATTGTCAAAAGGCAAAGAAAGATATACGTAATTTGTAAAAAGAATCCCAAGCATAAGCAAAGGCAGGGTTAATTAAATATACCCGCGTTTGACCATACAATATAATTAAGTTAAGCTAGAAATCCAAGTTCCAAAAAAATTGGGTTTCCGGATCCACTAAAAAACAAAAAATGGATTTTGGTTTTAGTGTTGCTGTTAATTCAATAAATACAACAATATGCCACGTCTTCTCGGAGTAAACATTCCAGACAACAAACCTATATTGATTTCTTTGGGTTATATTTACGGAATAGGCCGGCGATCGGCTGAACTTGTGTTAAAGGAAGCCAAGATCGATCCTCAAGCCAGGGCGAAAACGCTTACCAGCGAACAGCTGAACAGCCTGCAGGAAATTGTTAAAAAGAATTACCGCGTTGAAGGAGATTTAAAAAGGGACATCATGATGAATGTAAAGCGCCTGAAGGATATTATGAGCTGGAGGGGAATGCGCCACATGAGAGGGCTGCCTTGCCGCGGACAAAGGACGAAGACCAATAACCGTACGGTGCGCGGAAATGTCAGAAAGACCGTTGGTTCGGGCAGGAAGCCGGCAGCTACTCCCACCTAGAAATAAATGTTCGAAGCACGAAGCTCGAATGTTCGAAACAATTTTTGGAGGAACTTGTTTCGAATATTCGGATTTCGGACATTCGGTTTAAGCAAAGAGAAATGAAATGGAGCTAGAATTATCAATTAATCAATTATAATTAGTTTTCAAAGAAATGGGTAAAAAGCACGTAGCTACCAAAACAAAAGAAGAGCTGCTCAAGGAGAGAGATGTGATCGAGGAAAAGACCAAAAAGGAGGTCAAGATCAAAACCCCGTCGCGCATGCGCGAAGGGAGGGTTTACATTTCTTCGTCCTATAACAATACGATCGTTTCGCTTACCGATGACTTAGGAAACATCCTTTGCTGGAGATCGGCAGGAAGCATCGGTTTCAAGGGTACCAAAAAAGGAACGCCGTTCGCGGCTTCAAAAGTAGCGGAAGCGGTAGCGGAAGCGTTAAAGAAGATGAATATCGAGAAAGTCCAGGTTTTTGTGCGGGGCATAGGTTCCGGACGCGATTCGGCCGTTCGTTCATTGGCGGCGCGCGGAGTGGATATTGTTTCAATAAAGGACATTACGCCTATACCGCATAACGGCTGCCGGCCTCGGAAAGTAAGACGCGTATAATACGCCGAGCAATAAAGCAATAACATCCTAAAGATGAACAACGATAAATGTAAAATTTGCCGAAGGTCGGGACAAAAACTTTTTCTAAAGGGGGAGCGTTGCTTTGGCCAAAAATGCGCCATTGTAAGAAGGCCTTATGCCCCGGGAAAGAAAGGCAAGAGAAGGACGAAAAACCTATCAGAATACGGACGCGAACTTCGAGAAAAGCAAAGTTTAAGGAATTGGTACGGGTTGCGCGAACAGCAGTTCAAAAATTACGTGCGCAAAACTTTGGCTAAAAAGGGCCAGGCGGAAAATCTTGGCCTGATATTGATGAAATCCCTGGAGAGCCGGCTTGATTCCGTGGTATTCCGCCTTGGCTTTGCGGCGTCTCGGGTTTTGGCACGCCAATTGGTGAGCCATAATAATTTTCTCGTCAACGGCAAGCCGGTAAATATCCCGTCTTACCAAGTTAAGAAAGGGGATGTAGTTTCAGTAGCTCCCAGAAAGATGAAGAAAGTATATTTTCAGGGCATTCTTCCCGGATTGAAGAAACATAAAGCGCCGACCTGGCTGGTCTTGGATGCCGATAAAATGGAAGGAAAGATGGCTGATGAAATGAAGATGGAAGAGATAAATCCTCCGGGCGAGATTGAATCGATTTTCGAATATTACGCCCGCTAATCAAATTTAAAAATAATTGCGATCTGTGAAGGGTTGGAAATAATTCCGGCCCGCGCGGACGAAAACCGTTGAGGCTCTGGGCGCGAAGATTGATTGCGAACGCTCGAGGGCTTACGGTTAACAGTTCAGGCCTATGGCTTGGCAAAAAAGACAATGATTCCCTTACCGCTTAAACCAAAAGTAATCGAAGGAAAAGGCAATTGGGCAATAATCGAGATTGAGGCTCTTTATCCGGGATACGGCGTTACCGTGGGAAACGCTTTGAGACGGGTGCTTCTTTCATCGTTGGAAGGGGCGGCAGCGACCAAGATCAAGATTAAAGGCGTGCCTCACGAATTTTCAACGATCACAGGGGTGTCGGAAGACGTGATTACGATAATGCTCAACGTCAAACAGCTTAGGTTTAAAATGACCGGCGAGGAACCGCAAGTTTGCGTATTGAAGGGGAAAGGAGAGAAAGATATTTCCGGCAAAGATTTCGATATTCCCAGCCAATTGGAATTGATTAATCCTGATGCCCATGTCGCGACAATGACGGCGAAGACCGCCAAACTTGATATGGAGATCACGGTGGAAAAAGGCATCGGATACACATCGAAAGAAACGAAAAAGAAAGAAAAGCTCGAAATCGGCGTGATACCTCTGGATGCCATCTATACCCCGATCAAGAAGGTGGGATTCAAGGTCCAGAATATGAGGGTGGGAGACAGGACCGATTACGATAAGATCATGCTGGAGCTTGAAACCGACGGAACAATCAGCCCCGAAGACGCGTTTATGAAAGCGTCGGAAATTATCATTAACCACTTTTCATTATTTAAAGAAGCTTTCGTAAAGTAAAGCGAGGCCAATAATTAATCGATATGTACAAGCGGATAAAAGGTAAAAAATTCAGCAGAAAAACCGATCAAAGGAGGGCTTTTCTAAGGAATTTGGCGGTTAATCTGATAATGGAAGAAAGGATAACCACCACGAAAACCCGGGCAAAAGCGGCCTCTTCTTTGGTTGAAAAAATGATTACCAAAGCAAAGAAAGGCAATCTTGCGGCAATAAAACGGCTTTCCAGCATGCTTCCCCAACTGGCCGTAAAAAAGCTGATGGCTAATGTTGCGCCGCGTTTTATGCAAAGAAACGGCGGATATACCCGGATTATGAAATTGGGCCAACGCTATAAAGACGGATCAGAAATGGCCATAGTTGAGTTTATCGACCATGACGAGGTGCATGCCGCCGAACTGGCGGAAAAAGCGAAAAAAATTACCGAAAAGAAAAAGGGTGTAAAGAAAGAAAAGGCTGCCAAGAAAGAGACGAAGAAAGCGGCAAAAACAGCTAAGCCCGAAATTGTGGCGGAAAGCGATGGAAAATAGCTATCGATAAAAATATTTTTTAGTAACACTAGTAATATGAATCGAGAAAAATACACAATCGACGCATCGGGAAAAGTCCTGGGTAGGCTGGCTGCCGAGATTGCTTTGCTGTTACGCGGAAAAAACAAACAAGGCTTCGTTCCTTATAAAGATGAAGGCGATTTTGTAACCGTGAAAAACGCGAAGGACGTCAAGGTTTCCGGCAGGAAAATGGACCAAAAAATTTATTACCATTATACCGGTTATACCGGAGGCTTGCGCAGAACGCCGATTAAGCGGATGCTGCAGAACAAGCCGACGGAAATTTTAAAAAAGGCCGTTTATAGAATGCTTCCAGATAATAAGTTGCGCGACAAAATGATCAAACGGCTTAAGTTTGAAGATTAATTACATGACTACTAAAGAAATTAAACCAAAGACCGCGCCGAAGGTGCGCAAGGCGCCTGCCAAGGTTAAAAAGGAAGCGGAAATAAAAGGACAAGAGCAAAAAGCAATGGCCGAAACGGAAGAAACAAAAAAAACAGCGATGGGGGAGAAGGTTTCTGCCGTCGAGCCTGTTTCTGCGGAAGAAACCGGCGACTTGGCTGATGAGAACGGAAAAACCCCTAAATCAAACCGCTACTATGAAGCTGTCGGCCGCCGCAAGACCGCAACCGCGCGCGTGAGGCTTTTTACCAGGGGCGACAAATCTTTTGTTATCAACGACAAACCGCTGGAAAAATATTTTCCGGGTGCGATTTTCAAATCCGTCATTGAAGCTCCTTTGGTGAAAATGAATATTGTAGATCGCTTCAAGATAACCGCTGTTGTCAAAGGGGGAGGGATCAATGCTCAGGCGGAAGCGATCAGGCACGGAATTGCCCGGGCCTTGGTGATGTTTAATCTTGATTTTAAGAAACGCTTGAAAAAATCCGGATACCTGACGCGAGATTCAAGGATGAAGGAAAGGAAAAAGCCCGGTTTGCGCAAAGCCCGCCGAGCGCCCCAATGGGCCAAACGTTAGCGAACGTTTGGTACTGAGCCCAGCAGGGCGAATGTGCCGAAAACAGCGAACGTTTGGTACTGAGCCCAGCAGGGCGAATGTGCCGAAAACAGCGAACGTCTGGTACTGAGCCCAGCAGGGCGAATGTGCCAAGTGCTAATTTTAAATTAAAACCACTCCGGAATACGGGGTGGTTTTGTTTTAATTTTTTACCGAAATTTTCTTTCGGTATCGCTGTTATCAATAAAAAATTAGTCGCATGCGCAACTAATCTTCGCTTGTCCAGCAATTGTTATCATCGGGGAAAGCGCCAAGCGCAATAGCCACAATGATCGCTAATATCAATATCGCTATTATTCCATAAGCGAACCACATCGATCCCTGATGAATGGCTCCTCCCAAAGCTAAAAGAACTGAAATAAATTCACCTCCCGCAATTTGGAGCGTACCACAATAGACTTAAAAATCGATTGTTAAAGTATTGCCGTTTTGCATTAAAAAAAACGGATGTTTTTCATCCGTATCGGGCTAGCGGTTATTTGTTCCAAAGATAGGTTCTGGCTTTAATGAGCAAATTCGATATCAGTGCCGCGATCATTTCCCGCTTGTTTACGCGGAACGCTTTGTTCGCATCTTTGATCCAGCCGCCGCGGTTTAAGCGGACGTGGGTTTGCCAGTCGCTGTCGTATCTTGAGCGATAGTATTCCACGATTTTCCCGTCAAAAAAACTCTTGACAAACACCAATGATCCGGCAAAAACAATGTAAAGGATAGACCCGCCTAAAAGCGCGTTAGGATTTTTAACCATCAGGAAAATTCCAAAAAGGACCATTCCGGCGAACAAAATATTCATTAGCTTTTTTGTCATTCTGTCGCACGATTCAACGTAAAGCCGCAACAGGTTTAGCGCGCGATCGTCCATGCTGTTCCTCCTTATAAACGAACTAAGCCTAGTTATAAACGAACTAAGCCCAGTTTATTGAAAAGCGCTGAAAAATCAAGCAAGCGGGCGAGACTGGCCGGTTTTCACGAAAAAATGATGCCGTTTAAAAGCATCATTTGGTCCATACCAGTACCCTGTAGTCATTTAATCTGGTTCCGGTTTGGGGCTGGAAGGCTTCGCTTAGGCAGAGCGGCTGGATGCCGAGTTCTGTTTCTCGCCTGATCCAGGGGTCGGTTGGATGGAGTAAAAGCCTAGGTTGCCAGCCTTCTTTTTTTAGCCGGCGGTAACTGTTTTCGCCCTTAGTCCAAACCAAGGCTCGGCGGTCGTCAAGCCTTATCCCGGTTTTAGGGTCGAAGGCCTTTCCTACAAATACTTTCTGGCCGCCTAACTTTCTAATTTGTTCGATCCGGGGGTCGTTTTCATTGGCCAAGAATTCCGGGGTCCAGCCTAGCCTCTGAAGCCGTTGGAATTCGCTCTCGCCGATCTTTGGCGCTGTTCTTCTCGCGTTGCCCTGGGCTTTTGATCCCAGGTTATGCAATATTCTCCCTACCATTATTACCACTCACCAAATTTATTATAATTATTATAACAGAAATATAATTTATGTCAAGGCGCAAAAGGACAAAAAAAGCGATGGGTCATCGCTTGTATTAAAATTACACTTGCCCGTCTTTTGAAATTGTTTGGTTTGCGGCGGGCAGTTTTAACTCGCGGAAAGCGATTATAACACACCCTCCCAGCTGTATGTAAAGCGCCCAAAAACCGAAACTGTCAGGCAGAAAACCCAGACCATAGATGATGAATTCCGCCAGGAGAATTCCTGAAACAATGCCGATGAACAGTGCCGAACGGTCGTTCATATCAGCCTCCCGGCCGGGATTACTGCTGTTTTTCGTTCACAATGGAACACCAATGCCGGAAAAGCCGCCAGCTGGAAAATTAGCATAAAAATGACGGAACCGTCGTTTAGAGGGATTCCAGCTACGAGCAATAAAATCGTCTCTGCGATAACTCCGTAAAGCGTACCTAATATTACCCATATGATAAAGTTCATCGCAATACCTCAAACTTAATGCTTAATATTATTTAACATCAATTATTTAAAAAGTCAATTTTGGCTTGGTGATATATTTTTGGCGGAATTTTTTTTGGATGTTTAGCCGGTCCAGGAAAAAAGAAAATAAAAACCCTTTTTAAAGGGTTATCCGAATTCATCGTTGCGGCCTTTTTGTTTTTTAAGTTGTTTGTTTGTCCAAGGCTCCAGTACGAACTTAGTAAAAATCGCAACGCATATCGCAAGGCTGTATATCCAGCCGTAATCAATGAAAAGAGCCAGGAAAGCTATCATCAAGGCTAGCAGGCAAACGAACACATTTTTCAAGAACCTTTTCTTGGCGGCCGCTTCCCAGGCTAGTTTGTTTTCTTGAATGTAAGCTTCGATCTTTTCGTCCAATTTCGTCACCGTCCCGCGCTTAGGAAAAAATATCATTTTTTTCGGTTTTACGCAATATTTAAATAACTGTTTGTACGGTAAAGGCCGTTGCTTGCAATTGCCCCGCGAAAGATTAAAATGGTAATACTCCCAATCGCTTTAATGACGAAAATAAAATGTTGTCCGAACTGATCGATAAATTTTATCTTGATAAGGAAAAAGACCATGAGCGCCACCGTTTTTACGTTACCGACGCGGGAAAATGCCCCCGCTCCGTTTTTTACAAATTCAAAAACGCGCCGGGAAAAGACATGACTCCGGAAATTTTGAGGCTTCTGGACCACGGCGATTACATTCAGATGCATATGATGAGCAATTTGTTCTCCTTGGGCATTGTCCGGGCCTCCGAGGTGCGCATACCGCCCCAGGAGATCGTTTCCGGCCGGGCCGACGCGATCGTGACCCTGGATAACGAATTGTATGTCATTGACGTGAAGGGAATCAACAGCAATACTTTTAAAACCCTGGTTGAGGCCAAGCCCGATAACGTCAACCAGATCCAGCTCTACCTCCATTTTTTTAAAATTCCGCGAGGCATTCTTTTATACGTTAATAAGAACACGCTGGAGTTAAAAGAGTTCTTGGTTGATTATGATAAAGACCGGTGCGAAAATTTGATGGCGGAATTGGCTGCCCTTAAGGCTAAGATCGGCCAAAACATCATTCCGGCCAGGATCGGCGGATATCCGGGCGATTATCAGTGCCGGTATTGCCAGTTTAAAGAAGTTTGCCAGATATCGGGCCAGGGAGAGATTGACTGGGGCGCGTTCCGGAAGAAAATCGAAACCGCTTGAACAAAAAAAGGGCTTTTGCCCTTTTTTTTGTTTGAACCCCCGCCGGTTTCGCGGTAAAATTAAAAAACAACGTAAAACATATTTGAAGCGCCGCGACGCGCTGATAACGATTACGCTTAACAACGATTATGGAAGAACAACAGAAAAAAAAGACGGTTAAAACATTGACTCTGGCATCTTTTTTAAATGATTTCGGTTCCGACGTTATTTATCCCGTCTGGCCGATGTTTGTTACCACGTTCCTCGGCGCCAATATGGCGGTGCTCGGTTTTATTGACGGTCTCGGCGACGCGATCGTTTCGATTTCCCAGGCGATATCGGGATATTATTCCGACCGCATAAAAAAGCGCAAGATTTTCGTATCGACAGGCTATTTTTTCGGCGGACTTTCCCGGATCGGGTACGCCGTGGCCAGCACATGGCAGCTATTGATACCTTTCAAGATCCTGGATCGGGCAGGGAAGATGCGAGGCGCGCCGCGGGACGCCATGGTCGCGGATGCTTCAACCGCTTTAAACCGCGGAAAGAATTTTGGGATATTGTCGACCTTTGACAATCTGGGGGCGGTTTGCGGGATTATTTTTTGCATAGCTTTGTTTCCGCTGCTGGGCTACCGCAACTTGTTTCTGTTGGCGGCCATACCGTCGCTGATCGGCGCGCTCATGATCACGCTAGCCATCAAAGAACAAAAAAAAGCCGAAGGCAGGATCTTCAAAGGATTCCGTTTTGCCAACCTAGACCGGAATTTCAAGCTTTTTTTGCTTTTATCCGGGATTTTCGCTTTGGGTTCTTTCAGTTATTCTTTTCTGCTGGTATTCGCGAATAAATACGGCTATTCCGAAACTTTTCTGCCGGTGCTGTATTTAATATTCACTTTCGCATCTTCTTTGGCTTCTTTGCCGTTCGGACGGTATTCCGACCGGCTGAAGAGCCGGAAAAAACTGCTTTTTTTATCCTATTTTTTCTGGTTCCTCGTTTGCGGGATACTGATTTACAGCCAGAGCCAGGCGGCAATTATCGCAGCTTTCGTGCTATACGGCATCCATAAAGGGGGGATAAACGTGGTGCAGAAAGCCTTCGTTTCCGATTTGTGCGCGACGGAAGTGCGGGCGTCCAGCTTGGGGGCTTTCCAGCTGGTTGTCGGGTTCTGCGCGCTGCCCGCTTCGCTGGTCGCCGGTTTGTTGTGGGATGCCGTCAATCCCATGGTGCCGTTTTTCCTTTCCCTGGCTTTGACCGCGGTTTCGGGAATTTTACTGATGTTCGTAAAAGAAGATTTTTCCGCCGCCGCTTAAAACTTTCTATCGAAAAAGAAAAAGGCCGCGTTAGCGGCCTTTTGAGATTTTAAGCTTGTTCGCTATCCGGCGTATTTTTTAAAAAGATCTTTAACGGTCATTATCTTTGCTCCTTTAGATTCCAGCTCCGACAAAATCTTTTTCTTGTTTTCTTCGGTTCCGGTTTTTCCGGGGCCGAAAGCGGGCGCGGTTACGTCTCGCAAAACAATCAAATCGAAATTTTCCTCTAATAGTTGCAGGCAGGCAAGACGCATACAGCAGTCAAAACCATTTCCGAAGACAACCCATTTTTTAATTTTCAGTTTTTTAAATAATTTTAACGCGTTTTTATTATATTTGAAAAAATTATAGGCACTGCGCTCGGAATTTATCCGCGGACAGCCATATTGTTGTTTTTCAATGTAAAAATAACGGTACTCTTCCAAGTCTTTTGCCCAGGAACAGCCTTTTTCGTTTATGGGGATGTAAAGAACATAATCCAAGGAATCTTTTTTTAGAAAAGTTCCGGAACAGCAAGTTGAAAATACAAACATCAGCTGGTGTTCGTAGGCGAAATCATACAAAAGATTGAGTTTATCCGCTATCGGCTTAACTCTTTCCCGAAGCTCCAAACCAAGGCCGTCTTGGCTTAGTTCGCGGCTGTCAACATCGAAGAATCCTATTTCCCCGTTCAGGGGCTGCTTTTTTCTGGCCATGTGTTTTTAATCTATAAAACGGAGGAATCGCAGCTTGCTTTAGGCAAAATATACCTTCCTTCTCCGTCTTTGATTATTTTAGCTTTAATGCCGTAAACTTCTTCGAGCATTGATTCGGTAACTATATTTTCCGGTTTTCCGGAAGCGTATATTTTGCCGTTCTTAACCACATGCAGGGCGTTGGCGTATCGGACAGCCAAGTTTAAGTCATGGAGGACGATTAGCGCGCTGGCTTGGTTTTTCCGGGCGTACCGGCTGATTTTATCCATGATTTCAAGCTGGTTCTTCAGGTCCAGATTATTGGTCGGTTCGTCTATCAGCAGGTACTTAGGGTTTTTCATCAATGCCTGGGCGATAAAGACTTCCTGAAGCTGTCCTCCGCTTATCTCGTTAATTTTTTTTTGGGCCAGGTAGCGGATATTGAATTCGTCCATAACCTTTTCCACTTGTTCCAGGTTTTTTCTTCCGATATGCCAGGACAGCTGTTCCATGTTGCCTAAAAGCATTATTTCAAAAACATTTAAAGCGGCATTAACAGATATTTGCTGAGGGAGATAGCTTAGTTTTTGATATAGATTTTTGTGTTCGTTGATTTCTTTCCCTTCAAAAAAAACACTGTCTTTTGTTTTTAAAACCCCGGCCAGGCATTTTAAAATTGTAGATTTACCGGAAGCGTTTGGGCCGATAATGATATTTATGCCCTTGCCAAATTCAAAGTCGATATGGTCCAAGACACGTTTTTGTGCGTGATATTCGAATGTCAGTTGCCGAGCTATCATAGTTTTTTACCAGTAGTTTTGTTTTTTCCCGACGACTATGGCTAAAAAGAACGGAATGCCGATCAATGAAGTTATGATGCCGATAGGGAAGATGACCCCGGGGAGGATAGATTTGCATAATATCGAGGCGCCTGACAAGATAAATGCTCCGCATAGAGCCGATAAGGGCATAAAAAAGCGCTGGTCTTCTCCCACTATCATTCGCGCAATGTGAGGCGCTACAATACCGATAAAGCCGACGGTTCCCACGAAACAAACCGCCGTAGCCGTTAGAATTGAAATATAAACAAGCATAGTAAGACGGAGCTTTTCCACGTTAATACCCAGGCTTTTTGCTTTTTCGTCCCCAAGCCTCATTGCGGTCAATTTCCAGGCATTGGACGCGATCAGCGGGATAATGACGGCAAGTACGGCGGCCAAAATGCCGACTTTAGGCCAGGTTGCTTGCATTAAGCTGCCAAACAGCCAGAAAACTATGGCTTGAAGCTCATCGGAAGTTGAGAAAAATTGGATCAGAGACAGCAGGGAATTAAACAAAAAAGCAAGGGCTACTCCCGCCAAGATGATGGTTTCGGTGGATCCTCTTTTCATTTTTCCGATGCCATAGATCAAGAGCATTGAAAGGAACGCAGTTAGAAAAGCGCATATTGGAACGATATAGCTTTCAATTCCCGGCAAAAAACGATATCCGAAAACGATGGCTAGCGAAGCTCCAAATCCGGCTGCCGCGGATACGCCAAGCGTAAACGGGCTAGCAAGAGGATTGTTAAGGATTGTTTGCATTTGCGATCCTGCAATGGCGAGCGCCGCTCCGACAAGCAAAGCCATAATCGCGATAGGCAGGCGGTAAACCCAGACGATCACTTTGCTTACGGCGTTGACGCTATCGGGGTAAAATATGGCTTGCAATACTTCTTTGGCGGTAAGGCCGGATGAACCGGTAAAAACATCTATCAGGAAGGCTGTTATTAACAACGAAACCAGGCTTGCGATAACCAGTAATTTGCGGCGAACCAGTTTTCCATACAAAACAACGATTTTTGGGTTATTCTTAGATTCCATTTGCCTTTACCGGTTTAATTGCGCAGACCATATTCCGCTGTATTCCACCGGCATGAACCGGCGGTAAAACTCCTTTAGATTTTCAACAGGATCGACATCCGCGAATTCCTCGGGATAGAACCACTTAGCCATCTGCTGGAGGGCGAAAAAATTAAAAAAATGGCCAACGCAACCGCTGTGGATCGCGTAAAACCGGCCGTTCTTTACCGCTTTGAGGTCTTGCCAGCCGGGGCGGCTGGTGTAGCTTTGCAATAATTTTTGCGTTTCTTCTTCGGAAGCGTAAAAACCTGTTCGCATCGAGCCCTCGGTTGCCGGCCAGTTTCCGCCGGTAATAATGATGATGTCGGGGTCTTTTTTGAAAAGGAATTCCGGATCGATATAGATGCTTTCACCCAGTTTGTAATCGATGATATTTTTTCCTCCAGCCAGAAGTATTTGCGCGCCCCAATTGTGGAGTTTGTGTACGCCGTCCTCGCCGTAAGTTTGTCCGTATTTTTGCGCTCCGCTGTTTCCTGATTCGATGTAGACTACCGGTTTTTCCTTGTCGATTATAGCAAGCCTGGATGTTACAATTTCCACTTGCGCGTCTATATAATCATTAATCTCTTTGGTCCTTTCTTCTTTATTGAACAACTGGCCCAAGACCGAAATTCCTTTTTGCGGGTTTTCCAGGGCGTCGTAGGCCGCGTTGAGAAAAACCATGGGTGCGTTCGCGGCTTTCAATTTATCAACGATTTTCAACTGCCGCCTAATCATATAGCTGTCCATCAGGACCAAGTCGGGTTTGTATGAGAGTACATCTTCGGGGTTCGTCGCGTCTTTGGCAATATCGCCTAAAACCGGTTTTTCTTTGAGTGCCGGGAATTTTTCCGTAAATTTTTCATAAGCGTCAAGATCGGAATTTTTAAGATCCGGCCCCCAGGCCGCGATTTTTCCGGGCGCGTCTTCGCCCAATATCAAAGATAATTCGTAAATATCGGAACTTTTCATCAATACGGTTCTTTGGCAGGGAGTTATGAAAACGGTTTTGCGGCCTTCCAGGTCAATGATCGATTTTCCGCTATCCGCTATTTGAACCGGTTTTTCGGAAATTTGCGTAAAATATATTGCTCCGCCAATGATCAAAAAAATAGAAACTAATGCTACGATTTTTTTGGACATATTATGCGTATTATTTAGAGATTTCGGTGAACCAAGTTCCGCTGTATTCGATGGGCATAAAGCGGTTATGGAATTCCTTCAAATTAGCCTCCGGGTTGATATCCGCGAATTCCTCGGGATAGAACCACTTAGCCATCTGCTGGAGGGCGGCGAAAGCGAAAATATGCATTGTCATGCCGTGATGGATCGCGTAAACCCGGCCGTTCTTTACCGCTTCGAGGTCTTGCCAGCCGGGGCGGTTGGTAAAGCTTTTCAACAGCTGTTGGGCTTCATCTCCGGACGTGTAATATCCCATTCTCATCGAGTCTTCTACTGTCGGCCAATTGGCCCCGGTGATAATGATCACATCGGGGTTTGATTTCAGCAAGTATTCAGGATCAATGGAAAATAATTCACCAGGCAGATCTCCGACGATATTTTTTCCTCCGGCATACTGGATCATTGCTCCCCAACTGGTATATTGTCCGTTGACGTCTACTCCCCAAGTGCTGCCATATTGCTTGGCCCCCAAATCTCCGGTTTCCATATATACAACCGGCGCGGTTTTTTCGATCTTGGCCAGGCGGGATGTCACGATATTTATCTGTCCGTCGACAAAATCGGCAATTTCTTCGGCCCGTTCTTCCTTATTGAACAGCTGGCCCAGGACTGTGATTCCTTTTTGCTGGTTGGTCAGAATGTCATTGGTTTGGTCCATGAACGCCATTGGCATACCGGCTTCCTTAAGCCGGTCGACGCTTTTGTATTGTCTACGCGTCATGAAATTGTCCATTACGATCAGGTCGGGGTTGTAGGACAGAACGTTTTCAGGGTCAAGGGAATCGTTATAGATGCTGCCGACCAAAGGTTTATCCGCCAAAGAAGGGAATTTTTCGGAATATTTTTTATAAGCGTCGGTATCGGAAGTTTTAATATCTTCTCCCCAGGCCACGATCTTGTCGGCGGTTTGTCCGCCAAGGACTGCTGAAAGCTCATAGATATCCCGGCTGCGGGGCAGAATAACCTTTTCGCACGGCGTCTTGAAGGTTTTTGTTTCTCCGGAAAGGTCGGTTATCTGTTTGTTCTGACTTGAAATTTCCGGTGTTGGTTCCGGAGTTTTCGAAGTTGATAAATAAAATAGTCCGGCTGCCGCGGCAGCCAAAACCAAAACAAACGGTATTTTTCTGTTCATTGATATCTTTTAAATATTTCTTTATTGTATCTTAATTATATCAATAATTCAAAAAACATTTTTTTATCGCCGAAATTGAAACCATGGTTTCATTCGCGATTTGTTTTGAATATTGTTTGAAAATGGGTTCTTGGGTGTTTATTGTTCTTAGCTCAAAGATTAGGCGGCAATATCGGCAGCGGGGCAGCCTGGCAGATATTTTTCAAATATTGTATTATAATTCAAAGAGATCAATATCTTGAATTTAATTTAATCCAATCAAAAAAAATGGAAACAGAGGATAAACTTATCGTGTTCGGGATCTCATTAGTTCTTTTAATCGTTGCCGTTCTGATCCTTAATCCCTTCGTTATCGTTAACGCCGGAGAAAAGGGGGTAGTGATGAATTGGGGGGCGGTTTCGGACAAAGTGGTGGGGGAAGGTCTTCATGTTTTGATACCGATACAGCAATCGGTTAAAAAGATCAACGTAAAAACGGTTAAATACGAAACCGAAGTGGCCGCTTATTCCAACGACGCCCAAGTGGTAACCGGCAAGCTGGCTTTAAACTATCATTTGCAGGGCGATAAGGCTAACCGTATTTACCAGGAGATCGGGGATAACGGAATGGTCCAGGACACGATTGTTAATCCGGCAATTCAGGAGGCTTTTAAATCCGCGGCGGCGCGGTTTTCAGCCGCCGACCTGCTGGGAAAAAGAACATTGATGGCCGAAGATATGAAAGCCGGACTTTCCGACAGGCTTAAGGATAATTTTATTACCGTTGACGCGTTATCGCTGGTTAATTTCTCTTTCAGCTTTGACTACGAGCACGCCGTGGAAGCCAAACTGATCGCCCAGCAGAACGCATTGAAAGCGGAGAACGATTTGCAGAAAGCGAAAGCGGAGGCGGCCGCGCAGGTTGCCAAAGCGGAAGCCGAAGCTTCTTCAATCAAAATGCAGGCCGAGGCCATTAAGGAACAAGGCGGCAAAGATTATATCCAGCTGAAGGCCATCGATAAGTGGGATGGTTCACTGCCTTCGCAAATGGTTCCCGGCGGTTCGGTTCCGTTCCTGGATCTGTCTAATTAACTCAACGCTTAAGATACGAAAACGGCGCTTGATAGCGCCGCTTTTTTGATATTAATTATCGTTTTAATTATTGCCGCCGGTCGCCGGCATCATCCGCTTTGAACCCTTTTTGGCTATTTAATTTCGGCTTTGTACAAATCGGTTCCGTCCAGGACGTAGAAGTTATTTTTGCTATTTTCCCAAAAAAGGTTCTGGCTTGATCCGGTCCGGCCGTCCCCGGAGAATTTAACGAGATCGATCACATTCAGCTTGTCGCGGTCATCCATTTCGGCGATCTTTACGTTCCCGCCGCTTGAGAAGGCCAGGTAATCGGAGCTGATCCAGGCGGAATCCTGGATTTTTTCGGAGAGGCGGACAACGAACAATTTGTCGCCGGCAGCTTTTTTAGGTTCGTCGGTTTTTTCCTTAAGGTAGTAAACCCAAAGTTCGGAGTTTGAAAAATAAGCGATTTTCGTACCATCGGGAGCGATTTCCAAGTCAGACGCCAGGCCATCGAAGATCTTTTGGAATTCCTGGGATTTGCCGTCGAAAACATATAGATTCTGGCCATCGGAAAGAAAAATAAATCCGTTAATATTCCAGATCTTATGGGCCGCCTTTTCGTCAATCGGCAGAGGCTTTTCGTTGATCTTTTCGATCTGGCCGGCGACGGTGTCTTTTTTAAATAAAAAGCCGGATTTGTCTAAATAAAAAAGGGTATTGTCCGATAATTTATCGGCCACCGATCCTTCGGGTGCCAAAACAGAGTTGTCTTCCCGGATTAATTGGGGAGAAAGGCGGTCAACGCTTAAAGAATAATACCTTTGTTCATCATGAAGGCCGGCTGTGATGGTGATCTTCTTGTTATCTTGCGACCATTCCAGGCTTTCTAGTTTGGCTCCATCGGCGGAAATATCGCTTTCTTCCGCCAGCTGGCTTTTTAAACCGTTCTCGACGTTAAAAAGCTTGATTGACCAGCCGTCGGTTGCTTCGCTGTACAGGATGATCTTGGTTCCGTCGGGACTGGGCCAGAATCTGTTAACGTCCTCGGCCGCGACGGCGAAAGACGGGTTTTGAGGGAAGAGCGTCACATATTTTATTTCCGTTACTTGCTTTTCCCGGATTTCCAGCTGTTTTTTCCAAGAATGGTAACCTTCTTTTCTGATCTCGATATCGTATTTTTTGGGCATTAGGTTCTCGATCAGGCTGGAACCGAAGAAAATATCCGTTTTTTTGGACAGACCGCCGTTAACGTAAATATCAGCTTGTTTGGGAGTCGCTTTGACGAAAAGCCCCCCGGTTTTAACGAGGATTTTGCCGTTCTGCGGCGGGATGCTTAAACGATAACCTTGGGAATAAAGGATGATCGTAGGCGCCGCCATTAAAAAAAGGCAGAAAAAGGTCAAAAACAAAATTTTCCGGCTTGAAGCGGTCATTGGATATAGCGTGATTGTTGAAACTGACAAATCCATTATACCGCATTAATCCGCCGCAATCAATCCGAAAAATTGACAAAATACTATTTTGTTATATGATTAAAGGGTTCCTTGATAATCGGAGCGGAGTGATATATTGGCTGAAGTAAAAGGAGAAGAAGCCCCAAAAAAGACATCGAGCACGGCCAAGCCTGCGATGGGTTTGTTTGCCGCCATTTCTGATGGCCAAGGCCGGTTACTGGTTAAACGGAGGCAGCCTTGGGAATCTTTCCCCGGCGACTGGGATTTGCCGGGCGGCGCTTTCGATCTTGAAGAAGCGGAGCGGGCACTTGACGAAAGTGTCATTGGCAGGGCGCTGTGCCGGGAAGTTCTCGAGGAAACCGGGATCGATATAGAACCTTGGGATATCGAGAATATGCCGGCCATGTTTCCGGCTTTGCTAAAAGGCGGTAAAGATATCGGTTATCTGATAATCATCGGCCGATACGATGTAGAACCGATATTGGGCGAATGGCGGTATGTAAACACCAAGGAGCTTTTGGAACTCTGCGCCAATCCAAAAGGCAATCAGTTGGTGAGCGGTTTTGGGAAGCGAATGTGCCGTCTGTGCCTGAAGGCTTTAACCCTCAGTTCGGATGCCGAATCGGCCGCTTTGGCCAGAAGCAAGTTAGCCGAATGCTACGAGTAAGCAGCTAATAGCCGCGATTAAACGCGGTTTTTTATTACGACAGCGCCAAAGTCGATACAAACCCGGCAATAACGGTGAAATTAATCATAATGGAAGGCAAGAATAAAAAAATCAAGGAACTGTTAGCCAATCTTGACGAAACCCAAAAAAAAGATTAAGGAAAATCCAGTTCTTATAAATTGCCTAGATGCCGTAACAATACCGCGGCAAATAGCCGAAAAATGCGTTAAAAAGGAGGAATACGAAATGGATGTTAGATATTGGAGAAAGACGCCGCCGGTGAGCCAGATTACGGTCTATACCATCATTGCCGGCGACGATGACCCGCAATCTCAAGGGAAAGAAAAGATTTTGTTGTTTCCCCAGAATCGGAAAAATGAACCGCTCTCGCTGGGAAACCTGAATGCGAGCATCGAGCCGAAGGCTTTGAAAGATTCCTTGGTTTCGGCCAAACTGGGAAATTATGTCCAGCCGCTGATTGACCGGGCCGTGGTACCGTTGGTCATGCAATCGCTGGGAAAGCAACTATCGGCCAGCGCGATCGGCATCGATCCTTCGGAAACCACATTCCTGTGCGTGCCGTCCGGAGGTGCTCCGAAGCAGAGGACTTTTCATTTAAAGATCGGCTGCGTTATTCCGATCGCGTTTTTGCCCTTTCCTCTCAACGTGTGGATGAACTCCGTGGATGAATTGCATTGGGTTAGGATCAGCAATATCCTGGACGGTTACCGCCTTGATGGCGGCGAGGACGAAGAGTTTTTGGCGAAAACGGCGCTTCGCGCTTATTTAAGAGACTAGCTGTAACAATAGTCTCTTTTTTTTGCGCGGCTCCGGGCCGAAGTTGCAACCCCGCCTTTCGGCCTAGGCTCATTCGCTGTTTTTGTTTCCGTGGAATGGGGAGGGCGTAAAGGAGCAGGCTCCTAATAACGCACAATACCGGCAGCGGGACGCTTTGCCATTTTTTTTTAAATAGTATAGAGTGAAATCGTGAAAGGGTTTAAGGCGCCGTGAAGGGAAAATCGTGAAGCTAGCGCCGGGTTTGGGATTTTTATCCAACATTCAAGATTACTAACATAATATGAAAATAGGCATTGATCTGGGCACAAGAAACACAGTGGTTTTTGTACCAAAAAAAGGGGTTGTTCTGCAGGAGCCTTCGGTGGTCGCTGTTGATTTGGACGAGAACAAGATCTTAGCCGTGGGAAAGGAAGCGAATGAAATGATGGGCCGGACTCCCGATGCCATCAGGGTATACCGCCCGATGCGCGAAGGCGTGATCGCCGATTTTCGCGTAACCCAGGCAATGCTTCATTATTTGATCAATAAAGTGGTGGGCCCGGTTAAATTCTTCAAACCCGAGCTTGTGATCAGCGTGCCGGCCGGGATAACTTCAACGGAACGCCGCGCCGTGATCGAGGCCGGATTGAACGCCGGAGCCAAAGCGGTTTATCTTTGCAAAGAGCCTATTCTGGC
This sequence comes from Patescibacteria group bacterium, assembly GCA_022710775.1. GTDB lineage: Bacteria > Patescibacteriota > Minisyncoccia > Minisyncoccales > UBA5738 > CAINCQ01. The sequence goes on from JAKLGH010000004.1 coordinate 60,737, forward strand.
CGCGGTTGGGGCGGGGATTCCCATCCATTCCTGTTCCGGGAACATGATCGTGGACATCGGCGGCGGCACGGCTGAAGTGGCGGTGATCTCGCTGGGCGGGATTGTCAACTTCCAGTCGCTTCGCGTGGCCGGAGATAAAATGGATTCGGCCATTGCCGACTATGTTAAAAGAAAGCACAACTTGGCCGTTGGCGACCAGACTACCGAAGAGATAAAGATCAACATTGGAACGGCTTCTCCCGATAAAGAGCCTAAGATTTTAGAAATCCGGGGCCGCGACCTGATCAGCGGTTTGCCGCGAAACATAAAAATAAATTCCAACGAAGTGAGCGAATCGATTTCCGACGTGCTGTTTGAGATCGTCCAAACCATCAAAAATGTTTTGCGCGACACTCCTCCGGAGCTTTCCGCGGACATTATGGATAAGGGCATGGTTTTGTCCGGAGGAAGCAGCTTGCTGCGGAATTTGCCGGAACTGGTGACTCAATCCATCGGCGTGCCCTGTACTGTGGCCGACAACTCTCTTTTATGCGTAGCCAAAGGTACGGGAGCGGTTCTTGAGAACCTTGAGTTTTACAAGAAGAGCATCATGAACAAGAAATAGAAACGCCGGTTTTTCGCCGCGCGATACGACGTTTAAATGATCGGCCACCAAAAACAACTCAATTTGCTGAATAACGCGGTCTTGGCTAAAAAACTGTCCCATGCTTATTTGTTCTGCGGTCCCAATAGAGTTGGAAAAAAAATCGCAGCTATGGAATGGATTTCCCGCCTTTTCAAATCGGAGATCCGTGAAGGACAGGCCCATCCGGATTTTGTTTTCGTTAAAGCGGATGAAAAAACAAACAATATCAAAATAGAGCAGATTCGGGATCTGATCTGGAAGCTGTCTCTTAAGCCGGCAGCAGCGCCTTTGAAGGCGGCTGTGATCGACGGTTCGCATTTGATGACCGCCGACAGCCAGAACTGCCTTTTAAAAACCTTAGAAGAACCGGGCGGCCGGACTCTGATAATTCTGATTGCGCAAAATCAGCGGTTGTTGCTTCCAACCATTGTTTCAAGATGCGAAACGGTCAAGTTTAATTTTGTTCCGGATAGCGAGATCAGCGATTTTTTAAAAAAAGAATACAGCTCAAAATCCGGTATTGCGGATATTGATGAAATAACCAGGCTGTCTTTTGGCCGTCCGGGACGGGCCGTAGGATTCATTTCGGACCCGGCTGAGTTCGACAACTGGAAAAACGAGATTCAACACTTGGCATGCGCGGTATCCGGCGGCATGGGGGAGCGTTTCAAGTATGTCAAAAACATATCCGAGCAGAAGAATATCGAAGAGATCCTCGAGATCTGGTCGTTTTATTTCCGAAGCTTGATGCTGCAGGAGCTGAAGCCGAATAAAGCCCTTAAACCTGCGGCGGAAGCGCCGAAAACGTTTCAGTTTTCGAGGCCGGCGGCAAGCCAAAGCCGTTTGGCCAAGATCGTCGGGACTTTAAAAAAGATCCAGGAATTGGATTATATCCTGTCGGCGACCAACGTTAACGAAAAGCTGGCGTTGGAAAGCCTGATGCTTGAGATTTGATGTTTCTTCCGGCGCTTAAGGAAGTATCAGCGATAGCAAGATGATAGGAATAACGAAGAAGTAAACGAATTGGGCCAAGATCAGCAACAGAGCGCTGACGACAAGGAATTTATTCCACCCTTTTTTTCTGATAACACCATAGAAGATTAGCGAAAGGAATACAGCCAAAGCAGTTTCAAGGATCAGCATGGAGAAATTGGCAGGCAGGTCCAAAAAAGAGTCAAAACTGCTGCCATTATATAAAATATCGATACAGCCGGATGAAGGCTTGGCATTGTACAAATCCGTTTCGATCTGATTGCTGACGATGCTTCCCCCTAAAGCAAAGGCCAGGAGAATCGCAGATGTCGCCAAGGGAGCGGTTAAAAAAGCCCATTTCCTGTCTTTAAATAATTTTGTTTCCACTAGCCAGAAAAAAGCCAATATGGCCGCCGAGGCTGCCGCGCAAAAAGCGATACTGCCGGCCGGGTAGTCGCCCAGGGACCAAAGAACAAAAATCAATCCGCGGAAATATAGATTTTCAACATTGCCGATGAAACCATTGGTTTGCTCTTGGAGAGAAAATAAATTGTAATATTGGAGCCAATAAACCGCAGTTCCCAGCATTATGACGGCTAAGGTAAGTACCGCGTAAATGGCGTATTTTATTGATTTTTCCATAATTATTAAATATATTATAATAACTTTCCGTTAATAAGGCTATCTGTTTTCCGGCGGGATAACTCGACAAGCCGGGGTAATTTTGTTAGATAATTAGTGTGAGGCTTCCGTAAAAGCGAGGTTTGAGAAAGCTAAAAAACCATGGAATACAAAGAAATAATAAAAAGGAGCACGCCTGAAATGGATAAGGCTATTGCTTACTTTGAGCGGGAATTATCAAAGATCCATACGGGGAGAGCAAGCGCGGCGATTGTCGAAGATTTGGTTGTCGATTGTTTCGGGCAAAAAATGCCGTTGAAGCAATTGGCGATGATCTCGATCCCTGAACCGCGCCAAATCGTCATCCAGCCATGGGATAAATCATATTTCGAAGGGATACAGAACGCGATAAAGCAATCGCAGCTCGGATTGGCGCCCATCGCGGACCAGAATGTCATCCGTATTTCGATGCCTGATCTGACCAGCGATTACCGCCAAGGTTTGGCAAAGGTTATATCGAAGACCCAGGAAGAAGCGCGGCAGGCGATAAGGCGCTTGAGGGATCAAGCTTGGTCGGAAATCCAAAAAAGGGAAAGGGATGGCGAGGTTCGCGAAGATGACAAATTCAAAGCCAAGGATGAATTGCAAAAGATTATCGATGAATACGGAAAAAAGATCGAGGCAAGCGGCGAGCGCAAGAAAAAAGAAATCGCCCAATAATAACTTTAAACTTTAGCTGCTGGCTATAAGCTTTTTGACGCAACGCTTTTAATAATGGTCAAAGACCGACAGTAAGCGGTTAATCATTTGATGGCAATATCTATCATTGTCGTTTTTCTCAGCCTGATCGGATTGATCACGCTTCATGAGTTCGGCCATTTCATTCTGGCGCGGCTTTTTAAGGTAAAAGTGGAGGAATTTGGAATTTTTCTGCCGCCAAGAATCTTCGGAAAACAAATAGGGGAAACAATCTGGTCGCTGAACGCTTTACCATTGGGCGCTTTTGTCAAACTTTACGGCGAGGATGGACGGATGGAGGATTCCAGAAGCTTTGCGAGCAAGCCTGTTTGGCAGAGGGCGTTAATCGTCGCAGGCGGCGTAATCTCTTTCTGGCTGATAGCGGTTGTTATTTTCGCTTATGTTTATACGACCGGATCGGTCCAGCCTGTTCTTGATACGGACGAAGTTTTTGATGCTAAGGTGCAGGTTACGGGTATTTCTCCCAATTCCCCGGCCAGCCAGGCCGATGTCCGGCCCGGCGATTTTATCAAAAAACTGAACCTTGCTTCCGATCCAGTCCAAACCTCCGTTATTGATAAAGTAACTCAAGTCCAGGATTTCACCAGCGTCCATAAAGGACAGCCGGTCGTAATGGAGGTTCAAAGGGGCAACGAAACGCTATTTCTGAATTTAACGCCCAGAGTTGATCCTCCTGACGGGGAGGGAGCGGTGGGCATTTCTTTAGCCAGAACGGCTTACGTATCTTACGGCCTTTCACAAGCGGCCGTGAAAAGCGTTACGACAACCTGGGATATAACCGTTAATTTCTTCTCGGGTTGGAGCCAGATCATCAAACGTTTGGCAAGCGGGCAAGGCATGCCGCCGGGAACGCAGTTTGTCGGGCCGATCGGCATCGGAAATATGATGAACCAGGCGGCTCAAATGGGATTGAACTATTATCTTCAATTCGTTGCCGTAATTTCGGTTTATCTGGCGATTTTCAACGCCCTTCCGATACCGGCTTTAGACGGCGGAAAGCTGGTTTTTCTGGGAATTGAAGCGTTGAGGCGGAGACCGGTATCGGAAAGGATCGAACAAACCATAACCGCTGTTTTCTTTTTCATTTTGATCGCGCTCTCGATATTTGCCACTATTGGAGATATTTCCCGGCTTTTCTAATGTTTTTTAAAGAGCCATGAAACAAAGCAATCTATTCAGCAAAACAAGAAAAGAAGCGCCTAACGACGAGGCCAGCGCTTCCGCCCGGTTTTTGATCCGGGGCGGTTTTGTTGAAAAGATCGGAGCCGGGATTTACGCTATGCTTCCCTTGGGTTTGCGCGTTTTAAACAAAATAGAAAAGATTATCGCCCAGGAAATGGATGCCATCGGAGGCCAGCGCATCCTGATGACGGCGTTAATGCCCAAAAAGAATTGGGAGACGACCGGACGCTGGTCAAGCCTGGATGTTTTATTTAAGATCGAACGCGAAAAAGGCGAGTCTTATGCTTTGGGTGCGACCCACGAGGAAGAGGTTGTTCCTTTAGTTCAGAAATTCGTTTATTCCTACAAAGACCTGCCGTTTTCCGTTTACCAGATCCAAACCAAATTTCGCGACGAGCTGCGCGCCAAATCAGGCCTTCTTAGATTGCGGGAGTTTTCGATGAAAGACTTGTATTCCTTCCATGCCGATGAAGCCGGATTGGATGTTTTTTACGAAAAAGCCAAGGACGCTTATTTTAAAGTTTATGAACGGACGGGAATAAAAGACAAGACTTTTCTCACTTTTGCCAGCGGCGGTTCTTTCGCCAAATTTTCCCATGAGTTCCAAATGATTACGGACGCGGGAGAAGATATTATCCATATCTGCAAGAAATGCGGTTTGGCGATCAATAAGGAAATTAAAGAAGAATATCCTGTTTGTCCGGAGTGCCAATGCGCTGAATTCGAAGAAAAGAAAGCTATTGAGGTTGGTAACATCTTCAAGTTGAAAACCAAATATTCGGATCCGTTCAATCTCCAGTTTACCGATAAGGACGGGCAGAAAAAATTGGTGATCATGGGAACCTACGGAATCGGCCTGACCCGTTTGATGGGCGCCGTGGCGGAAGCGCACCATGACGAATCCGGGATTATCTGGCCCAGGGAGATAGCGCCTTTCGATGTTCATTTGATCGCGCTTAATTCTACCGACGAAGCGGTTTACGGCAAGGTTAAAAACGCTGCCGATAAATTATACTTTGATTTACAAAAAGCGGGTTTGGAAGTATTATACGACGACAGAGCTGAAAAATCGGCAGGAGAAAAATTCAAAGACAGCGATCTTTTGGGGATACCTTCCAGGATCGTGGTCAGCGAAAAAACCCTGCAAAAAGACAGCGTGGAGCAAAAAAACAGGAATTCAAAAGACCAAAAGCTTATTTTGCTGAGCGAGGCGGATCCGCGAAACTTATAATCAACTTCAATGCTTAAATTCTGGGATAATTTCAAGAAACTGTTTTCCGAGGATATGGCGATCGATTTGGGTACGGCCAATTCCAGGGTTTATGTCCGCGGCCGCGGAATCGTGATCCAAGAACCGTCGGTGGTAGCCGTCAACCAAAAAACCGGGCAAATACTGGCCGTCGGCGAAGAAGCGAAAAAAATGGTGGGACGCACTCCGTCCCATATCGTGGCAGTAAGGCCTCTGCGCTCCGGAGTTATCTCGGACTTTGAAGTGACGGAACAGATGCTCCGGTATTTCATTGAGAAAGCCCGGAAGAAAAAATTAATATTCAATATCCGGCCGCGGATAATCGTTGGTGTTCCTTTCGGAGTCACCGAAGTGGAAAAGAAAGCGGTAATCGATGCCGGCATATCGGCCGGGGCGCGCGAGGTTTTTTTGATCGACGAACCGATGGCTTCGGCTATCGGAACCCGTTTGCCGGTACAGGAAGCAGTTGGGAATTTCGTTGTCAATATCGGCGGCGGTACGGCTGAAATCGCGGTTATTTCGCTGGGCGGCATCGTTTTGGGGAAGAGTTTGCGCGTCGCGGGCGACAAACTTTGCGAAGATATTATCCAATTTGTTCAGGAAGAATACAAGCTGCTGATCGGGGAGAGAATGGCCGAGAACATCAAAATAGGCATAGGATTGGCTTACCAGGTTGACCAAAGCGGGCCGGTTCAAAAAGGCGTTGTTGGCGCGAAGAAACCTCCGAGGCGCGATTTTAAGATGCGGGGGCGCAATCTGGTGACCGGTTTGCCCGAAGAGATTGTGATTTCCGAGGATGAGATCAGGCGCGCCATCGAGAAGTCGGTTAAGCAGATCGTATCCGAAATTAAAATGGCCATTGAGGAAACACCGCCCGAATTGATAGCCGATATCATGTCCAACGGCATCTACTTGGCCGGCGGGGGGAGCCAGCTGCGGGGACTGGATGTATTGATAGAGAAAGAAACCCGTATTCCGGTCAAGGTCGTGGAAGATCCGATGACTTCGGTTGTCCGCGGCGCAGGAATGGTGCTGGAAAACCTGGACAAATTGCGCGAGGTCCTGATCGAAACCAAGGAACTGGAACCGCCGAAGTAGGGAGGACAGCTGATTAAGTCCATTAAGCTTATTAAGCAAAAGCCAAGAACAATAAACCCGCGTAAACCCGCGGTTTTTTGTAAAAGAAAATGACGGTTTTTATCCGTCATATCGTACAAAATTTTCTGCCGGCTGCCAACCGTAAGAGCTTCCCTGCAGGCCATAGATATGGACTTCTTTTACCGATACGTCCGGCAGGCCTTCGCAAACAAAGCATGGGTCGTTGCCGCACTCATGTCCTATGGGCGCCAAGGAACTGTCTTTTCGCAGCGACGTTCTTTCTTCGATCACCCAGAAGACTTGTCCAACTTGAGGCTGTCGTCCGCGGGTTCCCGGATAGAGCTGGCCGATCTTGATGGCTTTAACTTTGTAATTTGTTTCTTTAACTGTTTTTTTGGCCGTTTGTATCGCGATTAAATAAATATTTGTCGCAACGATTCCAGCCGCTTCGGCGTAGATGAATGGCCAAACCGCCATAGCCTTGAAGGGCCAGCCGAAAAACAAATAGACCAAAAGAACAATTGAGGGTAGAATTATCCATCGATTTCTTGTCGTACCAATTATAAACCCTCCAACCGCTAGCAAGGCGCCGAACAGGAACGCGGCGATCATGGTAAATATTTCCACTTCCGTACCTCCTTATTATTTACACATTAACACTTTATTTTATTTTTGTCAACAAAAAAACTGCGTTGGCCGCAGTTCAATTCAAACGAAGCATTGTTTACTTTAGCTCCACTGCCAGTATTTTTCCCGGACAATCGGGAGATACCGCGGCATGGGCCGACTCGATCTTTTCCAGCTGACGCGAAGCTTCTCCGAACAAGTATATATCAACGGTTCCGGTTTTTCCGCAATCTTCGCATTTCCATATTGCATTTGCCCGATTCATTTTCTTGCCTCCATTACTTGTCTATTTGTAGCATAAAAAAACGCAGCGTCAATTTTCCGGGGGTAAATATGATGAAAAGCTAGTCCGTGTTGGATCTAGCTTTCTTGATTTTTCCTCGCAGTCCGGGTGGGGAAGACACAACGGTCTTTTATCCACCGGCAAGGCGCCGTCTATCGCCCAGCCGCATACGGGGCAGACTTCGTAGCCCATCTGGTCGGCTAACTCTTTTTGCAGGTCGCCGGCCGCGAGATAGCGGGCCGTGCTGTCCGTTAAGGCCCATCGCGCCAGCAGGGCGGAAAGGTCGCTATTCAGTTCACCGTGGAATACCTTGGTATTCCGTTCGAGCCAGAATCCGGAGCGAAATAGCATTACGAGGATCATGGCGTAAATATTCCATCCAACATTCATTTCAATCAACCCTTAAGTTTAATTTAATAATTATAGAATAAATATTATCTTATGTCAAGATTAACAAACTTTCTGGTTTGGGTTAAACTGAATTTGTGAACGCGTTTAAAAACGTGCATTTTAACTTAAAAAGCTTAAAAAACTTAATAGGCTTAATGAGCTTAAAAGCTTGATTAACTTAGTAAGCTTGCTTATTGGCTATTCTTAATATGCTTTCCAAAGAAGAAACAAAACATATTGCCAAGCTGGCCCGTTTGGGGCTAAGCGAAACCGAAATAGAAAGGTACCAAAAGGATCTGTCCTCGATTTTGGATTACATTGAAAAACTAAAAGAGGTTGATATCAAAGGAACCAAACCATTTACGCATCCGATCGAAATATCCAACATAACCCGGATTGATAAGGCTAAGCCCCAGCCGACTGAAATCGCAAAAAAGCTTATCGATCTTATGCCCGGCCAAAAGGACGGTTATTTGAAAGTTAAATCAGTATTCGAATGAACATGAAAAACTTTCCGCAAACGATCAAAAAAATACAAGAGGGTTTGAAAAAAAAGGATTTTACCGCAAGCGAACTGGCCAATTCTTACCTGGAAGCGATCAAAGAAGAGAATGAAAAAATTTTCGCCTTTTTGAACATAACCGAAGATTTGGCTTTAAGCCAAGCCAAAGCGGTTGACGAATCGATTGCCAAAGGGGAGGATCTGCCGTTACTTGCCGGAGTGCCTTGCGCTATTAAGGACAATATGCTGGTCGAGGGCGTAAAATGCACGTCCGCGTCCAGGATTTTGGAAAACTACGTTGCGCCTTACGACGCTACGGTAGTTAAAAAATTGAAAGACCGGAAAGCGGTGATCCTTGGCAAGACCAATATGGATGAATTTGCCATGGGAAGTTCCACGGAGAATTCGGCTTACGGCGTAACCCGTAATCCGCGGGATCTGGAGCGCGTTCCCGGGGGATCGTCGGGCGGTTCGGCTGCGGCGGTCGCATCCGGCCAGGCTGTTTTTGCCTTGGGATCCGATACCGGCGGATCGATCCGCCAGCCTGCTTTTTGCTGCGGGATTGCGGGATTGAAACCGACCTACGGATCGGTTTCGCGCTATGGCCTTATGGCTTACGCTTCTTCGCTGGACCAGATTGGTCCGCTTGCGAATAACGTTGAAGATGCCAGGATCGTGTTTGAAGCGATCTCGGGCCGCGATCCATTGGATAGCACTTCCTGCGAATTGAAACCTTTTTTGGAAACGCAAGGAAAAAAATTTACCGTTGGAGTTCCCAAGGAATATTTTATCAAGGGAATTGATCCGGAGATTGAGAAAATCGTGAAGGGAAAGATCGAACAATACCTTGCCCTAGGCCACAAGATCGAAGAAATAAGCCTGCCCCACACTGAATACGCTTTGGCGTGCTATTACATTATAGCCACTTCGGAGGCCAGCGCGAATCTTGCGCGCTTTGACGGGATCAGGTACGGTTATTCTTCGAAGGAAGCCAAAAGCCTGTTGGAAATATATATGCAGAGCCGAGCCGAGGGATTCGGGGCGGAAGTCCGCCGCCGCGTCATGCTGGGCACTTACGTGCTTTCGGCCGGATATTACGACGCTTATTATCTGCGCGCCCAGAAAGTACGCGCGCTTATCAAGCAGGATTTCGATAAAGCGTTTGAAAAAGTTGACGCCATTTTTACCCCAACTTCCCCAAGCCTGGCTTTTAAGATCGGGGAGAGAACCCAGGATCCGCTGCAGATGTATCTGTCTGATATTTTTACCGTATCCGTCAATTTGGCGGGTGTGCCCGCGATTTCGGTTCCTTGCGGAAAGATCGGTGACCTGCCCGTCGGTTTGCAGGTTATCGGTAAACCGTTCGAAGAAGCAACGCTTTTCGCGATAGCCAAGGATCTCGAAGATCAAATATAATGAATCAGCTTTCCCAAACCGAGATTGACGCAATATTGTTTCCTCCGATAGCCGGCTGGTTTCTAGCGGCCAAGATTTTTTGTATTTTGATTTCCGTTTCCATTATTATTTTTATCATTTACGTTTGGTTTACGACTCCCTGGTTAAAAAGGCTGGTTATCTGGGATTTGATGGAATTTTTCACTTTCCGGCCCTACGTTATTAAAAAAATAGACAAGCAATGGATGAAGATCCTCCAGCGTTTGGAAAGCGAGTTGGAAACCGAATACAAACTGTCGGTGATAGAGGCTGATCTCTTGCTGAACGACGTGATGAAGCGCCTGGGCAATGAAGGAAAAAACCTGAACGAAAAATTGGAACGGGTGAAACCCGGCGTCTTTTCCCAGCTCCAAACCTTAAAAGAAGCCGATCAGGTCTATCAGAATCTGGTTTACGATACGAGCTATCATTTAACTCAGTCCGATGCCAAAAGAATAGTGGCGGAGTTTGAGCGCGCGCTTTCGGAATTGGAAGCTTTTTAGCGAAACATTTGACAAGCTGCTGAATTTTGGCTAAGACTAAAACGTGATAAAGGGTCAACGGATAGCCCGTTCTGGTTTTTTTTGTTGAATTGCTGTATACTAAGTACGTTCGTATTTTCTTTCTTTTATCGCGGGGTAGAGAAGTAGTATCTCACCAGTCTCATAAGCTGGAGGCCCTGGTGCAATTCCAGGCCCCGCAACAAGGCAAGCATGAAAGCCGGCGTAGCTCAGCGGTAGAGCGAGGTCTTCATAAGGCCGAGGTCGCTGGTTCGATCCCAGCCGTCGGCACGGCGGATTTTATTGGCGTGTTGCGGCGGAGCATAGACCAAAATAAGTTGCAATTAAAAGGATTTTGAGGTAACTGATGATTGCCGTTAAAAATTGTTTGGACTCGTAGTGTAGCCCGGTTAACACGCCTCCCTGTCACGGAGGAGATCACGGGTTCAAATCCCGTCGGGTCCGCAAAATGGATAAAAAAACCAGCCTAAAATGGGTGGTTTTTTTGATTCCTGATTAAGGGTGATTCCAAGGTTCTGGACTTTGGCGTAATAATTGACAAATTGGCCTTTTTTGCTATTCATTATCCAGTAGTTTAAAAAAGGTGTCAGAAATGAAAATGGCTTGCGGTAAGAAGAAAAATCCAATTCCGGAGCTTAAGTTTTTTATTACGGAAGCGCTGGGACCGGATGCGGGCATCGAAGAAATAAAATTGTCGCATGAAAACTGCGGCGGAGGGAAAGCCCGAATCTCTCTGGCAAAAAAGGAAGAATTTATCATTCATCAAAGTTATTACGGTGAAATATTGGAAACATCGTTTGGTGTTCCATTGCCGCCAGATTTTATGAGCAGAGTTGTGGGCGATTATCGTAAAAGGTATTTGGTGGGGAATGAACCGGTTTTAACGATTACCTGTGCTTGCGGTTTTAACACAAACCTGATTCTGGCCAATGGGGGCAGGGAAGCGTTAGTAAATTTGGCCAGATGGGCGACTGAAAAGCCCAACGCGATCATCGTATCAAGTGCTGATTTGCCTTCATTTTACGGCGGAGAGGTGTTTTTTGGCAGGATGAAGGATGGAAAGGTTTTTTAACAGCAGATCAAGAGAGCGATAGCTCATTTTTTAAAACTCATTATTGCCGTGCCAACCCTTTTCCACCGGTTTTAAGAAAGCCGTTTCCCAAAAGAGGCGGTTTTTATTTTGCTAATTAAACATTTAGGATGGGTGAGAACGGAGTCGAAAATCGGAAATCCCAAGATTTGGCCGGAGCGCCGTCCGAATTTTTTTAAAGATAACCTCCAAGGCTTTTAGCCGCTGAGGATTTTTTTATCAGCCGTAACGGCCCCCCGGTTTTTCCGCCGGGTTGCATTTTTGGCGTAAAAGTGGCTAGTATGGGTTACGCGTATCAATATGAATATTACTTTGATAGGTATGCCCGGATCGGGAAAAACAGCCGTCGGGAAAGAGCTGGCCGCCATGCTTGATTACAAGCTTATCGATCCGGACCGGCTGATGGAGAAGAAATATTCCTGCCTGTTGCAGGCGTTTTTGGACAAGAACGGGGAAGAAAAATTTTTAAAAAAAGAAGAAGAGATCGCTATTGCGGCTGCAAAAGGAAAAAACAATTTGGTAATTTCTCCGGGAGGCAGTATTGTCTATTGCCCTAAAGCCATGGAATATTTTCAGGAAATCTCAACCATTTTTTACCTTAAAACGCCTCTGGCGGTTATAGAAAAACGCATAGGAAACAGGGAGCGCGCGATAGTTGGTTTAAAGGAAAAAACGCTCGGATGCCTTTATGCCGAAAGGTCTCCCTTGTACGAGAAATGGGCCGAAGCGGCGATAGACGCGAATCGTGACGCAAAGTCGGTCGCGTTAGAGATTCTTGAGAAACTAAGATCAATTCATGGAGCTCAAAGGTTTTAACGAAAAAAAAATTCAAGAACGCGCGATCGCGATCCTTAGCTCCGGCCGGCCGGGCTGGGACATACCTCATACCTTAGCTACGGTTTATTGGATGAAAGAGCTGTTGGCTGGCGAGGGCGGGGATGGCCCGGTCTTAATCTGTGCCGCTTACTTGCACGATATCGGATATTCCCAGGTTGAATTTGCCAACAATTGGGACGGAATCCATCAGGCTAAGAATGACCATATGGCTAAAGGAGCGGCAATGGCCGCCGGGCTCATCAAGGATCTTCCGCTAACCGAAGGACAGCAAAAAGAAATCGTCCATCTGGTCGAAGTGCATGACAAATTGGATATGCTTTCAACTAAAAACGAGATCCTTTTATTCGAGGCCGATTCACTTGGCCAGATCGATAACGAAAGGGCGAAATCGACTTTTAAGGGGAAAGACCTGGAAAAGTTTCTTTATCTGTTTAAACAAAGACGGATGCCAAGGTTTGCGACGGCTTCCGGAAAAAAGTTTTTGGCCCGCCTCTGGCCCGCTGCCAAAAAAAGTTTTAGTTAATCCGGTTGATATTGGCTTGAACCGGGCCGCAAGCCCTAACCTCCGGGCCGGGGTTGTTGACAATTCTTTTTATTATTTTATCCTTAACCAAGGTGATGTTGTTGTTAAAGCACGTTAAAAAAAAGGAAGAACGATCTTTGAGGCGCGCAGCGGATGTGGAAATCTGTATTTTTGAGCAAAATTTATGGAGCCTCCGGCGTTTGAAAGATAAGAATCCGGCTGGCTTCAAGCGACTTATCGAGTTGGGCCAAGCAAAGAATTTGGCAACCGGACAGAAAGCGGAATTGCTCAAACTGCTGATGTTCTACGAAGAAGCGTCTGGTCCGGGGAAGCAGTACATCGACGGTCTGATAGCCGGGCTTAGTTTCAACGAGGGAGAGCAGATGAAAAAGCTGGGTTCGGCCATCAGCGGAGCAGAAGACTGCCCCTTAAGATATTTGCTCACTACCCTTAGCTTTGTCGAGCATTGGAGCGGTGACGGCATAGTGGCCCAAAACATAGTGGCAATGCTGCAGAAACATCTGCCGCTTATTGTAACCGAGGGGGAGATAAAGGACTTTAATGATAACGCGGCCATCGCCCGATCATTAACAGCTGCGCGGCGCTTGTTATGATAGCGGCGCTTGGCGCGATTAACGGGCCATCGGTCTATAAATAAAAGCTGGTGCCTAGCAGGCAGAAATTCCATCTGGATTAGAAGCATAAAATCCGGCCAAAAAGCTGGATTTATTTTTTTAATGAATTGAAATGAGGGCGATGACATTGACAGTTATTAATTACTAGGATAAGGAAAAAGCATAAAATAAACCAAAGACAGGTGTTGAAATGAAGCCAATGGTTATAAAACTGTTTGGTTGCTATCGAAGAAGCAGCGAATGGGGAATGGTTTACGATAGATCCGGCAATTCCATAAATTTCAGGGGTTCTACCAAGCAGGGCTGGACGCTTTGGACCGGAATGGTTTCTGAAGGAGTAGAACCTTGCGATAGCGGAGAAATTCCCGCCGAAGTAAAGCTGGCGATGGATGCGGTTAAGCTTGTCATGGATCCTGAATATCTCTAGTTGCCATAAAGACACTGCCGTGTCTTTTTATTTTTTTTCAATCTGGCGAGGTTGGTAAATTTACTGATAGCCTCTTGAGCAATTTCACTTGGAAGAAGACGAGATCGCGGGCGGTTTTATAGTTGACTAAATAATATTTATATGATATGGTATCGCCAGTTCTTAACAGTTTGGAGGAAAAATATGCCTGGCGTATGTGAAAAATGCCTGGAAGTTGCGGAAAACGATTTACCGAGAATGAAGTGTTCGTGCGGCCATGAGACCGCTTATGATGCCGCGAAAATGCTTTATAGCGTAATTCGGGAGTCCGGAGAACAGCGGATACAAGAACATCTGGTTACGAAGATAAGCTATGGATTGGCGAATTCTGAAAATTTGCTGGAACAGAGCGTCATTGGATTGCGGCTGAACGTTAATTGGTCCGCGCTTATCGATGACCTCAGGTTCGACGTTACCAAGTGCGTAAACGATGAAACCATTATGCAGGTTGGGCAGAAGGTTGTCGCGGAACTGATTGAAGATAAAAAAGAAGAGCTGTTTACGCGCTTTGGCCTAGCAGTGCATTCTATTGTCGCCGCAAACATAGTCGCTTTTTTGTACGATGCTGAAACTAAGCGGTATGCCCGGACAGTCGTGCAAGATATTTCCCGCCTCGGCTTGGAAAATTACTACCTTGGCAAGAAAGTGGCGGCGCAAAATAACAGCGGCTTGGTTTACGCGCCGCGAGTCGCGACGTCGATCATTATAGCGTTCGGCGATGCCAAACTTGAAGCGGAAGCTTACCACGGACATATTTTGACGAGAATTTCAAAAGCGTCCTATCCATTGGGCATCATTGTCAGAACGTGCGAGATCGACAGCTTAAACAGGGAAAGGGAGTTTGAAAATGCGAGATTGTTTATTTTTGTTTGAGACGGAGAGCACCGTCTTTTTTTTGCCCATATGGGTTGGCCGAATAGATAAGCCAACAAAAAACCGCGGTTGAGCTTGCGGCAGGGCTATTGACACCGGTTTTGAAAAAGACTATACTCTCTATGTAGTGAATTATTGAAAATCAGATGGCAAAAAAAGCAGCCAAAAAAAAGAAAAAAACTGCTAAGACCTGCAATTGCTGCAAATAGATTAGGATTACAGCATAGCGAAAAAATCATAACCATCTTAAGATGAGCTAATGATTTTTTTTCTAAAATTCCGAGATACAGGACGACGAACTTTGTAAAAACGAACCCGCAAGGGTTCAAAAAATGGAAAGCGTACGAATGTGGAAGAAATGCAACATAAAGCCAACAAAGACCCTTTTTCCGTCCAAACGGAAAAAGAAAAAGGATTTTTTGAAGTTGTCTCGAACTATTCGAAAGTTTGCCAACGCAAGTTGACAAACCTTCTTTTTGAGGATTTGATCCTGGTCCAGGATGAATGCTGGCAACGTGGATAAGGCATGCAAGTCGAGCGGATCCCATTTTTTCGCAAGATTAAGCGGGATTAGCGGCAGACGGGTTAGTAACACGTGGGTTATCAACCGCTAACTCAGGTATAACCCCGCGAAAGCGGGACTAATTCCTGATAGTCCCTGAAGCGCAAGCTGAAGGGTAAAGGCGCAAGCCGGTTAGTGATGAGCCTGCGCACCATCAGCTAGTTGGTAGGGTAACGGCCTACCAAGGCAATGACGGTTAGGGGAGGTGAGAGCTTGTTCCCCAACACTGGCACTGAGATACGGGCCAGACTCCTACGGGAGGCAGCAGCCGAGAATATTGGACAATGGGCGAAAGCCTGATCCAGCGACGTTGCGTGTAGGATGAAGACGTTCGCGCCGTAAACTACTTTTCTGAGGGAAGAAGTTATTGACGGTACCTCAGGAATAAGCGGGGGCTAATTCTGTGCCAGCAGCAGCGGTAATACAGAACCCGCAAGCATTATCCGGATTTATTGGGCGTAAAGTGTTCGTAGGCTGTTGTGTAAGTCCAACATTAAACTCTTCGGGCTTAACCTGGAGACTGTGGTGGATACTGCACAACTAGAAGGCGCTAGGGGCTGTCGGAACGCACGGTGTAGGGGTGGAATCCGTTGATATCGTGCGGAACATCAAAAGCGAAGGCAGACAGCTGGGGCGACCTTGACGCTGAGGAACGAAAGCGTGGGGAGCAAAAAGGATTAGATACCCTTGTAGTCCACGCCCTAAACTATGGATACTGGTCGCTTGAAGTGTCGACCCTTCAAGTAACGAAGCTAACGCGTTAAGTATCCCGCCTGGGAAGTACGGCCGCAAGGCTAAAACTCAAAGGAATAGACGGGGGCTCACACAAGCGGTGGACCATGTGGCTTAATTCGACAACAAACGAGGAACCTTACCAGGGCTTGACAGACTAATGACAATCTATTGAAAGATAGACTTCCGCAAGGACATTAGCCCAGGTGCTGCATGGTTGTCGTCAGCAGGTGTCGTAAGATGCATGCTTAGATGCCGGAACCTGCGCAACCCTTATCTTATGTTTTACATGTCATAAGAAACTGCCGGGGACAACTCGGAGGAAGGTGAGGATGACGCCAAATCAGCATGGCCCTTTGACGCCCTGGGCCGCACACGTGGTACAATGGCCGTTACAATGGGCAGCAAGATCGAAAGGTGGAGCAAATCCCATCAAAAACGGCCCCAGTTCGGATTGAGGTCTGCAACTCGACCTCATGAAGCCGGAATCGCTAGTAAACGTGAATCAGCTACGTCACGTTGAATATGTTCCTGAGCCTTGTACTCACCGCCCGTCACGCCAAGCGAGCTGGGGACAGCCGAAGTGCCCCGCAAGGGGAGCTAAGCTGGATTCAGTAAGAGGGGCGAAGTCGTAACAAGGCACGGGTAGGGGAACCTGCTCGTGGATCAATTAATTTATTTTTTGAGTGTCGGCTATGGTTGAGGAGTGAGAATTCTCTTCTTGACTGTAAGACGCTGATCAATCCGTCTTTAAAGATTGATCAAAAAAACTAGTTCGAGGCGACTTCAACAAATTCTTTAAGGCTTGCAAAAATACCCGGTAATTCGGGTATTTTTGCTTTGCCTTGATTGATTTTTGCGAAATATCTTTTACGTTTTATGAGCGAGGTAAATTATCATTTTTGTTAACGGTTGCGGCTAACAAGTCAATATTGCCAAAATCTGAAGCGAACAGGCTAGCCTGTTCTTTTTCTTTGTTCTTGTTTTGTATACGGACATTTTGCACTCACTGGCCGAGGGCTTGGTTAGGAGTTAACCCCTTCAACCCGCAATGGCGGGTATTGTTGTAATCACGGTTCCATTTCCTTAATTTGTATCTCAAATCTTTGAATGACGCAAAGCGGTTCCGTTGGTAGAACTTCTCTTCATCTTCACGATGTGATCTTTCCACGAAACAATTCTGCTGGGGCTTGCCCGGATCGATCAGGTAATGGGCGATGCCGTATCCGGCGCAAACCTCGTCGAACGCATGCGTTCGGGGGAACGGCCGATCGGACCGGTAATACCCGGTGTAGCGGTTGGTGAAGCAAGGGCCGTTATCGGTCTTGATGGC
>JAKLGH010000005.1 GCA_022710775.1 Patescibacteria group bacterium
TCATTCAAAGATTTGAGATACAAATTAAGGAAATGGAACCGTGATTACAACAATACCCGCCATTGCGGGTTGAAGGGATTAACTCCTAACCAAGCCCTCGGCCAGTGAGTGCAAAATGTCCGTATACAAAACACTTTTTAGATTACGGGTTTGCTCATTGAACAAAAGGCACCTTGCAGTCTTTCTCGCAGAGAGCGGGAGTTGGGGAGGAGGTTTCTTCACATCCTGCAGAGGAGGATATAGCTTTTGGTTACCTGTATGGCTTTATACTGCGCTGGGCGGTTTGTGAGCCCAAAGAAATAACAATTGGAAATATATAATTTATAATTAGTTTATTTTGTCCAACCTGATTCTTTTCCGCTCTTCGGTGAATCCTAGCTTCTTAAACAGTTTGATAGCGGGAATATTGGACGGATCTGTGATTGTTGAGGTCATGTTTCTTTTTTTCTTGGCTGCGATTTTTAAGCCGCTGTTTACCAATTCGGTGCCTATTCCCATATTTCTGTAGTTTTTATCTATCACCAGACTCCAAACGGTTATTAAACCGCCTTGGTCTACAAAATAAACAGCTCCTATAATTTCTTTTTTGTATTCAGCGATAAAGAACAGAAAAAATCAATTCGGAATTAAGGCATTTTAATAAAAAATCATCACTAAGGCTTCCTGCGTTATCCAAGCCGTTGGCTTTATAAAAAAGCCGGATTTTTTCAATATCGGATTTTTTTAATTTTCTGAATTTAATGTCGAGCATATAAATTTTTCCTCCTTTTTAATACCGGGAAACAGCGCATTAAAAAGCGGGTACCTCCCACGCCGCCCATTGTGTTTGGGGCAAACCGCTGATCTTTTTGGCGGACAAATACAGGTTCGAGCCGAAGATTTTTTTGGCGAATGATTTTTTGGCGGATAAAAAGCTACTTACAATTTTTGTTAAATTCCGGCTGATCTTTTTTGATAATTGATTTTTCGATTTCATGCGCCCTTACTTTAGTTTTAACTACTGCGTATTGAAATCTAGTACCTCCGGGTATTTTTTCTTTCTGTATTTCTTTGTGCTCCAATAGACGATCCTGTGTTCTTCCGCGGCCAGCTATCCCTGTATAGAGATTTTCACCACTCCCGTCTTTTATTTTATAAATTATTGCCTTATTTTGGGGGACATTGCAGATGTTCTCTTTTGTGAATTTTTGAGTTCTTGTGAATTTTGCCATAGCTTTATTGTTATTTTCGCTTGGGGATAACCAAGGCTTTGATTTTCTATTTTCTTTCTATTATAATCTAGTTATAAACAGTAATCAATATCAAATGCTTACAAAGCGTCAAAAAGAAGTTTTGGACTTCGTAAAAAAATACTCTCTAAAAAAGGGGTATGCCCCCTCTCTTGAAGAAATACAAAAAAAATTCAAGCTAGCTTCCGTTTCCACGGCGCATTTCCATGTTTCAAAACTTAAAGAGAGCGGTTATCTGGATAAAATCGAAAATAAAGCGCGAGCGATTAGTATTGCAAACGATCAACCTTTAGTTAAGATTCCTCTCTTGGGCATGATTGCGGCGGGCCAACCGATTGAGGCAATCCAAAACAATGAAACCATAGCGGTTCCAAAGGATAAGCTTCCGCGGTCAGCGGAAATATACGCCCTGCGGGTAGTTGGCAATAGTATGATCGACGAGAATATCAACGATGGCGATGTTATTTTAGTTAAATATCAACAAACGGCAAATAACGGGCAGAAGGTTGTTGCTTTGATTAATAATCAAGAGGCTACTTTAAAGAAGTTCTATAAAGAAAAAGACTATATCCGTTTGCAACCGGCGAATAAGAGTATAGAGCCGATAATAATCGATAAAGAAACTCCCATAACGATACAGGGCATTGTTTTAGATGTAATCAAAACGGAAAATCCCAATCCTGAAACCATACAAAAACCCGAAAATTTAGAAAATAAACCTTGCCAATCGTCGCTTTTGCCTATAAAGAAAATAAAAATTGCGCGTAATATCTCAAAGGACGCTGATGTAATTCTTTTCCACGGAGATTGTATCGAATTAATGAAAAAGCTGCCTGAAAGATCGGTCAAACTTGTTGTTACATCGCCGCCTTACAATATTGGCAAAGAATACGAAAAAAGAAGAGATTTGGATATTTATCTCGCCGAGCAAGAGGCAGTAATAAAGGAAGCTTGCCGCATATTAACTGATGATGGCAGTATTTGCTGGCAAGTGGGAAACCATATCGCAACAAATGGCGAGGTTTTCCCTTTGGACGCGCTCATTTATGCTATCGGCAAGAAAAATGGACTCAAGCTTAGAAACCGGGTTATCTGGCATTTTGGACACGGCTTACACTGTTCTAAAAGATTTTCCGGACGGCACGAAACTATAGTTTGGTTTACCAAGAATGATAGCTATACTTTCAATTTGGACCCTGTACGAGTTCCTCAAAAATATCCGGGCAAGAAAAACTTCAAGAAGAATGAAAAATATGGCACCCTTTCTTGTAATCCTCTTGGGAAAAACCCGTCCGATGTTTGGGAAATCCCAAACGTAAAAAACAACCATCCAGAAAAAACAAATCATCCTTGCCAATTCCCGATTGAGCTTATTGAAAGACTTGTATTATCTATGACAAATCCTGGCGACATAGTTCTTGATCCTTATTTGGGGGTAGGAAGTGCGATCTGTGCTGCGGTTTTACACAATCGAAAGGGTTATGGCTCGGATATTATAAAAGAATATTTAGATGTTGCCGAAGAACGAATAAAGGCCGCTGCGAACGGCACTTTAAAACATCGTTTAATGGGTACGCCGGTTTATCAGCCGACAAGCAATGTTGAGCTTGCAAGGACGCCGGATGAGTTTAAGAAAGCAAGAGAAAGTTTATTTGGGGCCGGGTTTTGACCCGTTATATTTGCGTAATTTAATCGAGCCAAGAGCTGCTTTTTTATCGCTTTTGAATAGAGTGGTTATCTTCTCCGCCTGCTTCTTTTCCCGCTCAGTCAGTCCAATTCCAATAACAAAGACCGGAATATCGATATTGCTTTCGCCTCTATTTTCAAAGTCTACAAGGAGCTGGTCAAAAGAAGAAACGCCGGTGGACATCTGTTTTACTAATTCTTCCGCCGGAACAACTTCTATTCCACATTCAATAAGGCCAAGATTTTTGAAAATAATCATCTTGGAAAAAATATCGTAACCCATAAAGGCATACTTTCCAAACTGAATTTCCAAGCCTACTTTGTTTTTTATTCCGTCCATCTCGCGGAAACGTCCGCCGCCGAAAGCATGACGCGGCTCCGCATACTCTTTTTTCTTTCCATTCGCTTTTTCAGTCCAGCTCTTCTTGTGTAAGGCCGTTTTGAGGTGATGATTCATATCGCTGGGGGAGAACAGGAGTTCGCCCTTCATCGTCTTTTCGGCACTTTCCTTTGTTAAGCATATTTTAGCGTTGAGGTTTTCAATAACTTCCAAAACTTCCGCCAATTCCTTCGGATGGTTCTCTTTGATAAATTTTTCCCCGCCTTTAAATGAGTATGTATTTACGATTTTCATATTTATGATTTAAAAAAATCGCCGATATTTATTTTGAGTGCCTTCGCGATCTTTTCTATATTTTCCAAAGTTATATTCTTTTCGGCCCGTTCGATCATTCCGATGTAGGTTCTGTGAACTCCGGCACGAGTAGCCAATTCTTCTTGAGATAAACCTAATTTCGTCCGTTCATCGCGGACTTTTTGCCCAAATTTTAATAGGACTTCTTTTTTCATAGGTGATAACTATAGTATATATCTTGCTAACTTTGGTTCTACATACTATAGTTAGCATATACTATGTTCGACTACTTCCTTTATTGCCGTAAATCTACAGATACCGAGGATATGCAAGTTTTATCTATTGCCGCGCAACTTTCCGAGTTGCGCTCTTTTGCTAAACGCGAAGGTCTAAATATAAAAGAAACTTTTATTGAAAAGCAGTCGGCTAAGGTTCCGGGTCGTCCGATTTTTACCGCTATGCTTTCACGGATAGAGAAGGGAGAGGCACAAGGCATTATTTGCTGGAAACTGGACAGGCTGGCTCGAAATCCGATTGATGGCGGCCAGATCAGTTGGATGTTGCAACGAGGCATAATCCAACATATCCAAACCCACGACCGGGGTTATTTCCCCACGGATAATGTCTTAATGATGAGCGTGGAGTTTGGAATGGCCAACCAGTATATTTTGGATTTAAGCCAGAACACCAGCCGAGGATTGAGGGAAAAAGCCAGACAAGGAATTTATCCCGGACAAGCTCCCTTGGGGTATATGAACGATAAAAGGACAAAGACCATCGCCTTGGATAGGAAACAGGCAAGGGTAATAAAACAGGCTTTTGAACTTTATGCTCAAAACGAATCACGGCTGGAAGATATATCTTTATTTCTTGCTAAGAATGGCATTAAAACAGAGCCGACCAGACGCTGGAAAAGCGAAGGCGGAAATCCTTTGAAAAAAGACCAAATTTCGCGTCTCTTATGCAATCCGTTTTATTACGGATATTTTTACTATAGCGGCGAGCTTCACGAAGGCAAACACCAGCCAATTATTACAAAGAAGCTTTTTGATAGAGTGCAGGCGGTTTTGGAAGAAAGGAGTAAGCCGCAAAGGGCAAAAATTGAGCCGAAGGCATTATGCGGACTTTTCCAATGCGGAGAGTGCGGAATGATGGTAACTTGCGAATATCAGAAAGGCCATACTTATTACCGCTGTTCCAAAAAGTCCAAGACTGTTAAATGTCGCCAGCCATATATCAGAGAGGAGGAGCTTAACCGCCAGTTATCCGAGGAAATGCAAAAATTTTCTTTGCCCGAAGATTGGGCAAAAGAATTAAACCAGATGGCGGACAATGATAAGCTAAATCTTGCCCAATCTTCGGCTGGCCTTATTCAAGAAGCGCGGGAAGAATTAGCAGAGGTAAATATCAAACTTAAACGCGTGATTGATACTTACATAGATCAAGATATCGAACGGGCGGAATACTTGGAGAGAAGAGCGGAGTTAATGAGCCGGAAAAAGACTTTAGAGGAGAAAATCAACGATTTGGAACTTTGCCAAAATAATTGGCTCGAACCGATGAGAGAATGGCTAAAAGACGCTCAAAATGTGGGTAAAATATCCTTAAATGAGGATTTAATCGCCAAAAAATCATTCGCCAAAAAAATCTTCGGCTCGAACCTGTATTTGTCCGCCAAAAAAATCAGCGGTTTACCCAAAACACAATGGGCGGCGTTAGCCGCCGCCGCCAAAAAAAGAGGTGAAATCCAAGATTGTTATATAGTTGTGCCCGAGGTGGGAGTTGAACCCACATGGGGTTTCCCCCGCAGCATTTTAAGTGCTGTCTGTATGCCAGTTCCAGCACTCGGGCCTATTTATTTTTTATATTTTTTCTTTTTCTATTTTTCCCGCGGTGAGTAGGCTGCAGGCTATGGCAATTCGGACATAGGATTCTTAAATTTTCCAGCCGGTTATCTAATTTATTACCATTGATATGGTCCAATTCCAATGGAACATAGCCATCACTGGATTGTTGGGCCCAGCCGCATAATTCGCAGTATTTTGGTTTTAAACCGGCGGCAAATAATCGTTTTTTTAATTTAAAACTTTGGAAATAGCTGTTTTCCTGCAATATCTCATCCAAGGTTAATCTTGGCTTGCCAAGTCCTCGCAAACCGGCGTTCCAGGCTTTGCCTTTGAAATGGGCGGTGCTTAAATGCAATTCTTTAATGTATTTTTTGATCTGCGTATAATTTCCACCAGCTTCCTTTAGTTTGAGCTTGTTTAAAACTTTTCTAAAACTGAAAGATTCTTTAACCGCTTTTACTAGCTGTTCTTCCGTCCAAATCTTTTTTCTCATTATAAAATCATTATAAAAATCATTATAAAATTCATTATAAAAAATATATAGCAAATGGTGGACGCAAAATCAATAGTCTGCAGGTGCCTTTACCGTTCTATAATTATAGGACGCTAGATAGAAAATGAGGCCAGGATGGGAGTTGCACCCATGCGTAACAGTTTTGCAGACTGTCGCCTTACTGCTTGGCTACCTGGCCTTAAGCTAATATAATAGATTATTAATATAATTCCGTCTTTTTTTCAATGTTGACGGGGAAGCTCTCTTACCCCTCTTGCTGTTCTTTTCCGATCTTGGATAAGATCTTTTCCACCGCTTCGGCTTGTTCCGGTTTTTCGTCTTCGAAAAACTTAATTCTGGGAACCGGGCGCATTTTTAATTTTTTATTCAGCATCTTCTGGAAAAGATAAGCTTCTTTGTTTAGGGCGTTTACCACTTTTTCCCTGGAATCATTGGGGATCGTTGAAATAAATATCTTGCTT
Source organism: Patescibacteria group bacterium (assembly GCA_022710775.1). Taxonomy (GTDB): domain Bacteria; phylum Patescibacteriota; class Minisyncoccia; order Minisyncoccales; family UBA5738; genus CAINCQ01. The sequence goes on from JAKLGH010000005.1 coordinate 6,372, forward strand.
TCTGCGAAATCTTCGCTGGTTTCAACGTAAGTGAGGGAAATAATAACATCTCGCGTTACGCAAAATTCCTTCAGGATAAGCTCCGCCATCACTTTTTGTATCAGATTGTTTAGTTTTTCCACTCTTCGATCCATGGTATTAGAAGTTTTTTTCTTGAGTATAAAAGACCAAATAATCTCCTTCCTGGATTTTTTCGGAACCTTCGAACAGGATGCCTACCTCTTCGCCTTTTCCGGCGTCGACAATGTCTTTCTTGTTTTTTTGGAGGTTGATGAGCCGTCCGTGGCTTACCACTGCGTTATTTCTTACCACTTCGATCTTAACGCCTTTTTTAACCTCTCCTTCCGTTATTTTGCCGCCGACGATCTGGCGGTTTTTTTCAGCCCAAAAACTTAACAGAACCTTAAGCTTTCCAATGTCTTTCCGGACGATCTGGGGTTCTTTCATTTTATCCATGAACTTCTGAAGCCATTCGACCAGTTCATAAATTACGTCGAAATTCATGACCCGGATTTTTTCCCGTTCCGCCATTACTTGTGCCGTCGGGTGCGTTTTTACCCTGAATCCGATAATGACCGCGTTACAGCTTTTTGCCATTTTAACGTCGGTTAAATTTATTTCTCCAACTCCGGAGTCTACGACTCTCATAGCGGTCTCGGTTTGAGGCAGCTGGGCCAGCGTTTCTTCCAATACTTCGCTGGACCCGAGGAAATCAGCCTTTAAGATAAGATTTAAAACTTTCTGGCCTTCTTTGACCGGCGCGCAGGCCGTTTTTTCTTTGAGCGATTTTCCGGAGGGTGATTGCGTAAACTGCCGTGCCGTTTCTATATTTGGCATTACTTCAAAGGCTTCGCCGATCTTGGGAACTGATTCAAAACCGGTTATAACGACCGGCTGGGAGGGGAGGGCTTTTTCGATTTTGGAAGCCCGGAAATTTTCCAGGCTTTTAATTTTTCCGAAGGCGGTAGGCGTTGCCAGCGCCATCCCGGGCTGCAGCAAGCCGTCCTGCAGAAGAACGCTGGCGCTGGGCCCTCTTTTGGGATCAAGCGACGATTCGATCACTATACCGCGGGCCGGTTTATCCAGGCTGGCCTGAAGATCTTCCATTTCGGCAACAAGCGAGATCATTTCCAGGAGTTCGTTGATTCCTTCTCCGGTTCTGGCCGAAACGTGCACCGAAGGAACATTACCGCCCCAATCCTCGACCGAAACATCTTCTTTTTGCAATTCCCGTTTTACCTTATCGGGATTTGCTCCGGGCATATCAATCTTGTTGATCGCCACGATCATCGGTATTCCGGCTTTTTTGATATGTTTAATCGCTTCCCTGCTTTGGGGTTGGAGCCCTTCGACGGCGGCAACAACCAAAATGGCGATATCGGCGATTTTTGATCCCCGCATCCGCATTTGCGAGAAAGCTTCATGTCCCGGCGTGTCTATGAAAGTGATCAGTTTCTTATTGTGTTCGATCTGGGAAGCGCCGATATGCTGGGTGATGCCTCCCGATTCTTTTTCGGCAATATGGGTTTTTCTTATGTAATCCAAAATCGAGGTCTTGCCGTGGTCGACATGGCCCATAACTACGATTACGGGAGGCCGAATTGTCCTGTTTTCTTTCGTTTCCATTGTGATATTATCTGGCCTCTTGGGCTTTTTTTATTGCTTCTTTTTCTTCGTCGGTAAGCTTGAACGTTGATGTTCCGTCTTTGATCGGTTTTCCGTATACCCGGTTTTCGTTTCTGGTAAAAAGACTGGTGATAACCAGGCCGTTGTTCGCCTCATCCAAGATTGCCGCGGAAAAACTTTGGTTGGAACCCAGCTCGGAAAAAGGATTAAACCTTATTACGGCTATTTTTTTCAAATTGGCCGCGCTGGCGGCTTTTGCGGCTTCCATTTCTTGCGATAACTTTTCGAATCGTTCCTTTAACTGTTCGAATTGCGCCAAAACTTCATCGATATTTTGCGGTTCTTTTCTTTTGTTTTTAGAAAAAAGGGACATATTTTTTTAGCAGCGGAACGTAAAATTTACTTCCTAAATCAACGTTCCGGCCACGTAAAAATTTATTTTATACGTGGCGGTGGGAGGAGGAGTCGAACCTCCGATACCCGTGAAGGTATAGCGGTTTTCGAAACCGCCCCATTCGGCCACTCTGGCATCCCACCTTTTAGCGGATTTGATCAGCCTGCCGTGCGGTTAACGGGCAGGGGAATAAAAAAAGCCAAAAAATTGACCGCAGAACGCAATCAATTATAATACCACTTTTACTTAAAAAGGCAATAAAAAAAGCGGCATATTTGCCGCGAAGGAACCAAAGGCGTGTTTTTTGGAGGCATATTGTTTGCGCCAACCTTGCAAATTCGCGGGAAATATTATATATTACAATGTATAAATATTAGTATGTCAAAAAGGAAAGATTCTTCCAGCCAGCTTGAATATATTGTCGCGATGTGACCAAGCAGGGAAAGCGCTTTTTTGAAAGCGTAATTTCGCGCTGAAGCTGTCAGTTTCTTGCGCGATAATCCCTGTTTTTTTGTTGACGGTCCAATGTCTCAGAAATACAGATAATCTTATGGAAGCAAAAATTAAAATCAATAAAAAATATTTTGAAGCCAACCGTTCTCGATCGCAGCATCCGTTGGTTATCTTAAAAGATGTTGTTAAAACATTCGAAAAAGAAGAGATTTTCTCGGATCTAAGGCTAACGGTAAGAAACAACGACCGGATAGCTATTGTTGGGCCGAACGGCACCGGAAAGTCGACGGTGCTGAAAATGGTTGTCGGACAGGAAACAGCCGATGATGGAGCGGTCGAGGTAAGCAAGGAAGCCCGTATCGGATACCTCCCTCAAGAGACCCATTGGGATTCTTTGTCGAATACGGTCTTAGATGAAGTTCGTTCGGCAAACCGGGAAATGTCCGAATTGATCGAGGTTAAGGCGGGATACGAAGAAAAAGAAAGTCAGGATAAACTTAACGAAGCTGAGACCGAGGAATATGTCAGATTTTTGGATAAGTTCAAGCTTGCCGGCGGTTTTCGTTATGAAGGAAAAATAGAGAAAATTCTCGAAAGTTTCGGTTTTCGAAAAGATGCCTGGACGAGACGGGTAGAGTCCTTAAGCGGGGGGGAGCGGACAAAATTAGCTTTAGCTAAGGTGCTGTTATTCAATCCCAATATGATCGTGCTGGACGAGCCGACCAACCATTTGGATATCGAGACTATCGAGTGGTTCGAACAGTTCCTTTCCCATTGGAGGGGAGCTATCCTTTGCGTTGCCCACGACCGTTATTTTTTGGATAAAATCTGCGATAAAACCTACGAATTGTCCAAAGAAGGCTTCGAAAAATATTATTGTCCTTATTCGCAATATGTTGAAGAGCGGAAGGCAAAAGTTGAAAAAAAGGAACGGGACTACAAACTGCAGCAGAAATATTTAAAGGAGCAAGAAGTGTTCATCAATAAATTCCGCGCGAAAGCCACAAAGGCTGCCAGTGTTCAGAGCCGGATCAAGATGCTGGACAAGGTCGAACGCTTGGAGCCGCCCAAAAAAGATGTTTCCGATATTAAAGTCAATCTTGATGCGGGCCGGAAAGTTTGTTACAAAGTTATGGAACTCAACCGTTTGTCGGTTGGCGCCCAAGGCCGCCCGCTGTTCCATTTAGACGGGAAGATCGAAGTGGATTGGGGAGATAAAGTTGGGATCATCGGCAACAACGGTACGGGAAAATCCACCCTGCTTAAAACCATTTTGAGCAGGCAAGACCTGATCAAAGGAACCATTAAGATCCACGAAAAGATCGTTGTTGGCTATTATGCCCAGGCCCACGAGGAACTGGATCCAAAAAAAACCATTTTGGACGAAGTGGCGTCAAAGATCAATGAAGATGAGCAAAAGATCCGCCAGGTGCTGGGGAGCTTGTTGTTTACCGGAAAAGATGTCGAAAAAACGATTGGCAGTTTGAGCGGAGGGGAGCGGGCGCGCGTAGCGCTCGCGGAATTGATCCTCCAGAGAAGCAATCTGCTGCTGCTTGACGAGCCAACCAACCATTTGGATTTGCCGAGCAAGGAAGTGGTGACCAATGTTCTTCGTGATTTTAACGGAACCGTCTTATTGGTATCCCACGACCGCTATACGCTGAATAATGTCTGCAACAACATCTGGGAGGTTAAAAACAGCATGCTTACGGCCTACCCGGGCAACTACGACGATTTTCGCTACCATCAATCGCTCCAGTAAAAGAGAAGCAAAAACCGGCAGATTTAAGGCCGGTTTTTGGTTGTGTTAAGCAATAAAAAAAGGATGGAAGTCATCCTTGTTTTTCTAAAAAGTACAATACATTGCTTGCGGCTATAACCAACTGGTTTGTCGTGAATTCAGGAGATAATCCTTTTACTCCATCTAAGTGTTTTAAATTTTGGCCAAAATGGATAAAAGCGCATTTTAATGAGGGAGTCTCTCTTTTGTAGAACGCGTCGTTGAGTGTTTTTATGTCAGCTACCAAAACCTTGAAATTTTTGGTTATTACGCGGCACATTTTTTCTATTTCTTTTGGATCGTGATCATTTAATAGGGCAATGCATAGCTCGGCAACGACTTTGTTTGGTTCGGTCTCCATCCAAGCAGTTATATTTTCAAAGTACTCTTGGTTTTTCAAATTATTCCTCCCGAATCGCGTTTTGCGATTTTGTGGGCGGTAAGGGATTTGAACCCCTGGCCTACTCGGTGTAAACGAGCCGCTCTGCCGCTGAGCTAACCGCCCGAACGAGACGCTTAGCGTCTCGAAAACAAAAATAAAGTGAGCCGAAAGATTAAGCTTTTTCGCAGCGTTCAGTGCTGCGGGATATTTATGCTAACAGATAGTATAATTCGTGGTGGGACGCTGAGCGTCCCTTGTACCACGCTAAGCGCGGTGCCCGGGGCGAGATTTGAACTCGCACGAGTTTCCCCACTAGCACCTCAAGCTAGCTTGTCTGCCGATTCCAACACCCGGGCAAGGCATGGTTCCGGCGCCGCCGGACCATGCTCAAAGGTTTTTACTTAGAAGCTTCAGGTTTCTTTTTTTCGATCAGTTTGAGCTGGGCGCGTTTTCCTTTTGCCGTTCTGATGTAATAAAGCTTGGCGCGTCTTACTTTTCTTGATTTCACAACCTCGATCTTGGCGATCATGGGGGAGTGGATAGGAAAGATCTTCTCGACCCCTATTCCGGAAGCGATCTTTCTGACGGTGATGGTGGCGCCCATTTCTTTATTGTGTTTTTTCGCGATCACCATTCCTTCGAAGATCTGGATTTTTTCCTTATCTTTATCGGTATATTTCTGGGAAACTTTAACCGTATCTCCGGTATTGATTTCAGGCAAGCCTGCTTTCAAAGATTGTTTTACGAATTCATCGATTTGTTTTGTCATACTTTTTGTATTGTATATTGTATTGGATTTTTTGGTATTGGATTTTTGAAAACTCCTGTGGGCGTATCCCGATTCGAACGGGAGACCTTTTCGATGTCAACGAAACGCTCTAACCAACTGAGCTATACGCCCATCGTACATTTTTTGCGCTTTTACGGTCTGTAGAGGCAAGGCTACATTGAGAAAATACCTAATTTTAACTCTTTTGTCAAACTAAATTCGGCTTCAAATGGGCGTGGATGGACTCGAACCATCGACCCCGACTTTATGACCCGAGTACGGGTCGCGTCATTTTACCAACAACTCTTTTAGGTGGGCGTGGATGGACTCGAACCATCGACCCCGACTTTATGATTCGCAGCAACGAATCTCGTCATTTTTTCAACAACTCCTTAAGGTGGGCGTGGATGGACTCGAACCATCGACCCCGACTTTATAAGAGTCGTGCTCTGACCGACTGAGCTACACGCCCAGAATATAATATTGAAAAAATGACATAAGAGTCGTGCTCTAACCGACTGAGCTACACGCCCAGAATACACTGTTGGTAAAACGACATAAGAGTCGTGCTCTAACCGACTGAGCTACACGCCCTAAGAAAACCTGGCAGCAAAGCGTCTTGCTGCCAGGGGATCAAATAAAAGCCGTAACGTTTTTACCGCTTCGATTTTAATCTATTTTTCCTTTTTTTTCAATGATTTTTCGCTTTCCGCTCTTGCGTCTCCGATCAGCGCTTCATACTCTTCTTTTTCAATCGTCTCTTTTTCGATTAACCGCGTTGCTACTTTATCCAGCAATTTTCGCCGCTGTTGCAATGATTTTATTGCCATTTCCTGGGCTTCATTGATGAATCTGGCAACTTCGTCGTCGATTTTTGAAGCTATTTCTTCGGAATAGTTTCTTTCTTCTCCGAACTCGCGGCCCAGGAATGCCAGTTCCTCCCTTTCTCCGAACGCGATCGATCCAAGTTGCGACATTCCGTAAACCTTGACCATTTTTCTAGCCAAAGCGGATGCTTGTTTTAAGTCGTTTGACGCGCCAGTGGTAGTTTCCCCGAATTTGATCTTTTCGGCGACAAAGCCTCCCAGCAAGGTAGCGATTTCGGCGAGGAATTCCGTTTTAGTCCTGATGCGTTTTTCTTCCATCGGGGTTTTTAGCGTATAGCCGGCAGCCATGCCGCGCGAAATGATGGAGATTTTCCGGATAGGATCGGTTTTCGGCATGAAAGAAGAAACCAAAGCATGGCCCGATTCATGGTAGGCCGCAATCTCTTTTTCATCCTTGGTTAAAAGATGGCTTTTCTTTTCCGGCCCAAGCAAGACTTTCTCTATCGATTCCAGGAAGTCTTCCTGGAAGATCTGCTGCTTTTCCCGTCTTGCCGCGAGAAGCGCCGCTTCGTTGACGACGTTGGCAAGGTCGGCTCCGGAAAATCCGGGCGTTCGTTCCGCCACTTCGCGCATATTAATATCTTTGGCTAAGGGAGTTTTACGGCAATGGATTTTCAGAATCGCTTCGCGGTCGTTGACATCGGGCAAATCCAGGACAATCCGGCGGTCAAAGCGGCCGGGGCGGAGCAGGGCAGGGTCGAGATATTCGGGACGGTTGGTGGCGCCTAAGACGATTATGCCTTCCTCGCCTTCAATGCCGTCCATTTCAGCCAAGATTTGATTGAGAGTCTGCTCTCTTTCCTCGTGTCCGCCGGTTAAGCCAACGCCTCTTACTTTTCCAATACTGTCGATTTCGTCGATAAAGATAATGGCGCGTTTGGCCCGGTGGGCTTGTTCAAACAAGCTCCTTACGCGGCTGGCTCCAACGCCTACAAACAGTTCAATGAATTCTGACCCGGAGATCGAGAAGAAGGGAACGCCGGATTCGTTGGCAATGGCTTTGGCCAGCAAGGTTTTTCCGGTGCCGGGCAATCCCATCAAAAGCACGCCGCGGGGGATTTTGGCTCCCATTTTCATGTATTTTTCCGGGTTCTTCAAAAAATCAATGATTTCGTTCAGCTCTTCCTTGGCTTCTTTTAAACCGGCGACATCATCAAAGGTGATTTTCATTTTTTGGGATCCGCCGGCGCCAAGGATCCTCGTTTTTGCTTTTGTGAAATCGAAAGCCTGCATTGCGTTTCCTTTCGCCTGCCTGAAAATCATCATAAAAAGGACGATCAGGATAATAAGGGGAATGACCGTTCCAAACAGCAGCGGTCCAAGCCATGACCAGGTGCTGCTTTCCGACGTCGCTTCCAGCTCAACCGAAGACAGCTTTGCCTTGTCCACTCCGAGATTATCAAAAGATTGGGATAAGGTTGATTCGACTTCCTTTTCCGAAGTGGCCTTGATTCCTTCCTTGTATGTAACTTCCAAGTTGTTGCCGGCTACTTTTATCTTGGCAATCTTTTCTTCGTTGATATCCTTGGCAAGTTGCGTGAGGGAAACCTGTTTTTCCGGTTCGGCCGGCTTGGAAAATAGGGCGAAAACCCCGGAGATAACGACAAAAATCACTACTACGATAATTAGGTTTTTTGCAAAATCGTTCATCTTTTCGCCAAAAATCGCAGTCGGTTGATGAATCTTTAGGCGGCCAAACTCCTCCCAAAAGATGGTCCGCAACGCGCTGCGAAATATTTGTGACTTGTTAATAGGCTGCGGCTAAAGAGGGCTAATCTAGGTCTTTGAGGGACAAAAACACTTTATTGTTGGCAATTTCTATTATCCTTGCCTTGATTTTATCATTGATCCGGAAATGTTCAGAGAGGTTTTTGGTCTGATCGGAGCTTATTTGCGAAACCGGGATAAGGCCTTCGAAGCTTTCTTTGCCGAATTTTACGAATACGCCGAATTCCATGACGCCGGTTATGTCGCAATCAACCTTGTCGCCAATGTTGAATTTTTTCAACCCTTCTTCGCGCAACTCCATTTCTCCGAGCTTCTCGGATAAAATGATTTCGCCGGTTTTCGGTTTCAAGTTGAGAATCCTGACATTGAGGTCGGTTCCGATGAATTTTTGGAGCTCTTTAAGTATCTTTTCCGGATCGCCTCCCATAATTTTGGGATAATGCTCGCTGGTAAGCTGGGAAACGGGGAGGAAAGCCGCCAAACCGGAGATCTTGGTGATCAGTCCGCCTTTGTTGGCGCCAAGCACCTTGATGGTTAGGGATTCTTTGTTGTCCTTTTTGTTCTTTAAAGAGTCCCAGACGAGCTCGTTGGTTGCTCCCGATACCGATAATTCGATATATCCTTCGTCATTTTCCAGGTTTACGATCTTGACCGAAAGGGGATCTCCGACATTCAAATCCTTAAGCCTTTCTTTTATTTCATAAAATTCCCTTCCGTAAACGATGCCGGTGCCGATTGCTCCCAAGTCCAAAAAAAGGGAAGATCTTTCCTGGACGATTACCGTTCCCTTGACTATCTCTCCCACCTTAGGAGGGTTTAACAAATTGGCGTTTTTTACAGTTTCTTTCATCATATTTGTTTCTGCGGCCATGGCCGCATGCCGTCTTGCGCGCACCCGTTTCTGCCGTTTGCGCCGCGGCTATAAAAAGAATGTATCTTATTTTGAATTCTTTTTCAAGCCCCGAATATGTTTTATATTTTGTCAAATAAATGAAGCGTCTCCGGATAAAAAAATAAGAGCTTGTTTTGTTATTGAGTTTTGGAAATTTCCGTGCTAATCTGAAATATTGGAAATTGTAATTCCTATTTTTTCTTTTTTAATAAATCCCTAAAACGAATATGCAAATAATTTGGCACGGTTTATCCTGTTTCCAGATCATTGCCGCCCGCGGCAAAGGGGAGCATGTTACGATTTTGATCGATCCGCTCAACGAGGACGAAACCGGTTTAAAAACCCCGAAATCCAATGCCGATATTGTTTTGCTTACCAACAAGCAATACACGGTTACCAATCTTAAAAAAACCGGCGCGCAGGATTCGGCTTTTTTGATCGACGGGCCCGGCGAGTATGAAATTAAGGGTGTTTACGTGCAAGGAATGGCATCAACCGACAAAGATGGCAAGAAGACGCAGAATACGATATACGCGATTGAAGCTGAAGACATCCAAATCTGCGTTTTGGGCAATTTAAAACAGGCCGAACTTACCCAGGATCAGATCGAGAAACTCGGACCGATTGATATTTTGACGTGTCCGGTAGGCGGCAAGGAGGCGGCTGGAGCCAAAGAAGCGATGAAGATCATGACTCAAATCGAGCCCAGCGTCACCATTCCAACCAATTACCAGGTTCCAAAGCTAAAAATGAAGCTCGATCCTCTGCAGGATTTCTTGAAAGCGGTAGGGGTAGGACCGGTTGAGCCGCTGCCTAAACTGGTTATTAAGAAAAAAGATATTCAGCAAGATAACGCAAAAATCGTTGTTTTGGCGATATAGCTTCCGATATTCGCCGGATAAATCGGAAAACAAAACAAGACCATGGCAAAATCAAAAGACGATAAAAACAAAAAAAAGGGGCAGCCTGAAGAACCGTTTGTTGAGACACAAGTGAAAGCTACCGAAATCGTGGAGATCATGAAAGATTCCTACATTGATTACGCGATGTCGGTGATCGTGGCCCGGGCTTTACCCGATGTGCGCGACGGTTTAAAGCCCGCCCAGCGCCGGATTTTGTATGTGATGCTTGAGGAAGGGCTGCGCCATAACGCCAAATACCGAAAATCGGCGACGGTCGTCGGTTCGACTCTTGGCCGCTATCATCCTCACGGAGATATGGCTGTTTATGAAACAATGGTGCGCTTGGCGCAGGATTTTACTTTAAGATATCCGCTGGTGCAAGGCCAAGGCAACTTTGGTTCGATCGACGGTGATCCGGCCGCGGCCCAGCGCTATACCGAATGCCGCCTGTCGAAAGTAGGCGAGGAAACTTTGCGCGATATCGAGAAAAATACCGTAAACTTCATCGATAATTACGATGGAACCCGAAAGGAGCCTTCGGTGCTTCCTTCGCCTGTTCCGCAGCTTCTATTGAACGGGTCTTTGGGCATTGCGGTGGGAATGGCTACTAATATTCCTCCCCATAACCTGGGAGAAGTGTGTGACGCGCTGACCTACCTGCTTGATAATCCCAAAGCAACAACCGAAGACCTTTTTGAATTCGTCAAGGGGCCGGATTTTCCGTTAGGCGGAGAGATTTTCGATAAAAAATCGATAATCCAGGTTTATTCCCAAGGGAAGGGCCCTATTGTGTGCCGGGGAAAAGCGGAAATCGTTAATCTGGAAAAAAATGATCGGTATCAGATACTGATCACGGAAATACCTTACCAAGTCCAAAAATCAAACTTATTGGAGCAAATAGCCAATCTTGTGGCTGAAAAAAGAATCGAAGGGGTAAAAGACGTGCGCGATGAATCCGACAAGGAAGGAATGAGAATTGCGATTGATTTGCATCGAGACGGGCATCCCCAAAAAATCTTAAACCGCCTTTACAAATTTACCGATTTGCAAAGGACTTTCCATTTGAATATGCTGGCGCTGGTGGATGGCATTCAGCCCGAAGTGATGAATCTGGCGGATGCGTTGAATTATTTCCTGGCTCACCGCAAGGAAGTGGTTATCCGCCGGATCCAATTCGAGCTGGATAAAGCCAAGGAGCGAGCCCATATTCTGGAAGGCTTGGTTAAATGCCTGGCCGATATCGATGAAGTGATCAGGATTATCAGGAAATCGGAGAATCGGGACGATGCCAGGGTTAATTTGATGAAGCGTTTTAAGCTTGACGAGGTCCAAGCCAATGCCATTCTTGAAACCAAGCTTGCGGCCCTTGCCAAACTAGAAAGGAAAAAGATCGAGGATGAGCTGAAGCAATTGATGGCGATGATCGAAGATTGGTCGGCAACCCTTAAAAGTCCGGCGCGCATCAAGACCGTAATGAAAAAGGAGCTTGCTGAAGTAAAGCTTAATTTCGGCGACGATCGCCGCACCAAAGTTCACGCGGGCGGTATCGGAGAGATTTCCGAAGAAGACCTGATACCGGAGGAAGAAACCATTATTACCCTTACCAACTCCGGATATATCAAAAGGATCGATCCTAAAACCTATAAGATCCAGAAACGGGGAGGCAAGGGCATCATCGGGCTTAAGACCGTGGGCGATGATATCGTTGAGCAGTCTTTGATCGCCAATACTCATGACCGGATCCTGTTCTTTACCGATTCGGGACGCGTATTCCAGACTTTAGCTTACGAGATTCCAGAAGGTGCCCGCGTCGCCAAAGGGAGGGCGGTGGTCAACTTCCTGGAAATGTCTCCCCAGGAAAAAGTCCTTTACATGATGCCGCTCGACAAGAAAGCGGATCCAAAAGCTAAAGCTAAACAAAAAGAAGAAAAGCCGGTTGCTGAAAAATATCTCTTAATTATTACCAAGAACGGTATTGCCAAAAAAGCTTCATTGGACGATTTTGACAATATCCGCCGTTCGGGCTTGATTGCCATTACGTTAAAAAAAGACGATTCCTTGAGAAAGGTGTCGAAAACGACTGGCGACGATGAGGTTTTGATCGTCACCAAGAAAGGACAGTCGGTTAGATTCAAAGAAAGCCAGATACGGCCGATGGGCAGGCAAGCCGCCGGCATTAAGGCTATTGGCTTAAAGCGCGGAGATGAGGTTGTCGGAATGGATGTAATACCTTCAAAAGCCAATGAAGCGTCTGGTGAAAAGAAAAAAGACAGGCTGATTTTAGTCGTGATGGAAAACGGTTACGGCAAAAAGACCAGCTTAAAAGAATATCGCCTGCAAAATCGCGGCGGTTCGGGGATCAAAACGGCGCAAATTACCTCAAAGACCGGTGAACTTGTAACATCTTTCGTCCTCTCCGACGAGGAAGAACTGATGATCATATCCAAGAAAGGCCAGGTCATAAGGATTCCGATCAACGGAATATCAACGCTTTCCAGGCCGACTCAAGGCGTAAGGATTATGAGGCTGGAAACTGGGGATAAAGTGGCTTCGGCCAGTTGTATTTAGCCCCTATTCGGCTAGAATGTATTAAAGCCTTATAAATATTTGCGATGCCCGAAGATTTCCTTGATCCCGCATCCATCATCAGAAGCCATTTGGAATTGAAGCCCGGTATGGTTGCCGCTGATTTCGGGTGCGGTTCCGGCGGATGGACCATCCCCATGGCAAAGACCATGGAAGGAGGGAAGGTTTACGCTATCGATATCCAAGAAGAGCCTCTTTCCGCGCTTCGCGGGAAATTAAGATCGCAAGGGATATTCAACGTTGAGACTATCCGCATGGATGTTGAAAAGACGATTTTGCGGCTTTTGGATAATTCCGTGCATTTTGTCCTGCTTTCCAACGTCCTTTTCCAGACCGACAACAAAAAAGGAACACTCGAAGAAGCGAAAAGGATTTTGCGGCCGGACGGAAAGATATTGGTAATCGATTGGGAAAAAAACGCAACAGCCGGTCCGGAAACCAGGATAAGCGCCGAGGAGGTGCGATCTTTGGCAGACAGCGTCGGATTGCTGTTTGTGGAGGCTTTCAAGGCCGGCGGATACCATTACGGCATTATATTTAAAAAACCGTAGCTTAGTTATAAATATTAAAAATGCTTAAAAAAACAATTCTACCGGTTCTTTTGCTGGTTTTGGGATTGGGGTTAGGCCTCGTTCCGGCTATCGGGCGAGACGGTTGCGGCGCGTCATCGGCGGTTTTCGCCGCAACCAACGATGAAGATGTGTCGGTTGATGTGGAATTCGTTAATCCCATTACCGACGATACCTTGGATAAAGTGATCAACAATTTGATCGATTTTGTTTTTACGATAGCGCTGGTTGTTTGCCCGATTGTAATAATTATCGGCGGTTTTATGTTCGTTACGGCTTCAGGGGATCCTAAAAAGCTTGAAACGGGTAAAAAAATCATCTTTTGGGCGTTGATCGGTTTGGCCATAGCCATTATGGCGAAAGGGATTGTTATTCTGATAAGGGCGCTTCTCGGCGTGAAGAAAACTTAGGCGGCCCGGGGTGTTTGATTTTAAAAAACCGTTTGCTAAAATAAAAATAGAAAAATACGGAAAAGATGAAAAAAAGCCGGATCATCCAGGGAATATTGTTAACTTTATGCGCGGCAGCGTCGGGTGCGGCTTTCTTTATCGGTTTGGCCGATAACGGAAATCCGGGTATAAAAAACGCCATGGCGGCGGTTGCGGAAGAAAAGGATCCGATCGAAGTGAAAGTCGATAATCCTATTAAAGCTGAAAGCCTGGAAGATATCATTGAAAATGTCATTAATTTCTTTTTTACGGTTGCTATCATTATTTGCCCTTTGATCATTATTATCGGCGGTTTCATGATGGTGACTTCGGGCGGAGACCCCGGAAAAGTGGAAACGGGCAAGAAAATGGTTTATTACGCGTTGATCGGATTGGGGATAGTGGTTCTCGCGAAAGGGTTTGTATTGGCTTTGAGACAAATACTGAATGTTAAAAAAACATGATTCCGGCGGCCAAAATAAAAAACGATAAAAAATCCGATTTTTTAAAAAAATGAAAAAATTTATCGCCAGTTTGATTTTATTTGCTCTGTTCCTTGTTCCAGCCGGGGGTTTTGGGGCAACGCCCGACGATGACGATGATTTTATCACCGAAGACGCGCCAACGCTAAGCGTGGAAACAGCTATCAATAATATAACCAATTGGGCCTTTGCTTTTGTGCTGACTATCGCGGTTTTATTTCTGATATTTGCCGGTTTCCAGTTCATCACCGCCGGCGGCGACCCGGAAAAGCTTACCAAAGCAAGAAGCAGTTTATTTTACGGGGCGATTGGAGTAGGCGTAGCGGTTATGGCGCGAGGGCTTGTGTCTTTTGTGAGAGGGCTGTTGGGAGAATAAAAATATTAAAAAAATAAAACAACTAAAACAGAAATAAAAAATAAAAAAAAATAAAAAAAAATAAAAAAAATAATGAAAAAAATATTGATCAGCATTATGGTTCTGTTCTCCTTCCTTGGTTTGGCGTTTGTTCCGGTGGCGGTGAACGCGGCGTTGACTCCTCCGCCGGCCGAAGATGATGTCACAAAAGATACGGCCCCCCCAACCAACTCGGTGGAAGAAGCGATCAATAATATCATGAATTGGTTTTTCGTCATCGTGCTGATTGTCGCGGTTATGTTTCTGCTCTGGGCCGGCTTCCTGTTCATCACCGCCGGCGGCGACCCGGACAAGGTCAATACTGCCCGCCAGAACGTGATGTACGCGATGGTTGGCGTGGCTGTGGCCGTTCTAGCCAAAGGCATCGTGGCGCTGGTCCAGGGGCTGGTGCAGGAGTAGCCATATTAAGAATTAAAAAGCCGCGTCTAAATTAAAAAAACAATGAAAAAAACATTAATCAGTGGAATAATCCTGCTTTCTCTTTTTGGCTTGATGATCTGCCCGGCAACTTCCAGCGCGGCTTTAGATCCGCCTGACCCGGAAACTGATGTTACGAAAGATACAACCCCCCCAACCAACTCGGTTGAAGAAGCGATCAATAATGTCATGAATTGGTTTTTCATTATAGTTTTAATTATCGCGGTTATGTTTCTGCTTTATGCCGGCTTCCTGTTCATCACCGCCGGCGGCGACCCGGACAAGGTCAATTCTGCCCGCCAGAACGTGATGTACGCGATGGTTGGCGTGGCTGTGGCCGTTCTAGCCAAAGGCATCGTGGCGTTGGTCCAGGGGCTGGTGCAGGAGTAGCCATATTAAGAATTAAAAAGCCGCGTCTAAATTAAAAAAACAATGAAAAAAACATTAATCAGTGGAATAATCCTGCTTTCTCTTTTTGGCTTGATGATCTGCCCGGCAACTTCCAGCGCGGCTTTAGATCCGCCTGACCCGGAAACTGATGTTACGAAAGATACAACCCCCCCAACCAACTCGGTTGAAGAAGCGATCAATAATGTCATGAATTGGTTTTTCATTATAGTTTTAATTATCGCGGTTATGTTTCTGCTTTATGCCGGCTTCCTGTTCATCACCGCCGGCGGCGACCCGGACAAGGTCAATTCTGCCCGCCAGAACGTGATGTACGCGATGGTTGGCGTGGCTGTGGCCGTTCTAGCCAAAGGCATCGTGGCGTTGGTCCAGGGGCTGGTGCAGGAGTAGCGGCCGCAACGGTACATAATTAATGTTTGGGCTTGATATTTGTTATTTTAAAAAACCCATCCCTAAGGGATGGGTTTTTGATTCGCGTTCTTGGCAAAAGCCATAAGACGTCGTAAGATATGGTTGTTAGTTGCGGTGGCGGAATCGGCAGGCGTGATTCTGCCGGTTATCAAAAGAATGTCGAGGTGGCGGAATCGGGAGACGCACTAGCCTTAGGAGCTAGCGGGGCAACCCATGGGAGTTCAAATCTCCCCCTCGACACCAATTTGACGAGTTAGCGAGTGAAAAGGTAACGAAAAAAGCAAAATTTGCATTTTGCTCGTATTCTCAAGGCTTATATGCCATTTAGGGTTAGCCTTTAATGACGATCCGTTTTTTTGATTCTTTTTGCAGCTTAGGGATCCTGATCGTTAATATTCCGTCCCTCATTTGGGCATCGGTTTTTGAAGCGTCGACCTCGACCGGGAGTATGATTCTTCTTGAAAAAGCTCCCCAATAGCATTCTTGAATGAAATAATCGGCCGAATCGATTCGATAAGGGTTGTTTCTCTTGCCTTTGATGGTTAGAACATCGTCTTCTATTAAGACATCCAAATCCTCTGTTTTGATGCCGGCAATAGCCGCCTGGACCACCAGATCGTTTTCCGTTTGGTACATATCGATTCCAAGCTGTCCTTCGGTTTCAAGCCACTCGCTATTCTCGGGTTGATCGTTTTCCGCGGGCTGATCGTCGATGGTTGGGATGCTTTTAACCTCAAGATT
The DNA here is from genome assembly GCA_022710775.1 of Patescibacteria group bacterium. Taxonomy (GTDB): domain Bacteria; phylum Patescibacteriota; class Minisyncoccia; order Minisyncoccales; family UBA5738; genus CAINCQ01. The sequence continues at coordinate 22,642 of JAKLGH010000005.1, forward strand.
TCCCAGTTTTTTGTCCAATTTTTTAGTTTTCTTAATTAAATTTTTCTTGGTTTGAGCCAAGCTTTTTGCAACAGGCTTTTCTTCTCTTTCTTCGTCTATGATTGCTTCGTCATTCTCTTCTTCGTTTTGATCTTCATCTTCATCTTCATTCTCGTCTTCGGAAAGCTGATTATCAACATTTTCGGTTTTTGTTTTACCGCTAGCTTTAGTGCCTTTTTTTAGTTTTTCCAAAAATGAAGACATAATTTTGATTATTTTTGGCTAAGGGCTTACCCATGGAATATAAATTCGCAAGGATCCCTTATGTATTCCGCCCCGTATCTTGCGGGGGAGGAAACATTCTCCGGCCGCTCAACCGTGCCGGCCGGAATCACCCGGAAATATGCGATTAATTTGATTTTGTTATGTCAAAACTTCTTTGATCTTGCATACGCTTCCCATTTTTTTCAGCTTTTTGAAGTCTTTGTATAAAGATATGGCTAATCCGGTTAAAATGAGAAGGGGAACATACAAGTAAGCCACGCTTGTTTCGCTTTCTCCGCTTTTAATTATAAATAAATTATATAATCCATGCAAGGAGCTGGCTATCAAAATTCCTTTAAAAACGAGGCGTTTTCTCTTAAGCGGATTGCAGAAAGAAAGGGCTAAATAGTAGCCGATTGTTCCCGAACATAGGGTGTGCAGAAGAATTGCGCTTAATGCCCGGAACAAAGAAGTCATAATCGCCAGATTCATTTGGATTATCGGCAACAAGAATAAAAGGTTTTCGATAGCGGCAAAACCCAGCGCTGAAACTATCATATAGATCACGGGATCTACAGGCTCGTCAAGCTGGGAATTACGGTTTATCTCTTGCTCTTTCAGCCAAAAGGCTCCATATTTTACGAGTTCTTCGATAAAGGCGACTCCAATCACGTTGACCAGAATAGCGGTGGCCATGATCGGCAATTTTAAGTTATTGAAGAGATCGACTAAAATAACTTCGAAGATGATTGCCGGAACGGTAGCCAAGGCGCCAAAAAAGAAAACAGCAAGTATTTCTTTTTTTGGTTCCGGATGGACATCGGCTTTCAGATAAAACAAAAGCCAGGCAATGCTGGGAAAAAAACCAAACAAAATATATAATAGATATGACATAGCGGGAAGATTTTCCGATAAAAAACATTTTATCCGCTTGAACCTTTTTCAGCTTTTACCAGGAGCCATCTTGTCTTTATTTTAATTTTTTTCCGGTTTTTTTGAAATACCGCTGGATTAACCAAAGTAAAAGCCTATGACAGCCGCAACAATTTGGCAGAGATTAAGGGTTGAAGAAATTTTTTTGCTGCTTTTTTCCTGTATTTGCCTGTTCCTTTTCCACTTCACGTCGCGCGGGTCAATCGGTATTGTTGATTTTCTTCTCTTAGAGGCGCGGGCTTTTACCGTAAGTTTTAGTTTTTTTCAGGGCGCGGTAATTTTAGCCGCGGCTTTTTTTATTTATATTTATATCAGGATTTTTCTTGACAATGCTATTTTGGCCAAAAAAGGGGATCCAATGCCCGGATTAAAGGATCTGGCCCGGAAGGCTAGCGGGTTGGCGCGGCCATCCTTTTTTTTGCTGCTGGGATTTTCCAGTTTGATTGTCGTTCTTAACGGAATTACCGCAGATGCGCAAGGAAGGCTCATGAGCGGAATGCTGCTTGCTTGGGACAAAGCGCTTTTTGGAGTTTATCCTTTTATTTGGTTTCATACAGCCGACAACCCGTTTAAACTTTTATTCGATTTTTTATCTCCCTTGACGATTTGCTGTTTTCAAGGACTAAGTTTGATGATCGGCGCAACTATCGCTTTTTTTGTGAAAAACCGAAAAATCTATCCGGCCTTGGTCATTTCTTTTTTTATGACAATGGCCATCGGATTGTTTTTTTGGTTGGTTGTTCCGGCAAATAGTCCGAATAATTATTATTTATCGGCAGAGCAATCAATATTAAGATATGAGCCAGCCAGCAGTGTTTCTATTTTCGAAGAAAAAGTGAGAAACCGCCAGAAAGAACTTCCGCCCGTTTCCACTTTTCCCAGTTCCCACGTTCAGTGGGGCATGCAGATTGTTTATTATTGGGCTGTTTATAGCCGAAAAACCCTTATTGTTTCCGTGCCTTGGTTTTTATTGATGTCTTTGGGTACGGTTTATCTGGCTCAGCATTACGCGGTTGATATCTTATTGGGAATTCCTTTGGGAGCGATATCGATTGCGGCGGCTAATTTCCTGGTTAAGCGGTTTGCGGGCGCTAAGCGGGGGGTGGAGGCGGAACGTTGTCCGGTTTAGAGCATTTACTTTTTTATTTTTTTTGTTAGAATAAACTGGTTGCAAAAGGTATTTGCAATCAATATGGTCGAATATGATCAATTGGCGCTATCGTCTAACGGCTAGGACGTTGCCCTTTCAAGGCGAAAATACGGGTTCGACTCCCGTTAGCGCCACATGTTGGCGGATTGCGGCGGACTTTTTTAACTCTAAATTTTTTGCCGCGCGCCTTACGATCATTTTGGAAGTCGGTATTGCTGGCCAATAAACCGATTCGGGTCGGCTTCTTCGCATATGGAAATAGACTATATCAACCTTTCTAAAGCAGACGACCTTCCGGGGTCCCGGGCCAGAAGTCTTTACCGGTTTTTTGAGATTTTGCCGGGATTGCTTGCCTGGTCTACCTTGGTTTTTGCTTTGCTTTTTTCCTGGCTTATTCCGTTTTGGGTGGCTTTTTTCATTATCGCTTTTGATCTTTATTGGCTTTTGCGGGTACTTTATCTTTCCGTCCATCAGGTCGTTAGCTACCGAAAAATGAAAGCTAATTCGTCTGTTAACTGGTTGAAGCGTTTGAAAAAAGAAAAAAGCGAAAAATGGAAAAAAATCCATCATCTGGTTATTTTGCCTGTTGCCAACGAGGAAAAAACGATAGTTAGGGACGCGGTATTGTCGCTAGCCGCCAGTTTTTACCCCAAGGAAAAAATAACCGTTTTATTGGCTATTGAGGAAAGGGCCGGCGAGAAATCCCGAAAAGCGGCAACGGAGCTCAAAACGGAATTTAAGAATGCTTTTTGCGGTTTCTTTATAAGCGTTCATCCTGGCGGAATTTCCGGAGAATTAGCCGGGAAAGGGGCCAATGTCAATTGGTCTTTAAGAGAGGTTAGGGAGGGGATAATCCCGCATATTAAAGTCCCGCTGGAAAATGTTTTAGTTTCGATCTTTGATATCGATACCAAGCCGTATCCCCATTATTTTTCCCGATTGACCTGGGTTTTCTTAAACACCGAAGAACCGTTAAAAAAAAGTTACCAGCCGATTCCGGTTTACAACAACAACATCTGGGACTCTTCCGCCGTTGCGCGGATCATTGCCACTTCTTCGACATTCTGGCAAATGATGCAGCAGGAAAGAACCGAACAGCTGGTTACCTTTTCTTCCCATTCCATGCCGCTTAAAGCGCTGCTTGAATCGGAGTATCCTTCCAATGTCGTCTCCGACGATTCAAGGATATTCTGGAGGACTTATTTTAAAACATCGGGCGACTATCGCGTTATTCCGCTTCATTATCCGATCTCGCTGGATGCGGTGATGGCTCCGACGCTGGCCAAAACAATGATTAACCAATACAAACAGCAGCGGCGGTGGTCTTGGGGCGTGGAAAACGTGCCCTACGTTTTTTTTAATTTTTTAATGAATCCGGCCAGCAAAAAAATCGGCTTCGGGGAAAAATTTTTCCATGCCTTTACGATGCTTGAAGGTTTTTGGTCTTGGGCAACCTGTTCAATTTTAACTTTCTGCCTTGGGTGGCTGCCGCTTCTTCTGGGCGGAGATAAATTCAGCTCTACTTTGATTTCGTATAATTTGCCTCTGGTTACTTCCAAAATAATGACCATGGCCATGATCGGCATGGTTGTTTCAGCGGCTACCAGCTGGCTGCTTTTGCCGCCCAAACCCGCCAAATACGGAAGGTGGCGGAGCCTGTCCATGATCTTGCAATGGGCGCTGTTGCCCGTAACCCTTATAGTGTTTGGTTCTATCCCGGCCATTGAGTCCCAGACCCGCATGATGATCAAAAAACCGCTGGGTTTCTGGGTGACGGAGAAGGTAAGAAAGTGAAATGAAGAAAAAGAATATAATAAAAAATCATTATCGGATAATCTGGCCCGATGCTGACTTCTTTGTTTTGATGGACGAGATGGTGCTGGCCAGCAATTACGATTTTTTGGTTTTTACCCATCAAAAGAAAGCCGGCGATGTTTGTACTGGCAATGTTTGTACCGGAAGTGTTTATATTTCAACTGACTCCGAAAAGAAAGTAGGAGAACGAGGAGCGAGGCTTTTTAAAAATGTTAAACAAATAAGAAAAATACTTTTTCAGGGAGACACAATGGCCTCCGGAATATCAAAATTGGCCTCCGGAATTTCAAAAAGCGCGCTACAAAGAAAAACCGATCAAGAAATCAAAGAAATCCTTAAAGAACACTATTCGCAGGCGATACCGTTTTTTACGATCTACGGTTTTATCGACGAGGTTTATGCCGCGAAGGTTGGCCAGGCCATTCGCGCTTTTGTTTTTAAAAAAATTAAAAACGAAGCCGAAGCGGCCCGAATTTTCAGCTTATTGCTGAATTCCTCAAAAGAGGAGCGGATAATTTCCGAAAGGGAGGATGCGTTAAAAAAGATCGCCGCCTCAAAAACAATCATTGATCTTTGCTGGTCGGTTCGCGAAACCGGGTCAAAGAAGCTTTCTTTCCGCTCGGAGGTTAATAAAATTTACGAATCGCTGGTCGTTATTTTATGCGAAATCGCCAGGAGGTTTTATCTTTCCCCGGAGCAGGCGCGATTTTGCAGCTATAAAGAAATCAACGCGCTTTTAAGAGGAAAGAGCATTGATATCAATGAGGTAAACAAGCGCATAAAGAGCTTTGTCTGTTTAAGGCGCAACGGAAAAACGCTTTTTTATACCGGCTCGAAGGCGGAGAAGATGATTGAAAAACTCCAGCCCGAAGTTGAGGAGGGCATTGTCGAACTTAGCGGCGACCCGGCCAGCGCCGGTGTCGCGCAAGGAACGGTAAAAATTATTCCGGTGGTTTTTGACCGGGGAGGGGAAGCGGTTTTGAAGAAAAAGATCAAAGAAATGGAAAAAGGGCAAATAATGGTTTCCCGGACCACTGGTCCGGAAACCATAATGGCCTGCCGCAAAGCCGCCGCCATCATTGCCGACGAGGGCGGTATCAATTCCCACGCGGCCATTATTTCCCGGGAGCTGGGCATTCCCGGGATCGTCAACGTGAAGATTGCCACCCGTGTTTTAAAAGACGGAGATATGGTGGAAGTTGACGGCAACACCGGCATTATAAAAATCATAAAAAAAGCCGGTTAAACAAAAAAGAGATTGTTGTTTCAACCTCTTCAACGGAATCATTTAAAGACGATAACGCAGGCGTTTTCAACGTGGGCGTCAAGCGCAACATTGATCCCGTATCCGGCGGCGATAATTTGATACATCTCCGAATGCCCCACGATAACCGTTTGCCTGCGCTTCGCGATTATCGCTTTGATTGCCGGAGCAATCCGGGAAACGTATGCTTCGTAGGTTTCCAATCCTGGCCAGCCAATCTCTTTCCAGTATATTTGCCAGGGTATTCTACTGGTTTCGATAGCCTTCAGAAAACCGGCTACGTCGGCTTCAGACGTATCGATTGCCGCCAAAGCCTTATTGATTTTCAGCGGCAGGCCGAGTGCTCCGGCAATGATCAGCGCCGATTCGTAGGCGCGGGGAGTAGGGCTGGAAATGATTTGGTTTGGGCAGAGGGCTGCAATTTTTTGCAAAGAACTTTTGATCTGGTTTTTCCCGGCTTCAGACAGTCCGGGTCTTTTTTTGTCGGTATAAGATTCAGCTTCACCATGTCGTACAAAAACTATCAACGAAATACCTCCAAAATATAAATAAGATTATAATATAAAAAAATATTAAGTCAAATAATTTTTTTTCCGGGGGTAAGTTCCGGCTTTAAATTATTAAACTTCCTCAAGACAGAGTTTCTTTGCATTCCGCCAGTTAAATAAATTAAAAATGCGAATTTTTTTTAATCTGTTTTACGGCGTTTTTGGAAATAAAATATCATTCCAAATGAGTTCTTTGCTTCAGTTGTTTTACTCTTTCCAGGAGCAGGGGATGGTTTTCAAGGGTTGGGTCGCGCGCTAAAATTCCTTTAGCGGCGTTGCGCGATTTTTCTACCAAAAAGACATCGGCGAGCGAAGCCATTGCCAGGTCGGGCATGCCCCATTGCTGGCTGCCGAACACTTCGCCTGGCCCTCTGATCTCAAGATCTTTTTCGGCCAGCTCGAAGCCATTGTCATGCCTAAGAAGGGCGCTAAGGCGGCGGGTTGGGTAATCGGAGAACAGCAGGCAGTACGACTGGTGTTCTCCCCGGCCGACGCGGCCTCGGAATTGGTGCAGTTGCGCCAGTCCGAATTTATGGGAGCCTTCGATTGCCATTATTGTGGCATTCGGCACATCGATCCCGACCTCGATAACGGAGGTTGAAACCAGGAGGTCTATGATCCCTGCTTTGAACTTTTCCATTATTTCCTGCTTTTCCGCGGCTTTCATTTTTCCATGAAGCATGCCGATGCGAAGATCCGGAAAGATTTTTTTGGAGAGTTTGTCATATTCTTCCTTAACGGCCTTTACCGCTTCGGCGCCCGAATAGTCGGCTTTCGGATCAAACAAAATAGCGTCGCGTTTTTCTTCCTCGTCAGTGTCTATGCGCGGGCAAACTATGAAAGCTTGCCTGCCGTTTTTTATTTCGCGGCGGATGAATTCGTAAGCCGCGGCCCGGTCGTCCGGTTTTACGATTTTTGTTTCTATTCTTTTGCGCCCTTTAGGCATTTCGTCCAGCAGCGTAAGGTCCAGGTCGCCATAAATTGTGAGAGCGAGGCTTCTGGGAATGGGGGTCGCGGTCATTGATAGGAGGTGGGGCGTGAATTTTTCTCTTTTTCTCGTTTGGTTGTTCTTGGCCAGGGCCGCCCGTTGCTCAACTCCGAAACGATGCTGTTCGTCCAGGATTACGAAAGCCAGTTTTTTAAACGCCACGCCCTTTTGGATCAGCGCGTTTGTTCCGATCAGAATCCCGATCTTTCCGATTTTGGCAAGCTCCAAAACCGTTGATTTGGAAACCTGGCCAAAAGAAGATACCGCGGTATGCTTGGAACAAAGGATCCCGATTTCGATGCCGAAAGGTTTTAAGAGCTTAATGAAATTTTCGTAATGCTGGGTAGCGAGAATTTCCGTCGGCGCCATAAAAGCGGTTTGATATCCCGTTTTAGCGGCGTTGAGGGCAGCCATCATGGCTACAATGGTTTTTCCCGACCCGACGTCTCCCTGGAGCAAACGGTTCATCGGCCGGTTTTTTTCCATGTCTTTTAAGATACGATAAGACGATATGCGCTGGGCTTCCGTGAGCGAAAAAGGGAGGGTTTTGGTGAAATCCTGGATCAGGGGCAAGTCCATTGTGATCGCTTCGGCCTGTTCGTTGTTGAGCCGGATGCGTTCCTGCAGGACCGAAAGCTGGATAAAAAAAAGTTCTTCAAAAGCAAAGCGTTTCCGCGCCGCCTTAACTGTGTTTAGGCTTTCGGGAAAATGAATCTGCCGGATTGCTTCGCCCCAAGGCATGAATTCATAAGCCGATACGGTGGCATCCGGCAGCGGGTCGCGAAGGCCGGAGTATCCGGCTAGCAGCGGTTTGATTACGTATCTTAGCCAGCGGCTCGATAAGCCTGCGGTTTGCGGATAGATCGGTACCAGGCGTCCCGTGTGAGTAAGGTCGATTTCGGAATCCGGCCCGTCGTTAACTTTTTCATACATCGGATTTGAAAGATAGCGGCTGCTTTTTTTCTCCACCAGTTTGCCGGCCAGGCAGACAGCCAAGCCTTTTTTAAATGTTCCGGCCAGATAAGGTTGGTTGAACCATAAAGCCTTAATTTTTCCGGTCGAATCGCTTATCACGATCTCGGTAATGGTGAGATGGCGTTTCCAGACGCGAACCATCTTTACGCTTTCAACAATTCCTTGGACGCAAGCAGTTTCGTCCACCTTGAGGTCGGCAATAGGTATTTGAACCGAAAAATCCTCATATCGCGCGGGGAAATGATAAAGCAGGTCCTTGACCGTCTCGATGCCGAGGTGTTTCAAGCGCGCTTGATAGGCCGGTCCGATCTTCGGGATGCTTTTGATTTCTTGTGATAATTTCGACGGCATGGCTGGTAAAATACGATTGTATTGATATATGATAATAGTAGGAAAGGTTTTTGTAAAAAACAATAAAAAAATTTTCAGGTTTGCCAAAACAAACCTTTGATTAATCATATGCCAACATACACAACACCAGAAGCAAATCCGCTAGCCAGCTTGATCAGCCTGGTCATCTTTTTTTTGGCAATTCTGGCAGGGTCATTTGTAGGTTTTGGCGTAGCCGGCGTTTTGGCCGCGCTCATTTTTGAAGCGTTTACTGTTATTGTTATCGGTTTACGGGTCATAGACCAGTATGAACGGGGCGTTGTTCTTACTTTGGGAAAATACACGGGCACTAAACAGCCCGGTCTGACCTGGATCTTGATCGGCATCCAGCGGATGATCAAGGTGGATCTTCGCATTACGACTACCGATATTCCCCAACAGGAGGTGATCACCAAAGATAATGTTCCGGTAGGCATCAATGCCGTAGTTTATTTCCAAGTGGAGTCGGCGGAGCGGGCAATTCTGAACATCCAGGATTATACGCTGGCGGTATCGCAATACGCCCAGGCGGCATTACGGGATGTGATCGGAGGGATTGAGCTCGACCCGCTGCTTTCGGAACGGGAGAAAATTTCCGAGGAGATTAAAAAGATCGTCGATATCGCCACCAATAACTGGGGGATTAATGTTACTGATATCAAGATCCAAGATATCGAATTACCCGCCGATATGAAACGCGTGATGGCCAAACAGGCCGAATCCGAAAGGGAAAGAAGGGCGATTATCATCCGTGCCGAGGGCGAGTCGCAGGCGGCGGAGCGCCTGGCCCAGGCCGCGGGAGTTTTGGCGGCCACACCCGGGGGATTGTCGATGCGCACTTTGCAAACGATTGAAAAAATCAATCCCGATCCTTCAAAGACCGTAGTTTTCGCCCTTCCCGTGGAAGTGTTGGAAGGCTTCAAAGAATTAGCAAGGAAAACGAACGGGAAGTAGTGTTGTAAAATTCCAAGGAAAAACCGCGTAGATCACAAGGCGGTTTTTTCTTTATAAATTGGCCAAAAAAAGCGACAATTAGCCGTATTAATATGTTTGTTATTTTTGTGCTCTGAAAAACCGTTTCCGTTGTTTTGTTGATATTTTTTTATAAATTCTCGATAATCATATTTCTTTTAAAAAATCCTGGGCTAGGCGCGCGGTGTCTTCCGTGGCTTGGTAAAAATTTTTCCAGACGACCACGATATCGGCGTCGTTGAAAAACGCGCGCTGGATTTCACGGATAGTATCGCCTCCGGCAACGGCAACCAAGATGTCGTAGTTGCCTTTGATCTGTTTGATCTGGTAATAGGGGATCTGTTTTTCGCGCGAAAATTCGGTTTCATCCACGCCTCGATGGAGGATCACGGCGTCGGGAGGGCAATCCAGCTTTTTAAGGATTGACAGCGGATTTGGAACATTCATCATGTCGACCATTGAATCGATCCGTCTTTTTTTACATTCTTCAATAAATAAATTTATCGTTTCAACCGGGGCCACGCCTAAAACCGTGGCGGCATTGGCGTCGCTGGCTATTGCTGGAAAAGATAGATTGGCCTGGTTGGTTTCCTGTATTGCGTTAATCTGGTCAGCGGTCATTTTTATCAGGTCCAGAAAAGTGATTTTTTGCGTAAGCAAAGGTTTAGGCAAGACTGGTATGGGCGCAGGCTGGATATCGCAAACCAGCCCGATTTCGCGGTCAGCGAGGTCGGCGCATTTTATGTCGGCCACAATATAGGCATTTGGATCCAGTTGCCGAATGGCAGCGATTGCCTGGATGCCGTATTCTTTTATCAAAGGCGTTCCGGCTTCGAGCAGAATATTTTTGGAGCGCGGCAAAGAAGCGGCAACCAGGCGCGCATCTTCAATAGTGCCGTTTAGAGCGATTTGCAAATATCTTTTTCCTTTTTCCAGCATCATAAGCCAGCGGATCGCAGAGACCGGGTCTCTGCCGTTTGTTTACTTTATTAATTTCAAAAAATCCTGGGCCAGGGTTGACGTATCTTTCGGCTTTTCGTAAAAAGACCGCCAGACGACAGCAATGTCGGCGCCATTGAAAAAATCGCTTACCACTTCCCGGGTTGTTTCCCCGCCCGCGATCGATATTAAAATTTTTCCATAGGCGCCTTTTATCCGCGTGATCTGGTTGAGGGGGATTTGTTTTTCCCGGTTTAAAATGTGTTCATCCGCGCCCCGGTGGAGGACGACGATATCGGGCAAATTTTTTAATTTTTGCAATACTTCAAAGGGAAAGGGAACATTCATCATATCGACCATCGAATCAATGCCGTGCGTTTCGCAATTCTTGATGAATTCATCGATTGTTTCAACGGGCGCCAAGCCAAGGCAAGTGGCGGCGGATGCGCCGGCCCGGGCGGCGCTCTTTACTTCAGCCGATCCCCGGTCCATGGTTTTGAGATCCGCGACAATGTATGCGGGTTGGCCGATCTTTTCAGCCCACCAATAGTTCAAATCGGAGACCGCCTTTTGGCCATAGCGCTTGATCAAAGAAGTTCCCGCCTCGATGATGATCTTTGGCGTTGGCGGCAGGAGCGAGACCATTTCCTGGACTTCAGCCAGGGAACGGTTGAACGCGATCTGCAGATATTTAGACCGGGTGTTGAGAAGGCTCATATTCAGTAATTTTAGCACACGACGGGTTAATGCAAATAAAAACCTCTCAAAAAAGAGGTTTCAAATGCTCCAGTCGGTTAAGTTTTCTTGTTTTTCCGGCTTCTCCGACGAGAGAATGATCTTTACCGATATTCCCGGAAATTCTTCGGCTAAAATCTTTGCCAGGCCTTTCGCGGTTTCGATATTATTTCTTCCGAAAACCGTGAAGATCCAATGGGTTGAATCGGCTTCTTTCGTATGTGCGTATATTGGCGATTGGCCTAAGCCGATTGGCTCGGTAAAGATCGTCCCGAAGTAATAACGTTCAGCTTTCTTAAGAGCAGCTCTAAATACCTTTAAGCCCTGGCCCGCTGCGTAAATAATTCCAACGCTATTTGTGCTGTCGCTGGGTATTATCTCAAAGCCGGCCGTTAAATTTTCTCTTAATATCGTTGCGATTCTTTGCGCCAAAGTTTGGCTTATTTTATCCTCGATTTCTATCATTATCTTGTTCTCCAAGCGAACTTTAAATATTATATATCAATTTTACTGATTGTCAACTAAAATAGTGTAAGCATTATAACTGAACCAAATTTCCATAAAGAAAAAACCCTAGAATAGGGTCATCGTAGGGTTATCGTATCACATCAAACCTACCGGAAAGTATTTCCAAACCAACTGTTCACAGCCGGAAAGATAAATCCGTAAGGCCAGAAGAAAAAAAATGTTCGCTCCCAGGTAAGAGAAGAGCAGGGTGTCTAAAAAACCAAGCGCGGTTAAACCAAACGGAGCCAATATAACAAAACGCATCAGGTATAGCGGGATATTAAATATCACGCTGATAAAAACAGTTATTGCCATAACCAGAGCCGTGGTTTTTACGGCCAAAGAGATCGTATCGCCCATTCCATTCACGACGGTTTGCCGACATGCCGTTTCCATAAAGCCAATCCTCCTTTTTAAAGTTCTGAATTTGTGATTAATTTCTAACGATAGGTTACAAAAACTTCCAAGTCAAGAATGCCCGGTTTACAGACAAAGAAATTAATAAAAGCCCTGCGGAGAGCGCAGGACATGCTTATTTCTTAAGAATGATGCATTGCGGCCATCAATTTGGCCCATTGCTCTGTTCGTTTCGGTTTCCACATGATCTTTCCGGCGGCGATCAGGCCGGCGACCTTAAGATCGTCCTGGCGGAATTCCTCAATCTTTTTTCTTACCAGAGAAATGACTTGCAATTCGCGTTGGCCGTTGTCGAAAACATACAGGCTGTCAACCGTTGGCGAGCGGTTCAGGAAGCAGGCGATGGCAATCACATCGGCGCCGTAACTTTCGATCAGCTCGATCAGTTGCTGCGTCGTGCTGAAATTATTACAGACGTCTTCGATAATGATTACCAAATCTCCTTGGTGCACTTCGTGCCGGTCCAAGATTAACTGGGTTTCATCCCGGCCGCCTTTGGTGCCTACGGCCAGAACTTTCTTTTCGGCTTTGATCGTCCGGCAGCCTAGTTTTTGGCCAAGCATGGTTGACAGGCAAAAGCCTCCGACCGGTGCTCCGCAAAGTACGACATTCGAAGGGAGCTTTTTTAAAGGCAGGAAAACTTTTTTTATTTTTCTGGCCAGTTTCCCGGCGATAAAGCCAAGGTCGTCGGACGGCCATTCCTCCAAAATCGCGAAGTTCAGGTAAACTTGTCCGACATATTGGAGGTGTTTTCCTTCTTTATCTTTGTACTTTCCGGCGTATCCAACCAGCCATCCGTCTTCCGATGTTTGTTCGTAAAAAGCCTGTCTGGCCCGCGCGATATCTAAGAAATCGCGGCGGCGCGAATATATTTCTTTCGCCGTTATTCTCACAATATCCGCTCCCGCGATTTATCGCACGCTTCCAGCGCTCCGGTAATTTCTTCCAAGATCAGTTTTACCGCGTCGACCGGCGTTCCGATGTCTATAGGCGGTTTGGATATTGGCCGTCCGATTACCAGTTTAACTTCTGGTCCGCCGGCTTTAATGGCTTCGGTCGGCGTCATGAAACGGCTTTGGTCGTCGGGGGGAGCCCATTTTGGCCTGATGCCCGGAACTATTCTTCGCAGGCGGATCAACTCTTTGTGCTTGGCCAGCATTGGCAGTTCTTCGGCTGAGCAGATGATTCCGTCCATTCCGGCCAAAACGGCATTGCGGGCGAACTGCAAAACCTTGGCTTTTACCGGCATGCCGTATGCCAGATATGCTTCTTCTTCGTCCATAGAGGTGAGGACGGTAACAGCGTATGCCAGGGTTGAGCCTTTATTTTCCGCGACCGCCATCATTCCGTCTATTTCCGCCGAAGCGTGCACGTTTAACATTGCCACACCCAGATCCGCCAATCCTTTTGTTGCATCGGCCAGGGTGTTGGGGATGTCTTTAATCTTTTGATCGACAAACGCTTTGCCGCCGAACCTATGAACCATATCGACCGCTTGCGGAACGCCCATTTTCGAATTGAGCCCCAAGCCGATTTTAAAATAACCGACATAGTTTTTTAGCATTTCAATATGGCGCGTGGCGTTAAATGCGTCCATTCCGTCCAACGGAAAGATCAAGTTCTCCCGTGCGTCAACTTTTCTTCCTTTATACACAATTCATACCTCCTTTTTTAAAGTGCGTCTTGCGGTTTTTTCGCAAGCTTGGTTTGAAGCTAATCTATTGCCGAAAAATTTGCAAGAAAAAATCCCGCAGGTTGCGCGGGATCATCAATGATTTGTATGCTTGTCGTCAATCAAAGATTTCAGTTATGTAAATCAGGTTGATGTCGAAAAGCTCGCCAAACTCATGGAGTTCCTCTATCGCTATGGTTTCCAGTTTTTCGCAAAATATACTGCAGAACATTTCGCTTCTGCCGCGGGCTAGTCCGTATATCGACGGGAATATGGCCATCAGAATCCGGTCATCTTTCCCGAATTCGAACGGACCGATATGTTTCTTTTGCGGAATCACCAGCGAGTAATAAGGCCAGGGAGCCATAGGGCCGCTGATCTCGCCGGAATATTTAATTTTTACGGGCTTGGCAAGGCGGGAAGAGAAATTTTCTTTTAAATGGTTTAAAAGATCAAGAATGCCGTTTGTCTTAAGCCTCATTGTTCCGGTTTTGATTTCAACCATTCTTCATACCTCCTTTTTCAAAGGGCTTTTACTGATCGCTAAATGACACAAAAAAATAATTAAATCAAGCTTTTAAAAAAATTCTTTCCCGTATTCCTGTTCTTTATTGTTTAGCTTTTTTAAATCTTAGGGCAGGCCAAATCAAGCTTCTTGTAGGGAAGAGGAAAGAGTTTAATTGTTTCCCCAAGCAGTCTTTTCATTGCCGCGAGCCAGTGGCGTTGGAATATCAATGCCATATCCTCTGAGCTTTTCGGCTGGAAAATGCCTTTCATTTCATTTATCTGGAGCCTGATATCATCTCCGTTTTTTAGGACCGAATATTCGTTGCCGATCCTTGTTTTGCATAACTCGATGGCTTCTGCCAGGCGCGTATAGTGGACTGTTTGATTGTGCATGAAGTTCACCAGCGCGATCACGTCTTCCTGCGGGACGAAAGATAAGCCGGTTGCCAAGCTTAAAACCGTTTCCGTTTTGAATGCCGTTGGTTTCATCAAATACCTCCTTGTAAATGATCGTCTGCGGGCGAGTGTGCCAAGGCTCGTCCAATCTTAAAATAATAAAATAATTAGGATACTTAGTCAAGCATATCCGCTAATTTGTCTAAAGCGCCAACACTTTTTAAAAATCAGATTTTGGCTAATTTTAAGCAAAAAAAGCTTACAGAGTCCCGGTCTCTGTTAAATTGGCATAGGTATGCCAGGCGAATTTGTCTGTTGACAAAATATTTTAAGTATTGTATTATTACGACGAAAACCAGCTCATCTAAAACTTAAAAGGTGAAAGAGATGAAAAGCAAAATCGGATGGAATCCGGTCTTAAGCGTGCTTGCTGTTTTTTTTATCGTGGCAAGCGCTGTATCGGCTGTCAGTTACCCCCCAGCAATTAGCGGTCAATTTTTGTACGACAAGGCGGGAAAGCTGTCCGCGCCGGAATTTACGGATTTGAATAACAGGTTGATCGATTATCAACAAAAGACCACCAATGAGATTGCGGTTGTTACGACCCAAGATCTTCAGGGACAATCTTTGGGCAATTACGCCAAGGGCTTGTTCAATGAATGGGGAGTGGGGCGGCGCGACGTTAACAACGGAGTGCTTATCCTGCTTTCCTTGGATACGGCCGACCGGGGCGTTTGGATCCAGCCGGGTGACGGAGTTGATGGTTATTTTGACGAAGAATCGATCGCCGGCGAAATGATCCCGTATTTTAAAAGCCAAGAATGGGCGAGCGGGCTTGATGCCGGCGTTGAAGCGGTAATGGATAGCATGCCGACAAACTGGCCCGCAGCTTCAGCGGCAGCGGTTCCGGCGGCAGACCACAGTTCGCAACCATACCAACCAACGGCCAGCTCGCCGTCAAATGACAGCAGTGGCGGGTCAACGATAGTCTATGTAGTAGTAGTCGTCGTCGGTGGCATACTTTTACTGTTAATCGGAAAATCGATATTGTCATCAAGGGCTGAGGCAAAAAGAGAGGCCGAAAGAAAAGCCCAAGCCGCGGCCGATTACCATAGAGAAAGCGTTGAGATGGCAGCGAGATTGAGAGATCTACTGGCAAAGCTGGAAGCGTCGATCGTTCCGGCCCAAACAGCCTTGAATAGTTTAAGGAACAACCATCCGCAATCAGTTTGGGGGTCCCTGGTCAAGCCGTTCGAGGAGATCGATGTTCCTTTGCTAAATTCTCTGAAACTGGAAATCGATGTTGCCGAGGGAGACGCCAAGGAAAACCAAAAACCGGAAGAGGCCAGAAACGCCATTGGCGCCCTGATCCGCCGGTTAACCGGCCATATCCAGGCTTGCGATCGTTTGATTGAGCAATCAGAACTGGCTGAACGGTCAAAAGCCGAGGCCAAAAGCGCCTTGGAGCATTTGCCCGAGCGGATCGAGGCAGCCGAAAAAGAGGCCAACCATCCGGATGTGGGCGATGAGCTAAGAGGCAAATTAGGCCTGGTCAAAGAGGCGTTTTTCAAAAGGCAGGCCGAGGTATCCGGCAAGGGCGACAAGAGCATTGACTGGATTCAATTAAACGAATCCTTGAAGGTCATATCCGGAGATGTCGCCCAATCCGTATCTGAAGCCAGGTCTGACAAGGAATTGGCTCAACGGGCTCGGATCGAGGGTCCGAAAATGCTGGCCGGTATCGATAAAATTATGGCGGAGCTTGATGAGAAAGAAAGAACATACGGAGCCTCGCGCAGCGCCCGAGCCGAAATCGAAACGGCACGTTCACAAATCGAACAGGCCCGCCAGTATTCCGGCAGCGATTCGACGGACTGGATGCAAGTGTATCTGCTGATGAACTCGATCAACAGCCACAACGATGACGCTGATCGCGCCTACCGCGCGCATGTTCGGCGGATAGAGGAAGAAGCCGCGGAAAAGAAAAGAAAAGCCGACGAGGAAGCCAGGGCGGAGCGAAGACGCAGAGAATCGTCGTCATCGCCATTTAGCGGCGGCCATAGTGGCGGCAGAGGCGGCGGAGGTAGTTTTTCTTCCGGATTTAGCGGCGGCCATAGCGGCGGCAGAGGCGGCGGAAAAAATTTTTAAAAAAGTTAAGTCGATTTATTTATGCTCCTGGCTGATGCCGGGAGTTTTATTTTGGGTTTAATATTTAAAGCAATTTTTATAAGCAGTTGCTTTTTATAAGTGGTTGCTTTTTTACCGGGTTTATTGTAGCTTTGGCCTGGCTATTTAAAAAGGTGGTTTAATGGTTAGAGCGGAAATATTAGAAACGAAAAAAACCTACGATTTGATCGCGCAAGGTTATTCCGCCAGCGTCGACCGGACTTTGGCCGGATCGGTCGGCGAATTCGAGCATGGGCTCCTCGATTATTTTATCGGAATGCTGCCCGGTTTGATAGTGCTTGATTTAGGATGCGGAAACGGCAAAGATGCGGCCTATTTGAGTTCAAAGAAAATAAGCGCAATCGGAGCTGACTATTCGCGCGGAATGCTGGGCGTTGCCAAGGAGAAGCATGAAAATGTTTCATTCGTCCAAATGGACATGCGGCGGCTAGGCGTAAAAAGCGGAAGAATTTCGGGCGTTTGGGCGAACGGCTGCGTGTATCACGTGCCCAAGACTGATTTTGCCGAAGTTCTTTTAGAGATTGAAAAGGCCCTTGGTGGCGATGGGATTTTTTCCTTTAATTTTAAGATAGGGGAAGGCGAGGGCTTGGAAGAGCGGCCCAGGTCTTTTGGCGGCGGTTCGCGTTATTACGCATATTATAAGGTACCTGAGATGATAGGAATGCTGGAAGATTCGGGTTTGGAATTGGTGATTCTGCGGGCGTATCCGGAAAAAATATTCGGAGAAACGATCGTGCATTTTTACGCGAGAAAACCATAACGGCGAACAAGCGCCGTTTTTTTTATGCAAAAACCCCGCGCTTGCGGAGTTTTTGCTGGCAATAAATAATTGTTAGTCCTTTGTTCTGGTTGAAAAATGCTTTTTATCGAGAAGCAAAAGAAGGATGACCGCTAGAGAAAATCCCAGGCTTAGTAAGTTTATAGCAACCGAGAAAACCATCGATTCTCCGAGAAAGTTATCTATTGTGGCAAGGGGAAGCAAAATAGTATTGCCCATTGTCAATATGTTGATAGCCATCAATGCAATAGCCGTTTTCCGCCAATTATTGTTAAGCTTTAATATTTTCCGGCCGGCCATTATCAGAATAAAGGCTAAACCGCCGATAATAATGGCGCCGGTCGTGGAAATAAAAAGGAAGTCTAAATTGAAAGTGATCAGTTCGGCGTTGGCCAGGCAGGTTGGAGCGTTTTGGGCCGCTTCATTGTAAAATAAATCAGGACAGCCCAAGTCGTAAAAAAATGATTGGAATAAGGCGACCAAGCCTTTTAATAAAGCAAAAATCGTAGCGTAGGCCGCCAAAAAAACCAGCAAGGATTGTTTTAAGAGCCGGATCTTTTGCCGGGCAAAAAAAGGCAAGCCGGCCAAAAAGGAAAAGACGGCAATGATTAAGGCGATAGACGCCAGACCGTAAACCAGAGGCAGGGCTTCGGCTTTCAATTCCTGCCCCGGCGGGATGCTAAAAAGAGAATAAATAAACGCGGCAGTTATACAAACACCCAGGCCGATCAGCAGCCACGCCGCGATCTTGGTTTTAACGGGAACAGGAGAGTTGTTGTCCATATTGTTTTTTTGTATTCTTTTTATTGCTTATTATATCATTTTTCTTACGTTAAGATCGGGGTTGCTGACCAATATTTTTCTTTTTCCGCTAAAAAAATGATATAATCAGGTAAGTTTTGCCGTTTTTATCGGCGATTTATTGTTTTTAGGCAACACATGGATACTTATCTGGCATTATCGGGATTAAGTTTGATCGTGCTCGTTTCTTATGTTTTTAATTGGATATCGGGAAAGACCAAAATTCCCTCGGTTTTGCTGTTAATGGCGATGGGCGCGGGATTGAAGCCGTTTATGGAGAACTTGTTTCCCGGCGGCAAGGAGAGTATTGGTTGGATGTTGGGGTTTACGGGTACCTTGGGATTGGTTTTCATCGTTTTGGAAGCGTCGCTTGATTTGGGCTTGGCCAAGAAAAAAATCGGCACGATTCGAAAAGCGTTTAACGTTTCCTTCGCCGCGCTTGTGGTTACGGCCGCGGCAATCTCGGCAATTTTTGTTTTCGGTTACGGCATAAACATCGCGTCGGCGATCGCTTACGCGATACCTTTGTCGGTGATCAGCAGTGCCATTGCCATTCCCGCTTCGATCAATCTTCCTGTTTCAAAAAGGGAATTCGTCGTTTATGAATCGACTTTTTCCGATATTCTTGGAATCCTGGCTTTTAATTATTTCGTGCTGGCGGGCCTAGATTTACCCGGTACGATTTTTAGGCTGGTAGAAGATTTTTCTGCAATACTACTGCTCGTTTTTTTATTTATCTTGGTTATGTTGCTGGCGATGCATTATGTAAATTCAAACTTGAAACTGATACCGATTTTGGCGGCATTGCTGGCGGCTTATTCGGCGGCAAAAATCGTCCATTTGCCGGCGTTGCTGTTGGTGCTGGTTTTCGGGTTGGTGCTAAGAAACATCGGCGCTTTAAAACACCTGAAATGGTTTCTCAATATGCCAAAACTTGACCAAACAACCGACCAGCTGAAAACAATAGTTGTCGAACTTTCTTTTTTAATCAGGACTTTTTTCTTCACTTTGTTTGGCTACACATTGAGCCTGTCGGGCATTGAAGGGCGCGCTTTTTGGCTGGGAGCGCTGGTTTTTGCCGTGATTATGGTTGCCAGGCAATTCGCCCTCTATTATCTGCTAAAGAATAATTTTGTCCATGAGTTGATGATGGGCCCGAGGGGGCTTGTTACCGTTATATTATTCTTTTCCATTCCCGAAAACCTAAAAATAGCGGCCGCCGGTGAATCGGTGGTTTATCTAGTGGTTATTCTGAGTAATTTTGCAATGATGGTTCTGTTTCTGTTTTACAAAGAGCCGTATCGGGAAACGCCATCCATGCTTGCCGGCAATTAAACAAACAAAAACGCGTTTCAATAAAAAACGTAACTCTGTCGCGGTTGCTTTGGGTAATGTTTCGTGGTATCGTGTAAACGTTTTGGCCCTCGTAGTTTAATGGATAAAATGCGAGGTTGCGGACCTTGCGACTACAGGTTCGATTCCTGTCGAGGGCACCATAAATTACCAATGGTTTGGTGCGGCCAATAACAAGCGAAAACCATAATGCCAAAGAAATGGTGAGTCAGGGAACCATTCGATTCCTGTTGAGGGCATTCATTCGTCACGTACGCTTCTTAGGCGGCAGAAGCAGGGTAAATCGATTAGTTATACGCAAATCAGGCTCCGGCAGCGGAGTCCTTTGGTTGTCTTGTAAGAAATTTTTTGATATGGTAAAACCGTAAATTAAGCGGTATTTCGGCGTTTTGCCGGTACGCGGAGGATAAAGAAAATATACCAACGATAAGTTTAATTATGGCCATCAAAGAAAAACCGGTAGTAACATTTGCGCGATGGGGGAATTATACGATTGCTTTTAAGGGGCTGTTCGAACAGCTTGGCATGAAAGTCATCCTGCCGCCAAAAACCAATCCGTCAATCGTTTCGGAAGGGGCTAAAATAGCGCCGGAGCTTTTTTGTTTTCCAATGAAGGTTACGCTTGGCGGCTATCTTGCCGTCATCAAGCAAGGAGTCAATACCATTTTAAGCATGCAGAACGTCGGCGGTTCCTGCCGCCAGAAATATTACGGATTGATCCAGGAAAAAGTTCTGAAAGACGGCGGATATGAAGTGAAATTTGTCGATTTTCGCGCGACGCCCCGCGATATCTATAGAATGATCAAAGAAAACAGCGATGCTAGCGATAAGCAGATTGCCGCGGCCTTTTATGTTTTCTTCGAAAAACTTTTCCTCATTGAAAAGATAGAAAAGATCGCCCAAAAACTGCGGCCGCGGGAGATAAAAAAAGGAGGTACGGAAAAAATCGTGCGCGAGGGCCTGGCAGCGATAGAAAAAACAGCAAACCTTAAAGATCTTCTCAAAGCGAAAAAAGAGATTTTATCACTACTTAACAAGGTGGAAATAGATAAAAATAAAGAAGTGTTCAAAGTCGGGATGATGGGAGAGATCTACACGGTGACCGATCCGTCCATCAATTTCGATTTGGAAGCAAAGCTCGGGCTGGACGGTATTGAGATCCACCGGCAGATGAATGTAAGCTATCATATGAAAAAATTGCTGTTTCCCTGGATAGACTGGGCGATCCAGCGGCGGATCAATCATTATCTCAAATCTACGGTAGGCGGACACGGCCGCGACGCAATCAGCGAAATGCTAGATTTCGTCAAAGAGGATTTTGACGGCGTGATCCAGATCTTGCCTTTCGGTTGCATGCCCGAGGTTACCGTGCGTCCGATCTTGGAAAAGATCAGGCAGGAGAATAACATTCCCTTTCTTTCTTTGTCGCTTGACGAGCAAGTAGCCGAGGCCGGAATCAATACGCGCCTGGAGGCTTTTGCCGACGTGGTTAAGAATTACCATTTTAAAAAACAAAAAAATCTTAAGCGGCAAGAAAACCTTAAACCCCTTAACGAAAAAATCATATGAAATGCTATTTAGGAATCGATGTCGGGTCAATTTCCACTAACTTCGTATTGATAAACGAAGCCGGCGAAGTGGTTTACTCTCTTTATATCCGGACGGAAGGAAATCCGATCAAGGCCGTCCAGGCCGGGCTTACGATGCTTAAGCAAAGCCTTAAGGAAAAAAAGATAGAGGTTGAGGTTGCCGGAGTTGGAGCAACCGGTTCGGCGCGCTACTTGGTTGGCGCGATTACCGGCGCGGATCTTATGAAAAACGAGATTACGGCGCACGCCCGGGGAGCTTCCCATTTTGTGCCCGGGTTGCGCACGATCTTAGAGATCGGCGGCCAGGATTCCAAGATCATTATCCTGGAAGACGGGGCCAGCGTGGATTTCGCCATGAACCTTATCTGTTCGGCCGGAACCGGCGCGTTTTTGGACGCCCAGGCCAACCGTTTAAAAATTCCCATCGAACAATTCGGTCCGCTTGCTTTAAAATCAAAAAAACCAACCCAGCTTGGAGCCCGGTGCACGGTATTTTGCGAATCAGACATGATCCATAAGCAGCAGATCGGCCATAAGACCGAGGATATCATCGCCGGTCTCTGCCACGGGTTGGTCCGCAATTTCCTTTCCAGCGTGGCTAAAGGTAAAAATATCAAATCAAAGATCGTTTTCCAAGGCGGAGTTTCCGAAAATCCCGGCATTAAAAAAGCGTTCGAGGACGCGCTGCAGGAAGAGGTGATCATTCCGCCCTACAATACCGTAATGGGAGCCGTGGGGTCGGCATTGCTGGTGCGCGATAATCCGCCCGAACATACCAGGTTTTTGGGCTTTGACATTACCGAACGCGATATCCGGTGCACGGCTTTCAATTGCGGCGGCTGCCCGAACAACTGCGAAGTGATCGAAGCGCGGATCGACAATAAGATCGCGGCCCGGTGGGGCGACCGCTGCGGAAAGTGGTCCAGCCAAAAGCCCGAAATTTAATTAATTTGTAGACCCCGGGACAAGCCCTTGGAACAAATTAATGAAGAGTCCAGAGGAAACATCCTCTGGTCGCCGCCCGGGGGTTCGTACCCCGGGAGGCGAAATACCGATAGAAAAATATAAATTCGATTTAACAACCGTTAAGAAAAAACAAAACATGGTCAATCGTTACGAATTCGGCCTTATGGCCATTAACGGCAAGGAGTATTCGCAGGATATCGCGGTTTTTTGGGACGGGGAAGTGGAAAATTGGCTTAGGGCTGAATCCCATAGCGTGGGTGTCGGCGATGTCGAGCTGGCGATCAGCAAGAATCCGGAGATCATCGTTGTCGGTACGGGCGCCGATGGCGTCGTTAATGTCTCCAGGGAAGCGACCAAAGCGATCATCGATAAAGGGTTGAACTTGGTTATCGATAAAACCGGGAAAGCCGCTTCGGTCTTTAACGAGAACGCGGCGGAAGGAAAGCGGGTAGTCGGCTTGTTCCACCTTACTTGCTAGGAATTTTAAGGAAAACCAGGCTGTTTTAACGGATAATTACAAAGAGGCGGCAGGCCTCTTTTTGCTTGACAAAAGAGGTTAAATAGTGTATAATTATAAAAGATTACAGAAGCAATTCCGCTTTCTGGGCATTAAAAATTATAAATAAAAAATAGGTGGATTGTTATGTTGGAAGGATTAAGCATCGAGCAGAAAAGAGTCGCGAAGATTATAGCAGGCGTAATCGTCCTGCTGATCCTCGCGGCCGTGGTGCTGCCACGAATGCAGCAGCCGGTAGAAGACACGGCGAGTAAAATCGCCGAGAAAGTAATTCCTCCGAATGAAACCAAGGAGGAAAAGGTAAGGGTAGTTGAGAGGGAAGTGGTTGTTCCCGGGCCAATCAATGTCTCGGACGACGTGAAATCGTACTCCGAGATCCAGGTCTTAAAGCTTTTGAACAATCGAGACCCGGATGATGATGCCCATCGGTACACCAAAGGGGATATGCGGGCGGCAACCGGAACGGAGTTTAGCGAATTTCTGGCCGCTTTGGATAGCAGCCAGGCCGGTACCGGGGTGGCAAAAGCGATGGACGCGATTCAGTCCGCTTTCTGGAACAACCCAGAGAAATCGCGCCATAAGATTGGCGCCGGGTATATGGTTACCCGGGACGACTACGGTGACCGTTGCTACGCGCTGGTCCTGGTAATGACCGGGAGCAAACCGGCGATCGCGGCGGTCAGCGCCACATCAACAGACCCGGAGACCGACTGGTTCATCTGGACCGGCGAGAACACTCCGGGGAGCAGGGGAGCGTATATTATCACTCTTACCAGCGGATAGTCCGCGGCGAGAGGGATAAACGCTTCTTTTTTGTTACTCAAAATTTGATTGACAAATTATTAAATTTATGCTATAATTAAGCTAGAAAATTAACAATTATGCCCGGTTACAGCGGTCTGCGCTTTGCCCGAAAAAAAGCGGTTAAAGCGCAAATCGTTGTAAGAGCGGTTTATTATAGGAGAAGAGCAATGACTAAGGAAGAGTTTTGGATTGACATAAGAGGAATATTGACAGAGATCGTTCTGTTAATATTCCTCCTCCTCCTGTTCGAGTATTGGACGGATTGGAGCATAAAATTGTTCTAAACCAGGAAGGAACCAGCCTTCCTGCTTTTTGTTACAAAAGCGGTTTTATTCCCAAGTTGACAAAAAAAACAAAAAGAGGTAAATTTTTCTTGAACCCGTATTGGGTGTTGCTTTTTTTGAATGGATGATTTTTATTAATTTGTAGACCCCGGGACAAGCCCTTGGAACAAATTAATGAGGAGTCCAGAGGAAACATCCTCTGGTCGCCGCCCGGGGGTCGTACCCCGGGAGGCGAAATACCGATAGAAAAATATAAATTCGATGGAAGAAATAGCCGTTGCCGCTATGAAGATTTCTCAAATCGGAGGGTTGGTCATTACCAATACCTTCTTTTGGACTCTGACCATCACCGCCATGCTTATTGCCAGTATGGTTTTTATTTTCCGGGAGCCCCGGCTGGTTCCGACCAGAACCCAGAACTTTTTTGAGTTCATTATCGAGAGTTTGATGGGTTTTACTGATTCCATTACCGGTTCGCGTGAAAAAACCCAAGAGATATTTCCGCTGGCCGCGACGCTTTTTTTGCTGATCTGGTCGGTAAATCTGATAGAACTGGTACCCGGAGTGGGGGTTTTTCCGATGTTGCGGTCTCCGAGTTCGGATTTGAACTTTACGATCGCTTTGGCGGTCATTTCGATCGTTTCGGTCAATTACTATTCGATAAAACATCTTGGGATAGGCAAATATTTGGGGAAATTCTTCAATTTTAAGAATCCGATCCAGTTTTTCGTTGGGATATTGGAGTTTGTCGGAGAATTCAGTAAAGTTATTTCCCTGTCGATGCGGTTGTTCGGAAATTTGTTCGCCGGCGAGGTTTTGCTGATTATTATCTCCAGTTTATGCGCTTATCTGCTCCCTTTGCCGTTTCTGGCGCTGGAAGTGCTGGTTACTTTCATCCAGGCGCTGGTTTTTGCCACTCTCACCGTGGTGTTTTATTCGATAGCGACCATTGAGATGGAACATGGATGAGGATCGGCAAAAACTGGCTTATATCCTGGGAATGGGAATGCAATTGGGGTTAATGATCGCTCTGACGATGGCGGGTTTGCTGGTTTTAGGGGTGTATCTGGACAAGCTGTTGGCTACTAAGCCGTTATTGACGATATTGGGGGTGGTTATGGGTTTTTTGGGAGCGGGATTGGAAATGCGGTACGTTGTCCTGCCGGTGCTGGAAAAGAAAAATAAAGCGGACGATAAAACAATCGCCGGCCCAAATAAGGAAAAACGGCCAGAAACATAAATAAAAAACATAAAAAAATAAATAAAAAAAATAAATAAAAAAAAGGTCAAAAAAAGTTTCGAATAGAACAAGTAAAAAAATAAATAAAAAAAGAAAAAACATGGAATTGGAATCAATAAAACAATTGGCAGCAGCGATCGCTATAGGAGCAGGGGCAGTCGGTCCCGGCATCGGCGTAGGCTTGATCGGCAAGGGAGCGATGGAGGCAATGGGAAGGAATCCCGAAGCCGCTTCAAAAATCCAGACAAATATGATCTTAGCGATCGTGTTTACGGAAGCCATAGCCATTTACGCGCTGGTTATTGCTCTTATCATCAGGTTCGTATAGCAGCGGCGTGTTTGCGGCAAAATAGCGGATACTTATAAAAAAAGCTATGGAAGGATTAGGCATCAATTGGAATTTATTAGTGGCGGAGATCGTGAATTTTTTCATTCTTCTCCTGGTTTTAAAAAAGTTTTTATATAAGCCGGTTTTAGGCATGCTTGAAGAAAGGAGGGCCAAGATCGAAGAAGGGATAAAGAAGTCCGAAGAAGCGGAAACGTCCCTGCAAAAGATCAGGGCGCTTGGCGAAGAAATCAAGGAAAAAGGCGAGCAAAAAGCCAGAGATGTGATGGTAATCGCCGAAAAAAGATCCCAGGAAAAGGCGAAAACAATATTAGCCGGAGCCGATGAGGAAAAAACAAGAATAATCGCGGCCGCTAAAGCCGCGGCAGAACAGGAAAAAATAGCGGCCAAAGAACAGCAAGGAAGGGAGGCGATAAATCTCGCTTTTATTCTGGCCGAAAAAGTGCTGAAAGAAGAGATGAACAGGGAAAAAGACAAAAAAATCATTGAAAAGCTGGCTAAAGATCTGGGATAGCAGGCGTAAAAAAATGAAAACAAAAACCGCCATCACAACTTGGGCCCGCGTTCTGGCTATGATGACCAAAGGCCAGCCGGAGCCCGTAAAAAAGAAAATTATCCTTCGCTTAAGGGAGCAGTTAAAGCGCAAAAAAAAGGAATATCTGCTGCCGAAAATTCTGGAGTCAGCGGACAAATACGCGGCCCGGAAAGAGAAGATAACGCTTGTTCTGGCGCGTGAAACCGATAGCCGGACCAAAGAGCTTCTGGAGCAGCGATTGAAAGCGTTTTTGGGCCAGGAGAAGAGGATCGAACTCAAGATCGACGGTTCCATTATTGGAGGATTTGTCGCCCAAACCGAGGATTGTTTGATCGATGCTTCGGTGAAAAAATATTTAAATCAATTAAAAATGGTTTCGCTAGGGGAAATCTAATTTCATCGGCGATCAAGGAAGAATTCTTCCTTTCAAGCCCAAAGCAGTACTATGGATAAAATCGAACAATTTAAAAGACAATTAGAAGAAAAGGAATTCGAGCCTAAGATGGACGAGATCGGAACCGTGATCGAATCCGGGGATAACGTGGTGAAGGCGAACGGCCTCAGGGATGTCGAAAATTTTGAATTGGTGGAATTTGAAGGGCGCCAGGTTTTCGGATTGGCTTTGAATTTGGAAGAATACGAAACCGGTATCATAGTTTTGGGCAAAGGGAGCGCGATCAAAGAAGGCGACGTGGTTAAACGAACCAAAAAAACGCTGTCCGTTCCGGTTGGCGAGGGCCTGATCGGCCGGGTGGTCGATCCGCTTGGGAGGCCTTTGGACGGCAAGGGAAAAATTGAATCAAAGATCAATAATCCGGTCGAACGGCTTGCTCCGTCGGTTATCGAAAGACAACCAGTGGATAAACCGCTCCATACCGGCATTCTGGCTATTGACGGGTTGATTCCGATCGGCAGAGGCCAGCGGGAATTGATTCTTGGCGACCGCGGTATCGGAAAAACCGCCATTGCCTTGGATATGATCATAAACCAGAAAGAAGAGAAGAACCGCCCGGTCTGCGTTTATGTTGCCTGCGGCCAGAAGAAATCGAAATTAAAAAGGCTGATTAAAACTTTGGAAGACAAAGGGGCGATGGAGTACACGATCGTCGTGGCGGCGTTCGCCGACGATCCGGCCAGCTTTCTTTATCTGGCTCCTTACGCTGGTTGCGCTATCGGCGAGTATTTCCGCGATAATAAAAAAGACGCCGTTATCGTATACGATGATCTTACCAAGCAATCCTGGGCGTGGCGGGAAATATCATTGGTTTTGCGCCGCCCGCCGGGCCGCGAAGCCTATCCTGGAGATATTTTCTATTTGCATTCGAGGCTGCTGGAAAGGGCGGCAAAATTATCCAAGGCCCAGGGAGGCGGTTCTTTGACCGCGCTACCGATCGTTGAAACCCAGGCCGGAGATATTTCCGGCTACATTCCGACCAATGTTATTTCGATTACCGATGGCCAGATTTTCCTGGATTCCGCTTTGTTCTACAAAGGCCAGAGGCCTTCGCTGGATATCGGACGGTCGGTATCGCGCGTAGGTTCCAAAGCGCAGGTACCCGGGATGAAAAAGATCGCCGGAACCCTCAAACTGGATTTGGCGCAATTCCAGGATTTGGAAAGATTTTCTGAATTTACCGAAGAACTGGATCCGCAAACCCGGCAGATGCTGGAGCGCGGAAAACGCATGAGAGAGCTTTTAAAACAGGAAGATCTAACCCCGCTGTCTTTTGAAAAAGAGATCGCGGTGATTTTCGCGGGAACCAAGGGGTATCTGGATGATTTGCCGCTGGAAAAGATTCAGCAGTTCAAGAAAGATCTTATTGAAGAGCTGGTTGCGCCATCATTGGACATTCTGGATGTCATCCGCGAGAAGGAGCAATTGGATTCCAAGACCGAAGGCGAGCTTGAAGAGGTGATCAAACGGGTTAAAAAATCCTATGGAGCTTAAGGAGATCAGGCGTAAAATCGAATCGGTATCCAACATCAGGAAACTTACGGGCGCGTTAGAAACCTTGTCGGCTTTAAAAATGAAAAAATCGCAGAAATTCGCTTTGGATTCGCGGCCGTTCGCCCAGAAAGTAAACCAATTGCTTTCACATATTGAACCTGTTTTAAAAGCCCGGAAAGATATTTTTTTGCGCCAGGACGAGGTGAAAAAGATTCTCGCGGTGGTGATTGCTTCCGACCGGGGATTCTGCGGATCATTCAATCAGAATGTGGCGCGTCTGGCGGAAAAAGAAATCAGAAAAATGAAGGAAACGGGGGAAGTGGAAGTTTTTTCCGTGGGAAAAAAAGCCACGGCTAATTTTAAGAAAAAGAAAGAAAAGATCAACAATAGTTTTTTCGGCATAGGCGACTACGGAGAATTGGAAGAGGTTAAACCGATTTCCGACTATATAATCCGGGCTTTTATCGAAAGAAAATTCCAAAAAGTTTATATTGTTTGGACCGATTTCCAGTCAACCTTTTTCCAAAAGCCCCGGATTATGCAATTATTGCCCCTGGATCGCGAATCGTTGCGGGAAATTTTTAAAGAAATTTCCGGGGAAAAACATGAGCATGAAACTGATCCGATCATCGAGCCTTCTTTGGGTATGGTTGGGCGCGAAATTATTCCCCAGCTGATCGAATATTTGATCTACCAATGCATTCTTGAAAGCAACGCGTCCGAACATTCCGCGAGGATGGTAGCTATGAGAAACGCTTCCGATAACGCCAAAAAACGCGTTGGCGAACTGATGCTGGATTACAATAAAGCAAGGCAGGAGATGATAACGCGCGAGGTTACCGAGATATCGTCGGCTAAAGAAGTGCTGGAATAAATTGTTTGAAATCCGAATATCCAAATATTCTAAACAAATTTAAATTAATAAATTGCCGAATTTTCAAAAATGTTAAGTTTCGAATATTCGGACATTCGCGCTTCGAACACTAAAGAAATACTATGGCTAAAATAATACAAATAATCGGACCGGTGGTTGATGTTGAGTTCCAGGAAGAAGCTATGCCTTCCCTGGGCAACGCGCTAGAGGTTCAGAAAAAAAACCTGATTCTTGAGATCCAGCAGTATCTTGGGGGAGGGGTAGTAAGGACGCTGGCAATGGGCCCTACTGAAGGTTTAAAAAGAGGCGATGAGGCGACCGATACTGGAAAACCTATCATGGTTCCGGTTGGGAAAGGGTCAGCCGGCCGCCTTTTGAACGTTTTGGGGCAGGCTACCGACGAAATGGGTCCGGTAAAGACCGACCAGTTCCGTTCTGTGTTTAAAGACTCTCCGACCTTTGTAGAACAAAAAGGGAATGTGGAAATCTTGGAAACCGGCCTAAAGGCTGTTGATCTTCTTTGTCCTTTGCCGAAAGGCGGAAAAATCGGTTTGTTTGGCGGAGCCGGTACGGGAAAAACCGTTTTGATCCAGGAGCTGATCCGCAATATCGCCAAAGTTCACAAAGGTATTTCGGTGTTTGCGGGGGTAGGAGAGCGGACCAGAGAAGGCAACGACATTTATCTTGACATGAAAGATTCAGGCACGCTTGCCAATACGGTGTTGTATTTCGGACAAATGGACGCATCGCCCGGCGTGCGCTTCCGTGTTCCATTCTCGGCGCTTGCCACGTCGGAGTATTTCCGGGACGAGGAAAAGAAAGACGTATTGCTTTTCGTTGACAATGTTTTCCGCTTTGTTCTGGCGGGATCCGAAGTGTCAGCCTTGCTTGGCCGTATTCCGTCGCAGACCGGCTACCAGCCTACTTTGTTTTCCGAGATCGGCAGCCTTCAAGAGCGCATTACTTCAAATAAAAACGGTTCGATTACTTCAATCCAGGCCATTTATGTTCCGGCTGACGATCTTACCGATCCGGCCATTGTCGCGATCTTTTCCCATTTGGATTCTTCGTTGGTGCTTTCCCGCCAGATTGCGGCGCTTGGTATTTATCCGGCCGTCGATCCTTTGGAATCTTCTTCTTCGATCCTTAATCCGAGGACCGTTGGGGAAAGGCATTACCGCGTTGCGTCGGCGGTTGTGAGGATTTTGCAAAGATATAAAGAATTGCAGGATATTATTGCGATTTTAGGCGTTGAAGAGCTGGCGGATGAAGACAAGCTTGTTGTGAACCGCGCCAGAAAAGTTCAGAAATTCCTGTCCCAGCCGTTCTTTGTAGCCGAACCCTATACCGGCCATCCCGGAAAATACGTTAAGATAGAAGAAACGATCGAAGGATTCGAAAAGATCATTTCGGGCGACCTGGATTCAAAGAGGGAAGAGGAGTTTTACATGAAAGGAAACATCCAGGAAGTAATTAACGCGTAAGCCCATAAGAATATTACCATGAAGGTAGAAATTTTAACCCCGAAAGGTTTGGAATTGGCGGTAGAGGCGAAAACAGTGATCGCTCCGACTTTGATCGGAGAGATTGCGGTTTTGGAGAACCATATACCGATAATTTCGGTTCTTAAAGCGGGAAAATTGACTATTAAATCCGGAGAAAAAGATATTACACGGGAAATTGAAGGCGGGATACTGGAATTCGCCAAGGATAAAATGGTAATTTTATTGAAAAGATTCTAGAAAAGTAGATACACTATGAAGCTAAGCAATAAATCGTTTAATATAGTGATTAAAAACCTGACAGGTTGAATAGTTGAGGTTTTGGAAAAATGGCGCGAGCCATTTTTTTTGTGCCGTCAGGCGTCAAAATCAAAAATTTTAATCAATAAAGAAAAAATATGTTCAGTTTATTTCCCAAAGACGGAGTTTTCTACCAGTTGTTCGAAAAGCAATCGGAAAAGTTGAATGAAGCCGGAATGCTTTTGAAGCAGATACTTGATGATCCGCAGAAACTGGAGGAGGCTTCCATCAGGTTTAAGGAATTAGAAATTGAAGCCGACGATCTTGGCCACGAAGTGATGGACAATTTACGGCGTAATTTCATTACCCCCTTGGAAGGAGAGGACATTGATCTTTTAAGGCAGAACATGGACGACATCATCGACCATTTGGAAAAGGCGGTGAATCGCATGGTAATCTATAAGATTCCTCAACCGTTCGTCCAGGCGATCAATGATTATTCGGGCGTGATCCAGGCGGCCATCCAGGAAATATATCTGGGCATCAAGGAGATCAAGAATGTAAGGAAATACCACGAACAGCTGCATGACCGCTGCAAAAAGCTCAATGATCTGGAAAATGCCGGCGATGAAATAAACCGGACTGCCCTCAATACCTTAATGAACGTGCCCCAAGTGAGTTGCGAAAAAGTAATCGAGATAATCAAACTAAAAGAGATATTTGAAACTCTTGAAAACGCGATTGATTGTTGCGAGGACGTAGGCAATATGTTTGAAACTATTCTGATCAAGAATCAATAGCGTGTAGGCGGAACCGGCGGTCGTTAAAAACCAGTGTTTCTATAATGGCAGCGTTTCCAATAAGATAGAATTGCAACCATGGATCCGGTAATTTTATTTACTATTCTCGTAATCATTATTGCTTTGATATTCGATTTTACGAACGGAATGCATGATGCCGCCAATTCCGTTTCGACGATCGTTTCTACCCGGGTTTTATCTCCCAAGCAGGCCGTGATCTGGGCCGCATTTTTTAATTTTATCGCGTTTTTGGTGTT
Organism: Patescibacteria group bacterium; assembly: GCA_022710775.1. Taxonomy (GTDB): domain Bacteria; phylum Patescibacteriota; class Minisyncoccia; order Minisyncoccales; family UBA5738; genus CAINCQ01. Next base: position 54,093 of record JAKLGH010000005.1, read on the forward strand.
TGGAACGGCGGTGGCCAAGACTATCGGGTCGGGGATGATTGACGTGAGACACGTTACAATCTTTACAATCTTCTGCGGCTTGCTTGGCGCGATCTGTTGGAATCTTTTCACCTGGCATCGCGGATTGCCGACCAGTTCGTCTCACGCTTTAATCGGCGGATATGCCGGAGCGGCCGTAGCCGGAGCGGGATTCGGCGTTATTATTCCCGGAGGGTGGACCAAAACCCTTTTTTTTATTGTTGCGGCTCCGGCTATCGGCTTGGTTCTTGGCTATATGTTGAAAGTAGTTTCAGCTTGGGTTACCTTTAAACGCAGTCCTGAAAACGTGAACAAATGGTCCAGGATCCTGCAGCTTTTTTCCGCCGCGCTTTACAGTTTGGGGCATGGCGGAAACGATGCCCAGAAAACCATGGGTATTATTGCCGGATTGCTTTTAGCCTCCGGCTTAACCAGAGAATTTACCATTCCTTTATGGGTGGTTCTTTGCGCCCATGCATCCATAGCTATGGGCACTTTAAGCGGCGGGTGGCGGATAGTTAGGACGATGGGAACTAAAATCACAAAATTAAAACCAATTGACGGAGTTTGCGCAGAAACTGCCAGCGCTTTAAGCATATTTCTGGCGACGCACTTGGGAATACCCGTAAGTACTACTCACGTAATTACGGGAGCTATTTCCGGGGTTGGAGCATCCGAACGGATTACGGCTGTCCGCTGGAATGTTACTTTCAGTATTGCCTGGGCCTGGTTATTTACCATTCCCGGATCAGCCTTGATCGGTTCGCTGATTTTTATTTTTCTGAGCCAGATCGTCAAATTGACTGCGGCAGCTTAAAATCCTAGTATTGATTGGGAGCCTAATCCTTATAAAATGGACGAACAAAAAAAACAATGGGATGTTGTTATCGTGGGAGCCGGGCCGGCCGGTTTGTTTTCCGCTTATGAACTTTTAAACCATTCAGAGCGTTTGAAAGTTCTTATTGTCGACAAGGGGCCGGAAGCGGAGAAAAGGATGTGTCCGGTTACCAACAATAATAAATGTTTTTCCTGCAATCCATGCCACATTATGTGCGGCGTGGGCGGGGCGGGAATATTTTCCGACGGAATTTTGAACCTTCGCCCCGACGTGGTCGGAGGAGACCTTTCCGATTACGTTGATAACGAAACCGAAGCCTGGAAGATTGTTGATGAGATCGATAAGGTTTTTTTAAGGTTTGGAGCGCCGGAATATGTTCATGGCACCGACAACGAAAAGATCTCTGAATTGTCCTTAAAAGCCATGTCGGCAGGGATAAAATTCGTAAAGATCCGGCAGCGGCATCTTGGCAGTGAGAATACGCCGCGCTTGATTAAAAGATTCAGCGATTACCTTGAGCAGAAAGGCGCGGTTTTTATGACAGGTAAAACCGTTCAAGATCTTATTATTGAAAACGATAAATGCCTGGGTATTTTATTGATGGATAACGAAACGATTTTAGCCAAGCGGGTTATTCTTGCTCCGGGCAGGGTAGGATCGATTTGGGTTGACGAGATAGTTTCCAGACACAAGATAAAAGCGAACCATGCTCCGATCGACATCGGCGTCCGCGTGGAAGTTCCCGCGATCGTAATGAAATCGGTGATTGACGTGAACCGCGATCCAAAGTTCCACATTTGGAGCTCGAAATACGAAGATTTTGTGAGGACTTTTTGTACGAACCACGAAGGTTTTGTGGTTAAGGAAAGCTACGGTAAATTCATCGGAGTTAACGGCCATTCGTTCCAGAATAAAAAATCCGAAAACACAAACTTTGCTTTTTTAGTACGGACGATCTTGACGCAGCCGCTGGAGAATACCACATTGTACGGAGAATCTATTGCCAAGATCGCTACGATTCTCGGCCAGGGAAAACCGATTATTCAGCGCTTAGGAGATCTTAGGCGCGGAAAAAGATCAAATGACTGGCGGCTCAAAAAGAGCACTTTCTCTCCGACTCTTCAAGATGTTACTCCGGGCAATATCGCGATGGTTTTATCGCATCGGATACTTACCGACATTATGGAAGGCCTGGATAAGCTGAACGAAGTAATTCCTGGCGTTGCGACTGATTCGACTTTTTTATACGCGCCTGAAATTAAATTTTATTCCATGAAAGTGGCTGTTGATGAAAAAATGGAGACAAGCGTAAAAAACTTATTTGCGGCCGGCGATGGCACGGGCTTGAGCCGGGATATTGTCAAAGCTGCGGCAACCGGTCTGCTGGCCGCCAGAGGCCTCTTTAAAACACTGTAGAGCTGTTGGCGCTGCTTGTGCCGGATACTGGGATTTGTTATCTTGAGCTAAAGAAGCATCTTTAAAAATCAGCAATGTATAAATTAATAATATTTGATTTTTCCAAGACTTTGGCTTATTCGGGCAAAGCCGATTTTAAGGGGATTTTTGACCGGTTAAAAGAATATGGCATCCTGATCAATGACGAAAATCAAGCCCGGCAGTTTTTTGACCGAGTTTTCTCGCTTTTTTCCGAGGTTGATAATTGGACAGAATTTACCGACAGAGTGATTGAATTTTCGGCGGTTGACATATCGAAAGAAAAAAAAGGAGATCTCGCCAAATACCTGCAAAAAAAATTAAGTTTCAAACTTTACGATGATGCCAAAGAGATCTTTAATCTTCCCCAGAGAAAGGCGATTCTGACTTTGGCCAGCCGTTTTCTTGTTGAAGGCATAAAAGAGCTGTCGCATTTCGATATTTTTACCGAGAGGGAAATTCAATTCAAGAAACCGGATAAACGGGCTTTTCTGGAAGTATTAAGGAAAATGAAGACAATACCCGAAGAAGCGGTGATGGTGGGAGACAGTTTGGAGAAAGATATAATGCCGGCGATCAATCTTGGCATCACCGGAATCCTGATTGACAGGGAAGGGAAAGTAAGCGATAATTCCATTGTTAAAATAAGCAGCTTAAAAGAGCTGAAGCGTTATTTGTAGCATATTGATGATTTGCATTTGTTTCAGACATTCGGATTTAAATATTCGGATATTACCGCCATGGCGGGGTCTGGGCCCGTAGTCAAGTGGTACGACGCGGCATTCGCATTGCTGAAGCGCGAGTTCGATTCTCGCCGGGTCCACTTTTTTTCGCTGTGCTAAGCTTTTAAGCCTTTAAATCATGAAAATATTCGCCTTATTGCGGGATCAATTCCAAAAGGACGGGGGGTCATATTTGGCTTATTTGAACCGTATCGGGGATTTTCCCAACTTTGAGCTTTTGACGCCCGAATGCCTGTTAAGTAAAAAGAAAAAGGCACCATTAAAGATTTTAGACCTGGCTTGCGGCCCCGGAAACGCGGGCGATTATCTGGCTCGGAAGTTGAGCGGGCGGTTTAGCATTGAAAAAGTAATTTACGTCGACATTAACGCCGACCGCTTAAAAACCATACCAAACTCGCTGATACCCCGCGAGATCGTTAAAAGCGATTTGTTTGATTTTTTAGATAAGACCGGAGAAAGGTACGAAGTTGTCGTTTTGCGTTACGCCATATATTATTTTCCTTTGGCGGAGCAGAGCCGGCTTTTGGAAGCTGTCGCGAGCGCGATGCCAAAAGGCGGCTGCTGCGTTGTCTCAAGCTTTGGCCTTAATGACGGAGAAACGGGTTTTTTGACCGAATTAAGCGCCAAAGCGATGGGGTTAAAAAGCATTCATTACGATGGATGTTACGTTCCGCCAAAAGACCTTAAAGGCCGGATGAAAGCCCGTGGTTTTTTGAAGTTTGAGCTTTCTAAAGGGGTAACGGTTTGGGATATCGAAAGCTTTTCAAAGAAATTTGATCTTAACAAAAACCAATACGGCGAGCTGAAAAGCTGGGCCGCGTCCAGATGCGAAGAGATGGGATTTTCTTTTAAAGAAGAAAACAACAATTTATATTTTGAAGTACCCGTATATGTTTTAAAGGGAATAAAGGCTTGATCGTTTTGCCTTGACTGGAATAAACGGGTGCTTCCATGGCAAACGGAGCCAAAAGCCCGTTTTTGTTTTAATTTGACTTTTATAGAAAAAATGATATGATAAAGCGTCTTTATACCAAGAGGTATGCTTGATGAGAGGAATCGTTAAGTACTTTAACCCGGCCAAGAAATTTGGATTTATCAAGGGCAGCGACGGAAAGGAATTCTTTTTCCATACCACAGCCTACCGGATTTTTGACGTGAAAAAAGGTCAAGTAGCATTCATTGAAGCTGTGCCCAAGAAAGCACCCAAAGAAGGCGACGAGATTATTTTTATCGAGGGTCAGGGTCCTAAGGGGGCTAAGGCAGAATATTGGACTTTTGTCGCCGATTTGGAGCAAAGAGCGCAAGTCGACCCTTCGTTTATTGGAGCAAAGCTCCGGGTGGTGAAAATCTGGGTCAAGGACGGGCATGAGGAAAAAAGAACGTTGTGGAAAGGCAGTCGGCCCGGCGCTTTAGGTGTTAAAATGCGCAGAACCGGCGATCCGCGAACCGATCCGCTGCTTCCGGGACCTTCGGAAACCATCCTTTTCCAGATTAATGCCGGAAACGGCTGGCAAGAGTGCGAAGACTTTCGGCCTATGGCGCTTTGACCGGTTAACAACGGTTTAATGGCTTGCTTTTCGCAGGCCTTTCTTTTTCAAACATCAACTAGAAATAACCAAATAACAACATGCCTGCTGATGACAATGTTCTGGTCCAATTTTTACTTCCACAATCAGCGGCCAATGCCCGATTATGACCAGCGGCTGGAATATTTCAAATGGTGGAAGGATACTTTAAAAAAGAAAGGCCGGCCGTACGTCGTGATCAGCGGCAATTGGGAGCAGTGGTTCGCGAAAGCCAGGAACGCCGTCGACCGTTTAATGAATGGTTTGCCGCTTAAGGAGTAGATTCGCCCGGGATGGATGCCCGGGTTTTTGTTTACGATATCGATGTCTTTAGCTAAGATATTGAAATGGACTGGATAAAAAAAAGATCGATCGCCGTTTTACTATTAGCTTTGTCGGTCTTTTTTGTTTACGCCAACGTTTTGTTAAACGGTTTTGTTTGGGATGACGAGGAGCAAATCGTTAATAACACGGTGATCCGCAGCTGGAGCAATCTGGGCTATGTGCTTGCTTCCAGCACGTTTTATGCGGGCGGAGCCGGTCTCATGGGCGGTTTTTACCGGCCGGTTTTGTCGTTCTGCAACATGCTCAACTACTCGGTTTGGGGTCTTGATCCGCTGGGTTACCACCTTTTCCAGATTTTTTTCCATTTTATCAACGCCGTACTGGTTTACGTTTTGCTTAAAATGATCTTTTACGATCAAAAGGTTTCCAATAGCGGCGTTATTGCGTTCCTGGCGGCTTTGATGTTTGCGGTCCATCCGGCAAACGTAGAATCGGTGGCCTATATCGGAAGCATCGGAGAAATACTTTATGTTTTTTTCTTTTTATCCGGAATGATCGTTTTGCTGAAGGGAATCGTTCCAAAGACCGGAGAAATAAGTATCAGGAATATTGTTTTATTCTCCTTTTTCTTTTTCTTGGGGCTTCTTTCCAAAGAAACGGCAGTTGTCGGATTGCCCATAATGCTTATTTATTTCTTTCTGTTTGTGAAGCCCGGTTTGAGCACATATGTCAAAATCTGCTTAGGGCCGTTGATCGCTTTTTTTATTTATTTTTTCTTAAGATTTTTTATCGCCAAAATCGAAATTGTTTCCACCCATATGGCGCCTATCTCAAGCGCGGCTTTTCTGGAAAGGATAATTACTATTCCATATACCGTTCTTTCTTATCTTGGAATAATTTTTTTCCCGTACCATCTTTCGATATCGCGCCATTTTGTCGTTTCTTCGGTTTTTGATGCCAGGTTTTGGGGTTCTTTGATCGTCCTTGGCGCGCTCTTTTTCTTTCTTTTTGGTTTTATTCGAACAAAAAGATCGAGTATCGGAGTTTTTTTCTTGCTTTGGTTTCTCATTGCCATTGCGCCGGTTTTAAACATTATTCCTTTGGATATGACTATGGCTGAAAGGTGGCTTTATTTGCCGATCATCGGCGTAGCGGCGGGCATGAGCTATATTCTGGTAAGAATTGCGGAAAATAAGCGGCCGGAACGCCGCCGCGCAGTGTACGGCGCATGCGCGGTGGTTATTGTTCTTTTCATGATCAGGACAATCGCCAGAAACGCAGACTGGAAGAGCGGTTATTCCCTTTATTCCCATGACGAAAAAATAGAGAATAAGGTTTCTTCTAACGGTAGTTATGACCTGGAAAACAATCTGGGGGTTGAGTTGTTCCGGGCGGGTAAAATAGAGGAGGCGGGTATTCATTTTGAAAGATCGATTGCGCTTCAGCCGCAATGGACCTATCCCCATAATAATTTAGGAGCTATTTTAGAACGCCGGGGCGACATTGAGGGAGCGTTGAACCAATACGAGAAAGCGATAGAATTAAGCGATTATTATTTGGCTTATGAAAACAAAGCCAATATCTTAATTAAAACGGGGAGATACGGCGAGGCAAAAAATTTCCTAACGGAGGCGCTTCTAAAGTTTCCTCAAAACAATAAAATGAAATTGATTCTTGCTTGGCTTTATGCCGCCCAAAATGTTTCGCCGGATGCGGGCGATAGGCAAATTGCTTTAAATTTGCTTAGCCAGATTTTATCCGAAGATCCCGGTAATGCGGCGGCGCGACAGCTTTTTGACGCGGTTAGCGCCGGTCAAAAAATCGAAATATAACCAAAGCCAGGTTTTAAAATAGAAGCGCCGCTAGGGCGTTTTTTGTTTGACAAATCAATTTTTATGTTTAAGATTAAGCCAGTTATTTAACAAGAGGTGAGGTGGAACATGGGCGAAGAAATACCGGAAGAATCCAAAACATCCGGAGACACTGTCCTCTATACAAGATACGCCGATGGCAGGATTTCATTAAATCCAATGATGGTTGAACGTGATGCCAAAAGCTCGGCTGAATTTTTGGCGCAATGGCTTGAAAGAGCCGGCACATTCAAAGAAAAGGCCGCCGCGTCAAGCCTGGCTTCAAAAGAATTCATTGACGAATTGCGCTTTGAGGCGGCTATGACAGCGGCATTTCTTGGGACTTCCTGGGCCGAGCGTTTGCCGGAAAACCTTATGCTTGCCGTTATGTTCGTTAAAAGCTTGCTGGCTTATTTAAGGAAAGTTCGACTGGAAAAAAAACTGGTCAAAGAAGCGGCCGCGGGCAAAGAAATGATTCTGTTCGCGCGTTTCCGGGAAATGCCGGACTGGTCTTGGAAAGAACAGACAATGGTTGTATCGGTTGGAGTAACCGCTTATCCTCTGGCGGCAGGTTATTCGTTTAAAGGGAAAGATAAAACCGGCCGGTTCAAAACAAGCGAGGATATCGAAAGAAAGGTTGCCGAATGGGTCTGCCCAATGGTAATTTATTGGCCGTGGGAACAGCAGAAATTGCTTGACGGCGTAGCCGAAGATGATTTGACGGAAATCATTTTTCCCTTGGTCGTAATGAGGGAAATGGCGGCGGAATTGAAAAGAAACAACGCCGGCTTCAAAGCGATGCTTATTTACGAAAGCCAGACAGGCCGCCAAACGCTGGATCTGGAAAGGGGGACTTTAAGCCAGTTGGGCATTGAATGATTAAAAAAGCTTTTAAAAAAGCTTTTTTTGTTTGCTTATTTCGCGTTGATTCCATTGACTGTGGAATAAGATGTGGATAAAATAAAACAAAGCAAGTAATTTACAAAAAAACTTATGTGGAAAAACAGCCAGTTTTGGGGATAAGATTTCATTGAATTGTAAGTTAAACTTATATAAGTTATGAAATACGAAAAACTTACCATAGAATCGTTGTTCTCGGATAGCGGGCCTTTTGACGAGGACGCGGTGGTGCATGCTCTTCTGCCCCACATCGTGATCCAGAAGCCGGATTACGAGATCTTTTTTAAAGAAACGAAGCTTTCCGCCAAGCGGAAAATGCTGGCTTATGGCCTGGCCAAAAAATTACTGAAAAGGAACAATCTGATAGCGAAAGAGAGTATAAGCGCGCTCGAATTGCATCAGAAGACCGGTATTAAAAAAGGAACGGTAGATCCGATGCTAAAAGCCCTTCGGGAAGAGGGGCTATTCGCCGGTAAAAAAGATTACGAGATCCCGGCTTATAAGGTCCAAGAGGCGGTATCAATGATCAATGAAGAATAGCGGTTAATAATTGATATTGACTTACCCGGGCCGCAAGCCCCGGCCTTCAGGCCGGGGTTGTTGGCAAATACTAGAAAGCTGGCTCTATACGTAGCCAAAATTTTTCCATGGGTAGTGATCAGCGTAATACTGGTTTTAGATTGCGTGGAAACAAAAACAGCTTCCCTTCTTGGGAAGCTTTCTTTTTGCTAAATCGGGCAGAGGAGAAGGTATTTTTAGTTGGTTATCCGATTTTGTACCTTTTTATCGAGAGTGAGTTGAGAATCACGCTGACGGAGGATAAAGACATTGCGGCCGCCGCCCACATCGGATTCAAGAGCCAGCCGGTAAACGGATAAAGAACCCCCGCGGCGATCAGCACTCCCAAAATATTATAAAAGAAAGCCCAAAATAGGTTCTGCTTTATTTTATTTAAAGTAAAGGCGCTTAGCCTTATTGCTTCAACGACATCGTTTAGGTTGTCTTTTATCAAAACCATATCTCCGGTCTCGATCGCGATATCAGTGCCCGAGCCCAAGGCAATTCCAAGATCCGATTGAGCCAGGGCCGGCGCGTCGTTTATTCCGTCGCCGACCATGGCGACGACATGGCCTTGTTTCTGGAGTTTTTTTATTTTTTCGGATTTTTCCCGCGGCAAAACTTCGGCGAAAACATTTTCGATTCCGGCTTCTTTGGCTATGGCGATCGCCGCGCTCTTGTTGCCTCCCGAGACCATAATGACGGTTTTTCCCATTTTTTTAAGAGCCAAAACTGCGTCTTTGGAATTTTTTTTAAGAACGTCGGAAACGGCGATTAATCCGGCCGCTTTGCCGTTGTAGGCCAGGATCATTACGGTTTTCCCCTGGTTTTCCAAGGCCGAAATTTTTTGCTCAAGCGCTTTGATTTCGATCCGGCGCTCGGCCATTAATTTTTTTGATCCGAACAATAACGGTTTGCCGCGGAAAGCGGCTGATATTCCTTTGCCGGGAGCTGCTTGGAACTCCCGGACTTTAGGGATTTCCAAATTTCTGCGTTTCGCTTCGGATACAATGGCGGCTGCCAGGGGATGTTCGTAATTCATTTCAAGAGCGGCCGCCAGCTTCAATATTTTATCGGAAGATTTTTCGTCAAAAATGTCGGTAACTTCCGGTTCTCCGACAGTAAGCGTCCCGGCCTTATCGAAAATAACGGTATCGATTTTACTCGCTATTTCAAGCGCTTTGCCGTTTTTGACCAGAATGCCTATCTTGGCGGCCAGGCCGGAGCCGACTATAACGGCGGTTGGAGCGGCTAGTCCAAGGACGCAAGGGCAGGCGATGACCAAAACCGAGATGAAAGCGGTAAGCGCGAAAGCAAAAGATTTTCCAAGAGCCAGCCAAACCACTAAAGCCAGGATGGCAATAACTAAAATTCCAGGTACGAAATAATAAGCCGCTCTATCGGCGATAAGCTGGATCGGCGCTTTTGATTCCATTGCCTCCCGGACAGTAGCAATGATCTGTGAGAGGACGGTGTTTTTGCCAACTTTCGTTGCCCTGACGGTCAAGGCTCCGACTTGGTTGGTTGTTGCTCCAATAACTATGTCGCCGGGTTTCTTAATCAACGGCATGTTTTCTCCGGTTATCGCTCTCTCATCAACTGAAGATAATCCTTCACTCACAATTCCGTCCACTGGGAATTTCTGGCCCGGCCGGACAAAAATCAGGTCTCCGGTTTTGACTTCAGAGACAGGCATTGTTTTTTGAAAGCCGCCTACGATTACGGTTGCGCTCTTAGGCTGCAATCCAATAAGTTCTTTTATCGCATCGCTGGTTTTTGCTTTGGCGGCCGCTTCAAGATATTTACCCAAGGAAATAAAAATCAGGATCATTGTGACGCTTTCAAAGTAGAGATGTCCGGCCGAATGGCCAGGAGAGAACCAAGCCAAAAGCAATATGCTCGCGCTGTATAGATATGCCGCGACAGTGCCGATTTCGATCAATGAATCCATATTCGGTTTTCTGCTTATCAGGCCGCGAAAGCCTGAAGCATAGAGCGGCGCGTTTAATGACATTATTGCGGTTGAGATGAAAAACTGGGCCAGTGCCAGCACTTTCATTTCAAACGCCGGCACCGGAAGTCCGATAAGGGGAGAAGCGGACATATAGATTGCCGGCAGGCCGAGCATAAATGAAAGGACAAATCGCCTTTTTAGCGTTTCATTTTCGAATTGTTTTTTATTTTCAATTGAATTTTCCTTTCTGTCTGCAATCATCTTGGCATTGAAGCCGATTTCTTTTATCGTTTTGATTATTTTTTCAGCAGTTGCCGATTTTTCATCAAATTCGGCATAAAGTTTTCCGTTGGAAAAATCGACACTAGCGGATGCCACTCCCGGTATTTTTTTTATGGCTCGTTCGATGCTGGCAGCATAGGAAGCGCAATTCATGCCTGAGACTTTGAAAGTATTTTTGACCATGTTTTGTGCCAAATAATTTTTGCCGGTAAAGATTTGATCAGCGGTAAAATTTATTATTGTGTAGATTAAGGGTAAGCCCGGGTAATAAAATATCGAGGATTCCAAAGAAGGATCTCCTTTGGCAGTCAGGCGTGGTTTAATGCCACGCCGGACGAAAAACCTCGGGAAAATAAATATTTTACATAATTGATTATACCACTTCAAATCCGATTTTTTGTTTTGTCTTAATTGAAAAAACCGGGACGTGATTCCGGTTTTCCAAAGAGTTGTTGTTATTGGGTATTTACTCGATGCAGCAGTTCAGGGCTTTTTTTACCACTGCGCCAAGCTTGCCCAGCAATCCTTTCGGTTCGGGATCCGAGTCGTGCTTATTGACGGCATCTTCCCCGATCTTTTTGATGTCATCGGTTTTGACCAGTTTCATATTCAACCCCCAAAAGAGGGAATAGAGGTTGTAGGCTTTGTTAAAAAGATCGTAGGCTACTTCCTTATTTCCGATATTGAGCTGTTTGGTGCCGACTTCCATTATGCGCATCGAGGCGGCCAGCAGGTGCTTTGAAATGCACCATACTTCTCCTTCGTATTCAACAATGATCTTTTTGAGGAGCTCTTTGCGCATTTCGCGGACTTCCTGGATAAAATCGTAATATTCATTTTTTCCGGTTTTGGCGCCGGTAAAGAAAAAATGTTCTTCGATCGAAACCAAGTTCATTATGGCTAGCGACAGGTCTTGGTCGCTGGACAAGTCCATTTTGTCTTTTTTCTTCATTTCATCCACCTTGGCTACGAATTCTTCAAGATTCTTTATCGGATTGTTTTCCTTTTTTGGGTTATTTTTTTCCATAATTTAGGGATTTCAGGCGATTTACCTGGTTAATAAATAAAAAACGACGGTTAAAGACAGCAAGGGAAGGATCGGCATGACAACTTTCTGGAAAGGGAAATAGGCATGGCCGCCGTTCCTTGTTTTAAGATGTTCATACAGAAGGGCTCCGAAATAAAAACCGCTTCCGCCAGTAGCGATTCCCAAGACCAGCAAGTCGCGCGCGCAGGAACAGAGAAAAGCGTAAGGGGACGCTATAATCTTGGCATAGTAAAGGGGAACGATCATCATAAGAAGATAGCCAAAAGCAACGGTTGTGTTCCGGAAGGGAAAATGCTTATTTTTTTTATTAAGCCAGCTTATTGTCCAAACGATCAGGGAAACGGTTAAACCCCCGATCCAGAGTCCGGCGATAGAATCGTCAATCCCGAGCCAACGCGACAATCCGACTCCCGCGCCGACCGCGACAGTGCAGACCGGGCAGACGGCCGAAGCCGGAACAGCGGGGAACAATAAGGCGGCCAAAGCGGCGCTAAACTTTAAAATGCTTTTTTTCATAAGCCGATTTCTTAACAACGGTTTTTTTGAATGATGAGCTTATTCGTTTTCAGCGGAGTTAATTTCTTTCTGGAAAAATCCCATAACCTGGTCTGTTCCGATAAGGCATTTTCCGTTTTTTCCATCCCAAAGGAAAGGTACGCCGATGCTATCCTGATTCATTTGGCAGGCAGCGACTTTTTCCATCATTATCCTGCGGTTATCGGCATCGTTCCAAACTTCCTTGGTTTCGTAGTTGACCTTTTGGGCTGCTTCTTTTTCTTCCAAGAAAGCTTCAATCTCAAGGCAATGAGGGCATCCGTCTCCGTAAAAAAGAATTGTTTTTCCGTCAATGACGGATAAGTTTTTCGGAATTGCCGTTTCGTTTCGGGGAGGAATTTCTTCTTTATTGCTGTCGGATATTAGAACGGCAATAGTTGCGGTTGAGATAGCCAGGAATAGGAATGTAGCTAGAATTAATTCTTTGTTCATTTTTTTAAGCTTACCTCTTTTTTACCCAAAAAATGGCTTAAAAGCAAATCTTTTTAAATTGCCAGTTGGCTGATTTTCGGTTATCTTATAATAATCGAAGAAAATGTCCAGATTCACTAAAAAAACCCGGTTTTCGAACAAGAATTTTAACGGTTTTTTTTTGCTTTTTTCCCTTGTTTTATTCTTTTTCTTTTGTTTTGCGAAAAATGAAGTTTATGCCCATCAGCCAGTGATAGTGGGTCCAAAAACGGCGGTTACTGTCAAAAACCCCGATGTTTCAAAAGTATATTACGGAGAACTCGCAGGCAAGCCGGTTGTTTATACCGTTTATTCAGCCAAACCGTTCGTTCTTTACGCAAATATACTGGTGCCCGATACCAGCGGCGCTAAAACCGATTTTTCCCTCGATATTCTAAAAGATGGAGAGCTGATCCAGAAAATATATGGTCCGGAATGTTTTTGGTTGGATTTTTACGAGCCGTTCGGCGACGATTATTATTTGGAAGGTCCGGAGTTTGAAAAAAAAGTCGAGCCGGGATCATATACCATCAAGGTATACAGCCAAAGCAATTCCGGAAAATACGCTTTAGCGGTAGGGAAAAACGACAAGTTCGGTTTATTGGAAACCGTTTCCGCGTTGCGCGTGATGCCGGCGGTGAAAAAAGATTTTTTCGAAAAATCGCCGTGGACCGCTTATAACAATTATACGGGGCTGGGCGGATTGATTTTTCTGGCACTGGGCCTTGTAATTATTTATTTTTTGGCCGCTTTCTTAAAAAGAAGGCAAGTTAAGATAAAACTGGACAAAAAATATCAGAAAGCGGATGAAGACAGCAAAAATAATGTTATTTAGAAGTAAGGAGTATGCGGTTTTATGAGCACTAAATTGACCGGAAGAAGGGGAGAAGAAGCCGCCGCCGGGTATTTGGAAAGACATCAATATAAAATCCTTGACCGGAATTTTTCATTTAGGGCGGTCAACGGTCCGCGGATTGCGGAAGTTGATATTGTTGCCAAGAAAAAAGATTGTTATGTGTTTGTCGAGGTAAAAACAATAAAAGGCGGGAAAGCGGGTTTTTTGGCCCAAGATAAAGTGAATGTTGAAAAACAGAGAAAAATCGCTTATGCTGCCGAGGTTTGGCTTATAAATCACAGGATTCCATTGGATGTTAAGTGGCAGGTTGACGTTGTCGCGGTTCAAATCTTAGATGACGAACGGCCGAAAATCGTCCGCTGGCTGTTTGGACAAAAAATCGATATCTCTCATTTCAAGAACGTCGCTCATCGATAATGCTTCATTAAACATTGTGAAGCCCGGACTATTTTGAAGATTGCGGATTAAATTCGGCGCTGGCCAAAGGAGTATTTCTTGTATCGAAAAATGACCCATGGGAGAGTCCGGTTTTTTTCAATAATAATTTATTGTCTAAAGCCGGGGAGCCGTATCTTAACGGAAAGAGGCATGAACTTTTCTTGGCTATTTTGCCAAAAAATCCATAGAATAGCCTATGGATTTACTTTTTTGTGAAACCGTGATTGAATATGGAAAGTTCATTGTTGGAGGCTAATAGATGGTTATAAAGGTTGGAGATGTATTTTATTTGGAAAAAAGCATTGACCGGGTATTCGGTTATGGGCCAGACAAGGCCGCTTATTCCGATTATCATCCGATCCCGAAGGGAGCAAAAATAACCGTACTAAGCATTGCAGGAAACAAAGCTAGAGTCCGTTTTGAAAATTACGTAGCGGCAGGTCCGGCGTTTTATCATGAAAAAGGAATCCAGGAAGCGGAGATCGACGCGTTTTATAACGCTACCGATGTCTACAATAAAGATAACGACGGATTAGTTTCCTTCTTGCATTGGGCAGGCTTAACCTATCAGGCGGCGAGAAAGCTGCTGAAAAAGGGTTGAGTCTTTTTTTTGTTTCCGTTGGAACTTTTAATCGGCCCAAGGCGCGGGTGGGGTTAAGCGCGCGGTTTAAGCAGTCCGATCTTGCACAAATTACGCTTGGGATGGTCGATTGCTTTTTCGGCGAACGATCCTACTTTTCCGCCGATCATGCCGATCTTTGATTTTACCGATTCCATTACGAATTCCGGCGTAAGGGTTTTTTTGTATTCGACCGGCAGTTCCAGCCATACCTTTCCGATGAAATTGGTGAAATGGGCGTCGGAACCCACGGTAAAGGCGCAGTCGTTCTTTTTCATGAATTCCAGCGCCAATTTATTACCCCAGAAAACCGAAGCGTTCAAAACTTCCATCGCTTCAGCTCTTTGCATGACCTCTTTCATGTCGCCGTCGAAGCCGCACATGGAACCGAAAGGGTGGGCGATCACGGCAGTTCCGCTTTGGCTGTGGATGCGCGTGATGGTTTCTTCGGCGCTTAGTTTATTGGGAATGGGTTCTTTGATGTTGAGCGCCAGAATGTCTCCCTGTTTTGATTTTACCTCTTCGCTGACGATGACCAAAATCGGCAAGCCTTGCGCGTACTCGCGGGCTTCCAGAGAGCCTCTGATATTCCCATGGTCGGCAATGGCGACGCACTGGATGCCGCGTTTGATCGCGGTATCAATGATATCCTTGGGTCGGGATGCGCTGTCGTAAGAATAGCAGCTGTGGATATGGAAATCGCATTTCATAAATAATTAATCGGTTCCTCTTAGTAAACCTAAAACCAGAATAGCATAAAGCATAAAGCTCCTCAAACAGGTTTTTTATTTTAGCCGTGCCAAAAAACCGGTTTTAGGATAGAATATCAAAAAGCTTAAAAAGCAATTTCAATATGGCTGAATCAATAATATTTGTTCTATCCTGTTTTTATTTTTTTCTGCCGGCCTATTTTGCCAATATGGCGGCTCCGATGGTTGCGAGAACCGGATATTTTAAATCATTGGCGGTTCCGATCGACGGGGGAAAAAAATACAGAGGGGAACCGATCCTGGGAGATCATAAAACCTGGCGGGGAGCGGTATTCGCGATGCTGGCCGGCATTATCGTTTTTTATATTCAGCAGCAGCTTTTTACGACTCCTATTTTTAATGTCATTTCACTGATCGATTACGGCGAAGCCCAAATCGGCCTAGTTGGGGTTTTTATGCCGCTGGCCGCGGTGCTAGGCGACTTGTCCGCGGCTTTTGCCAAGCGCCGTCTAAAACTTAAACCGGGCGCCAAGTTCATGCCCTGGGACCAAGTTAATTACGTTTTGGGCAATTTTGTGGTTTTGGGCCCGATCCTTCGCCTGGAGCTTATGGTCTGGGCCGTGCTTTTATTCTTTACTTTCTTTCTGCATATCATTGTTAACCGTATCGGTTTTGAATTGGGTTTGCACAAGGCCAAGTGGTGATAATCAGCCTGGCAATAACTGTTAGACTGTTGACAAAATAGCTGCCCTAAGATAAAGAAAGTTCAAACAGCATCTTAAAAAGGAGCGGAAACATGGACCTAGCGCAAGAGAGTAAGTTGTTGGAACAGGCGTTTAAAGCTTTTAAAGCCGGAAATGATAAGAAAATGCGGGACAAGGCAAAAGCCTTGGCATATATTCCGGAAGCGCCAAACTATAATCTGGCGATAATGTTTTATAGCCACCTGAACAGTCCCGGCAACGAATTTTCCCCGAAAGAGCAATTTTGGGGCGAATGCGTGCTGGGGCAGTTATATTTTATTGCCAAAGACGAAACCATTGATCGCGATTTGATTGTAAAGGCCTCAAGCGAAGCCCAGGACCATTTTGACCGAGCTTATGTCATATCGAAAAGTATGCCTAAAAGCGATACCAAGGCCGTGGAAATGCTAAAAGCAAGGTATCTAGAAGCAGATAAAAAAATTAGAGGCGTGAATATGCTTTTCCGCCTTTAGGCAGGCAAACAGGGCGTTTCCGGAAGGAAACGTTTTTTTATTGCAAAACCAATTCGGCGAAACAGCTTTCCTCGCGTTCTTCAATGACAAAGCCGTGTTTTTTTATCAGACTGCGGATGGCGATATTGTCGGCCAAAAAAGCCAGGTAAACCGTTTTTATTTTCTCCTTGCGGGCGATGGAAACCATATGTTCAAGCAGTTTTGACCCCAGTCCTTTGTTTTGCCAGCAGTCGGAAACCACTATCGCGAATTCCGCCGTATTATCTAGCGGATCTCCGATCAGGCGCGCCACTCCGATGGTTTTTTTTATGCCTTCGTCTTCAATTTCGGCGATAATGCCGATTTCGCGGGCATAGTCGATTTGCGTATAGCGTTTCACGAAATCGCTCCGGGTTTTATCGATCACTTTAAAGAAGCGGTAGCGTTTGGTGTTTTCCGAGAGATCGTCGATGAATTTTTTGTGGCGGGGTTCGTCTTCGGCCATTATCGGCCGCAAAAAAATCTTCCGGTTATGGATCTTGATCGTTTTTTCGTAATCCTTGATGTAGGGAACGATGGCCAAGTGAGAGTAGGGTTTGGCTCCAATATCAGCCGCTTTTTGGTCAAGAATGATTTTGGCATCCAATACGCAACCGCCATCCTCGTCGGCGGCGAAAGGATTGATATCAACTTCTTTGATTTCCGGGAAGTCCATTACCAAGTAAGAAAATTTGTAAAGTAAAAATTGGATTGCCTTGATATCGATCCCGGCCATGCCGCGGAAGCCCTTCAACAGGCGGTAGATCTTGGTTTCTTCGATCATCCTTTTTGCCAACGCCATGTTTAAAGGAGGAAGTTCCGCGGAGATGTCTTTGAACACTTCAACCGCTACGCCGCCCAAGCCGAAAACAATCACCGGTCCGAATAGCTGGTCTTTCTTGCTCCCGATTAGCAGTTCGAATTTCTTTTGAATCATTTTTTCCAGGGAGACTCCGTCGATCTTTGCATTCGGGTAAGCTTTTTTGGCGGATTTGATGATCTTTGTGAAAGCATCAGCCGCTTCCTTTTTCGATGAAATGCCTAAGGCGACCCCGCCGCAGTCGGTTTTATGGATAATGTCGGGCGATTCGATCTTTAAAGCCAGAGGGAAGCCAAGCTTGTCAGCCGCTTTTTCCGCCTGGCTGGCGTTTTTTGCCAGGATCGACGGATTGACCGGTATGCCGTAATACTTCAAGATTTTTTTTGATTCGGTTCCGCCCAGCGAGAATTTTTTCTCATCCAGGGCTTTGTTGATCAGTTTTTTACAGGATTCGTAATCAGGGGAAAAAGAGGTTGGTATCGCTTCCGGGGTTTTTTGGATCAGTTTTAGGTTTTCCAGGTGTTCATGCAAGCCTAAAAAGCAATTAATAGCTTTCTCCGGCGTGCGATAAGCCGGTATTCCGGAACGCCGGAAAATATCGGCGCCTTTTTTTACCTCATCTTCTCCGAGCAGGGAAGCAAAAACCGGTTTTTCTTCCAGGCCGGGTATGGCAACGATCTGTTTTGCGATTTCTTCGGTTTGAGTGATTGCCTGGGGCGTTATGATCGTTAAAATACCGTCAACGTTTTTTTCTTTCAGGCAGGCTTCGATCGCCAATTTATAATGTTGGGGCAAGGCGTCGCCCAAAAGGTCGATCGGATTGCTTCTACTCCAGGCCGGCGGTAAAGATTTGTTCAAGTTTTCAATGAGATCCGGGGTGAGGCTGGCCAGTTCTCCCTTATGTTCGGTTAAAAAATCTGTCGAAATGACGGCCGGTCCTCCGGCGTTGGTGATGATTGCCAGCCGGTTTCCTTCCGGTATTTTTTGCTTAGCTAAAGTTTTAGTGTAGTTAAAAAGTTCCGAGATCGTTCTGGCGCGGATTACGCCGGATCGCCGGAACGCCGTTTCAAAAACATAATCGCTGCCGGCGATTGTGCCGGTATGGGACATTACGGCTTTCGTGCCTGCGGCACCCACGCCGCCTTTTAGGACAACGATCGGTTTGTGTTTGGAGAAAGCCGTGGCCGAGCTCATGAATTTGCGCGCGTCGTTGAGCGATTCCATATATATCAAAATACTTGAAACATGCTGGTCGCGCGAGCAATAATCGATCATTTCCGGAAAGCTGATGTCGGCCATCGAACCGACGGAAACGAAATAGCTGAACCCGATACGTTCATAAACGGCCCAGTCAAGAAAAGTATCGCAAAGCGCTCCGCTTTGTGAGATGAAAGCGATGGATCCGGCAACGGGCATTTTTGGGGCGAAGCTGGCATTGAGCGCGAGGCGCGGATTAATAAAACCAAGGCAATTGGGCCCCAGGATCTTTAGGTCTTTTTCCTCGGATATTTCTTTAAGCTGGTCGAATCGTTCGCGCCCTTCCGGCCCGGCTTCTTTAAAACCCGAAGAAAGGATGGCGACGCCGTTGGCTTTTTTTTGGGCGCATTCCAGCACGATCGGAATGACGGTGGGGGCGGGGGTGGCAATAACAACCAGATCCAAATTTTCCTTGATGTCTAAGACCGAAGCGTATGTTTTGGCTCCTTGGACTTCCGGAGTTTTGTTGTTTACGGCGAATATTTTTCCCTGATATCCTCCATCCTTGATGTTTTTAAACACGGAGTAGCCGACGCTGGTGGTTCGGTTATTGGCGCCGACGATGGCGATGCTTTCAGGGTTGAAAAAAGTGTTGATCTGTTTCCAGGACATAAATTACGTATCAGCTTTAAGGATTCTTAATAATCCATTCTAATCCCGATGGGGAAAATTTAAAACTATGATTGATATTTTATGATAATAGTTATATAAAATAATATTCAAAACTGGCAGGAGGAAGGATATGGATACCATGGAACGGTTAAAGCATCCATTTAGTTTTGGAAACGCCGGAGAAAAGGCTGGCCGGCTAATGATGGATTTTTTGGCCGAAAGGGATGTTGTTCGCGCCGCGGAAGATTTCATGAAGCTGTTTTTGATCCGTGAAAAGGATTTGCCGGAAGTTATGGCAACGTTTTACCGTTTTGCCGATATGACAAGCACGGGAGGAGCGCTGGCTTTGAGCGCCGATCTGGTTAACGAGGCGTTGTACGGGTATGTTTTCCATGCCATTCTGGCCGAATATTTGGGGAACAAGAATGCCGACAGCGGTCTTATGGCAGCGGCGTGCGGCAGCTGGGAGCTTGCCGGAGCCTGCGCGGACGCTTTGCCTGAAGGCAGTTACGTGTTTTCCGGACCGCTGAAAAAACCGGCTTTTCTGGAATTTACGCGCAGTAAAATACGCTGGGCCAATGTCTATCTTGGCCGGATCGAATCAGCGAAGAGCGGCGGAGATCACGACCGGATAACTGCCTTGGAATGAAACCGAAACCAAGAATTGTCCTTTTTGAAAATGTTTTACGGCGCTCCTGATCGGAGCGCTTTTTTTACAAAAAACGGTAAATACATGAAGATGTTTTTGCTTGACAAATTTATATTAAAATATTATAATCCGGCCAGTACTAAATATAAGGAGATTGTATAATGTTAAGAGAGTTGCGAAAGGTACCCATACCGGACGATGACAGTGCCGGCAAGGTGTTCGTGGCAATAGCTTTGATTTGCTGGCTTGGCGGTTGGTTAAGCCATGCTGTCAGCTGGGCTTTTCTGGCATTCGTCGTTTACGCGGCGATCGCGGCGATAGCGGAATGTGCAAAATTCCGAAACCCCGAAAAGTATTCGCAGGGATTGTTGGGATTTGGACCGCAACCTTGGCTTGATGATGCCACGGGAGCCGTGGCCGGAGTGATCGTGTTTGGCGTTGCCGCTTTTTATGACTTGCATGTTATCGCGGCATTAGTGGCTTCGTTCGCGTCATTTGTTTTTTTTACGGCCCGGGGTACTCAACGGCAGGCCGAACGGGAGAAAGAGCGCCGGGAACGGTGGTAAAGATAAGCGGCGTTTGACGCTGCTTTTTTTTATCCGCGAAGCGTTGTCTGGTTTTGCGGCGTTGACGAACATATTTTTTTGGATTATTATCCAAACCAGCTTTTTGTGGAGGCATAAAATGGGTTTTGATGAGATTGGGCAGGGATGGAATAACGTCAAGGCTGAGATGGAAAAAATGGAGATACCTCGCGACAAGAGAGGACCGGCGGTGCTTGCGTTTTTAGCCACGCTGATTCTTGGCGGGTTGTTCGCGCCGCTGGCTTGGGCGGTTGCCGCGGCCAGCGTGTATTACGCCGGCGGCGCGTACATCAAGCTGCGGAAATTCCGGAACAGCGCGGCGGACCCCAACGGACTGTTTGGATTCGGCGCGGCTAACGACCGGTACGTGCTGGCAGGCATAGCGGCAGTATATTTTATAGGTTTTGCAAATTTTGGAAGCGTTTTGGTTCCGGCCGCGTTAGCGACAGTCATGTTCTACGGGATCTTAAGATTCACGGCCACCATTCGGGGGCAGGATCGCAGAAGAAGGAATACTTTCGATAATTGGTAAGCGGTGCAAAAGCGCCGCTTTTCTTTTTAAACCAAACGAACCGGATTTGAGTTGACAGATTATATAATTTATGTTATCTTTCGCGCGTAACCTATTGGAGGGTACGCCGATGCAGTGGAATGAAGAATTCAGACCGCAAGGAATAGCTGTGGGAATTGTAGCCTTTTTGGCCGTATTGTTTTTAGGGAAAACAGTCTTTCCCTTGGCCTGCGTTGCCGGTGCGGCAATGTTGCTGTTTGCCGGCGAGAGCTTTTTTAAGTTCTCGAGAAAACAGTTGGCTGACATCGAAGCCAACTGGGACAATTTTCAGGGCAAGGGCAATCTAAGAAAGACATTAAAAAACAACAAAGTTTGGCAAGCCGGCAAGGAGCATTACCTTGGCCAACTGGCCAAGGGCGTCAATAGGAACCGTCATATTGGTTGGCTCATGGCCGCCAGCCTTGGTCCGGCTTGCTGGCTCTGGGGCGAAGTCCTAGTGCTGGCTTTGGTAGCGGGGATATCGGCGAATATTATCGTAAAATTTGCCGCCGGCGATCCGACAATTGAATTTTCCGAGAAAGGTAATTTTTCGGCAGGCAGCGTTTAACGCTGCTTTTCTTTTGGCTTGCCTCCAGGCGAATCTTTACTCTCGCAAAGGATTCCGATAAAATGGAGAAACGCGATTTGCGGGCTATCGAGCGTATTTTTTTGTTTAAATTAACCCTAAACTTACAATCATGTATATCAAAGGAGTGGGGATGACCAAATTTAATTACGAACAACGGCCTTGGTGGGGATATGCCTATGATGCCGCCATGGAAGCACTGGAAGACGCCAAGATGACGATAAAAGATATTGATGCCGTAATTTTTTCCGCTATGTCTTCGGCGGGCGGAGGGGAGCATCAAACCCATAAGGTTTCCGTATTATCCGGTCTGTTTAAAACCAATGTTCCGATCATCGAGCTTACTTCGGTTTGCGGAGGCGGGGGCGTGGCTTTTTGGACCGCTTTGCGTCTGCTTGAATCCGCCGGCCTTAAAAACATCCTGGTTTTGACCGGGGAAAAACTGGTTGATAACCGGGCGGAAGTGGTTACTGACTTGATTTTATCAGCGGCCGAACGCGTAATCGAACAGCCCGAAGGGCTGCTGTTTCCGGTTCAGAATGCTTTGGTTTATCAGCAGTATTGCCAAAAATATGGCGGCTCTCATGAAGACCTTGAGCTGATTGCTTTGAAAAACCATCAGAACGCGGTGTTGAATCCTAAAGCCTACTATTATAAAAGGCCGGTTACTTTAGAGCAGATCAAGAAATCGCCGGTCGTGGCCGAACCTTTGCGCTTGATGGATTGTTCCTTGTCGGTGAACGGCGGGGCGGCGGCCATTGTTTCTCAAGAACCGGGTACGGTTGAAATTATCGGTTCGGGCTTCGCTACAGATTATATCCTGACTTTCGAGCGCGAAGATAAAACCCATTTTAAAGCAACCCAGCTAGCCGCCAAGGCGGCGTTTGAGCAGGCAAAGCTGGCGCCCCAAGACATTCAAGTGGCGGAAATCCATGACGCTTTTACTTCCGTGGAGCTTATTTCTTATGAAGATCTGGGTTTTGCCGAGCCCGGCAAGGGCGGGGAATTGATCAAATCGGGTAAGATTAACATGGGCGGAGAAATGCCGGTTAATCCTTCGGGCGGCCTGAAAGCCAAAGGCCATCCGATCTCGGCGACGGGTTTAGCCCAGATCTATGAAATTACAAATCAACTGCGCGGCAAGTGCGGCGAACGGCAGGTAAAAGACGTCAAAATCGGTCTTGCTCATAACATCGGTGGCGCGGGCGGGAGCGTTACCGTGCACATCTTAAAAAAGAACTGAATCTTTGGTAAAAGATCCGCTTGAAAAATAAGGCGGATTTTGTTTTAGGCAAACACATTTTGCACTCTCAACGCCTCATTGGGAGTGAGTCCGTTAAGAGCGCAATGCTCCAAAT
>JAKLGH010000006.1 GCA_022710775.1 Patescibacteria group bacterium
AAGGCTCTTACCGAGAATGGGCAGACCTTGGCCATATCCTTGATCGATATCTCTTTGGCCAAGATCGGCTTGATCCAACGGTATTTCTCTTCCTGGGTGGAATTGGGCATGGTTTTCATACGCCCCCAGATTACCAGAAGAGTGCAAAAAGTATGTATACATTACCTTTTTCTCTTGACAAAAATTTATTAATGCTTTATAAATAGCTGATAGGCGATAGCCTGAGTCTTAAAAAGTTTGAGGTGATAAAAACGCCAAGACCGGACGGAGAAACCGATATAAAAAGCGTCAGATACGACGCTTCCAGAGTGAATGGTAATGAGAATATGGTCAGGTACTATTTCATGATCGCGATAACCGATGGTAGCATGGTCCTTGTAAAAGGCCAGGATAAGCTGGATGATGTGCACATCGACCCGGCCGTCAAAGAAATGGTCAGAGAAATTTATGAGATTGACGGAGTCGGTTGGCTGCGGTTGGAGCGCGATTTTATTGAAGTGAACGCGCCTATGGCGGTTGACTGGATAAAAGTAAATCTCCACGCTTGTATCGCCGAAGTTTTGAATCGTCGCTTGTATAATGACAGAGCAGATCATGTTTTTCTTATCCGCGGCTGCGGTTTTATCGCTTAAGGTGCCCGATTTCAGTAACCAAAAAGCCCATTTAAAGGGCTTTTAATTTTTACCAAAAAATATCGATTGTCGGCTAACGTCCTTGACAAACTAAAAGGGATTTGATATACTATCATTATCGAGTGAATGATCTCTTAGTTTGGCAGTGTATAACAAACTAGCTATTATCCATGAGGCACGGATTTTCCGGGCTATATTTTGGAAATAGAAATCAAAAAGAATTTATTCTTTCATTGGCGCCCGCCAACAACTTTGGCGAGGCAGCGCGCACTGCAAAAAATTAACTCTTTGTTTGCAAGATCGAAAAGCAGCTCCAGAAAAAATCGGGCCATACTGGTGTAATTATTAAGACCGATGACTTTCGATAAGCTGTTTTTTTGTTGTAAAAAACCTTAAACCGCATGCATGATTGACAAATAGCACGCTTATATTAAAATCATTGGACCTGACCAATAGGCAGGAAAAAGGAGGAAACGATGAAAGCGGTGATACAGGGCTACGGACCAAAGGGCCTGGTCGAAGAATTAAGAAAAGCGGAATGGAGTCCGTGTGCCCCGGATGGTGAAAATTTCACAGCCATTGATCTGTTCGAATGTTGCCTGACGCGCCCAGCGGATCGCATGGTTGTGCCTCTGGCCGTTTTGGTAAAGGAAGGAGAAGAAGCTATTTTTAAGGTAACCGGTTATGGCTTTCCTAATATTTTTAAGTTTGTCGCTCTTTGGCTAAAAGTGCGGGAGATTGACGAGCAAGCGGATAATCCGATTATGCTATCCGGATTCCGGCTGGCCAATCAGCCGATGGAAGATTTTGTTCAATACGATATTCTCATCCTGGATCAAGCCGGGCTTGAGGAATACGAAGCCAGGGACATCGATGATGAGCCAAGAGAGCAAGAATGAAAACGGCAAAAGCCGTTTTTCTTTTTTAATTCAAATTTTTGGCAGATCTGTTAGCGGAAAGTATCTTTAAAATGGTGGGCAAAATTTCCAGTTAAAAGTTGTTAACAGACTATATTCGCTGACTATTGACACGTCTTTTTGATTTTGCTAAGCTATTTATGTTGTATGGTAAAGAACATCATAAAGAAATGTAAAAGAAGCGCCTGAAGAACGCCATTTAGCGTTTTGAACGGCCGCTTCAACAAGCGGTTTTTTTCTTGGTTGAAAGCTAGGGCCAGAACGTTGTCAAATTAATAGTTAGTTTATTTACTAATGGATCCTACATCGAAACCATTAGTAATTCCTAAAGTCTTTACATCAATTAATTAACAATATTGTTATTAATTGCTAGCCAAGGTAATAGTTTATAGGCGGATGGTGGATGCCTTGGGACTGGAAGGCGATGAAGGACGTGGCGTGCCTGCGTTAAGCTCGGGGGAGGTGGTAAGCAACCTTTGATCCCGAGATATCCGAATGGGGAAACCCCTCCTGGTGTTGAGCCGGGAGATCCCTCGCGTTAGCGAGGGAAGCGAACCTGCGGAAGGGAAACATCTCAGTACGCAGAGGAAAAGAAAACAAGCCCCGCATTTGCGGGGTAACATTCCCCTAGTAGCGGCGAGCGAAAAGGGAAGAGCCCAAACCCCCCCAAAAATTTCTGGCAAGCGAAGTGAAAGCTTCGATCCAGGAATTTTGGGGAGGGGTTGTAAGGCGGAGCGTCCCCGTATTCATACGGGGCAAAGCGCAACAATATATAATGGTTAGCCAAAGCACCCTGGAAAGGGGAGCCATAGAGGGTAATAGCCCCGTCGGCGAAAATCATTATAAGCTTTGAACTCCTGACCTTGAGTACCACGGGAAACGACAGTCCTGTGGGAAGCAAGCTGGACTATACAGCTAAGGCTAAATACTAACCAGTCACCGATAGTGCACAAGTACTGTGAAGGAAAGGTTAAAAGTAGGGGGGTGACCCCGGTGAAATAGAACCTGAAACCATCACGCTTACAAAGACTCGGAGCCCCGCAGCAATGCGGGGTGACGGGGTGCTTTTTGTAGAACGAGCCAACGAGTTTTATTAACTAGTTTGTCTAAGCGTCTCTGACGCGGAGGCACAGGGAAACCAAGTCTGAATAGGGCGCATCCCGCAAGGGGTACTAGTTGGTAAAGACCCGAAGCCAAGGCGAGCTTGCCATGACCAGGTTGAACCCCACCGAAAGGTGGGGGGAGGACCGAACCGGTGAACCGTGCAAAATTCTCGGATGAGTTGTGGTAAGAAGTGAAAAGCTAATCGAGCTTGGTAATAGCTGGTTCTCTCCGAAATAACTTTAGGGTTAGCGTCTTGCATCACTTTCCGGAGGTAGAGCACTGAAAGAAATTCCGTGGGGAAACTCAGGTATTTCTATCAAACTCCGAATGCCGGAAAATCGGCAAGGCAGTAAGAACGCGGGCGCTAAGGTCCGCGCTCAAGAGGGGATAAGCCCAGACCTTCATCTAAGGTCCCCAAATCAGGCTAAGTGCAAGCTAAGGAAGTGAGATTCCTCTGATAGCTAGGAGGTTAGCTCAGAAGCAGCTATCCTTTAAAAAGTGCGTAATAGCTTACTAGCTAAGGAGTTTTGCACCGCAAATTCACGGGGCTCAAGCCTGATACCGAAGATAAGGACTCCGCCGCAAGGCGGTTTGGTAGGAGAGCGTTTCCAATGCAGCGAAGTCGAACCGTAAGGTTTGGTGGAGCGTTGGGAAGTGAGAATGTTGGCATGAGTAACCACAATCAAGGTGAGATCCCTTGACACCGAAAATCCAAGGGTTCCTTGACAATGTTGATCAGTCAAGGGTTAGGCGATCCTAAGGCGTAGCCGAAAGGTGCAGCTGATGGACATCTGGTTAATATTCCAGACCTCCCGCATAGGACTTCAAAGATCGACGGAGCTTAGTAGTTTGGGCGAGTGATTGGATTCTCGTTTTCGGCATGACCAACCCGCAAGGGTGAAGAAATGCCGGCGAAATGTTCTGGTTCGCCAGAATAAATCCAAATGAGCAAGCTTCCCAGAAAATTTCTTTGAGGGTTAATTTTATACGGGAATCGTACCGTAAACCGACACAGGTGGATTGGCGTAAATTTGCCAAGGTGAACGGATGAAAGTTCGTGAAGGAACTAGGCAAAAAAGTAGGCGTAACTTCGGAATATGCCTTTCCCCCGTAGCAGTACGGGGGACGCAGCGAAGGATTCTCAGGCGACTGTTTATCAAAAACACAGGTCCCTGCTAAACTCGTAAGAGGAAATATAGGGGCTGAGACCTGACCAGTGCCCGTGTGTTAAAATCGGCGGTTGCTTTTCGTCGCAAGACGGGGAGTTGCTAACCGATCTAAGCCACGGGTGAACGTCCGCGGTAACTCTGACCGTGTTAAAGTAGCGTAGTCCCTTGTCACGTAAGTTGTGACCCGCATGAAAGGTATAACGATCTGAGAACTGTCTCCACGAATTATCCGGTGAAAATGTAATGTCGGTGAAGATACCGACTACCTGCGGCTAGACGGAAAGACCCCGGGAGCTTTACTGTAGGGTGATATTGAGTTTTGAGTGTTGATGCGTAGCATAGTGGTGAGGCTTTGAGTCCTTTCTTTCGGGAATGGAGGAGCCGTCAGTGAAATAGCCATCTTTAATATTCATTATTCTAATCTGAAAGGTGACAGTGTCACTCGGGCAGTTTAAGTGGGGCGCTTGCCTCCTAAAATGTAACGGAGGCGTTTAAAAGTCGGCTAAGCACGGATGGAAATCGTGCATGTCGGGCAAAGCCATAAGCCGGCCTAACTGCAAGGCGTGTATGCCGCGCAGATGCGAAAGCAGAACTTAGTGAACCGATGCTGGTTATTAGAATCGGCAGAGATCATCAAACAAAAGTTACCCCGGGGATAACAGGCTGGTAGGGCCCACGAGTCCATATCAACGGCCCTGTTCGGCACCTCGATGTCGGCTCATCATAGCGCGGGGGTGGAGAAGCTCCCAAGCGTCCGGCTGTTCGCCGGTTAAAATGGTACGTGAGCTGGGTTCAGACCGTCGCGAGACAGGTCGGTCCCTATCTACCGCAGGCGTTAGAGTCTTGAGAGGAGTCGACCCTAGTACGAGAGGACCGGGTTGAACTGACCTCTGGTGTACCAGTTGTTCCGCCAGGAGCATTGCTGGGTAGCTAAGTCGGGATCGGATAAGAGCTGAAAGCATCTAAGCTCGAAGCCAACCTCAAGATTATGACTCTTCATTAACTTCCTTCAAGATTAGGAGGTCGATAGGCTGCAGGTGTAAGTTCCGCGAGGAATTAAGCCGAGCAGTACTAATAGAGTGAAACGCCCTGGCTAGCAATTAGTGATCGTATTGTTTTTGACAAAGCTTTAATAAACTAACAAAACCAAAACAGTGCAGTCGTCTGTACTGTAAGGAAGCTATACTGGGAGTGCTCCACCTGTACCCATCTCGAACACAGAAGTGAAATCTCCCAAGGCCGATGATAGTCGCAAGGCGAAAGTAGGTAGCTTTCTTACAGTGAAGACGACTTTTTGTTTCCACTGCAAGAATTACGTTCAGCGGAATTCTTACAGTGAAGACGACTTTTTGTTTTTCGAACTGGAAAAATTACTATTTTTCACAATGCAGATGAATTTTTGGCTACGCATTGCACGAATTCCGCCTAGCGGAATTCTAACAGCGAAGACGATTTTTCCATTGTTTGCAGTTAAATAAAAAGGCCCAGTGTTATCTGGTGCCATAAGACGAGGTTTTAGTTTCATTCTAATTCAAATTCGTATTCTTCCGGAATCACGAACTCCGAGGGATATTCCGAATCGTCGTGATAGATTCCCACTAGCACGGTTTTTCCCCGGAATAAAGCCGTTTTTATGACGCACGAGTTCTCGGAGAGTTTTTCTACTCCGTCGGCCGCGGCGATTTGCAGCCACAATTCTTTCCCGAATTTATTCAACGTTAAAGCGAAATCCGGTCCGCTGAATAAAGTTTTGCCCCATGCGAAAATGCCCGGACCTCTTAGCGTCGATGTCCTTTTGCCTACCCGTATTTCGAACATATGTCCACCTCACGGAAGGTTGTAGCATTATTCGGCTGATTTATCAAATCTGCGAGGGGGGCAAACTGTTGATTTTTTTCTTTAAATAAAGCGATTATCCGGGATCGGCAGATAATAAAAGTTGGGCCTTATTTGGCCCAGCATGGGAATCTCATCGATTTTTTTGGCTATCCAGGGCAGTTGCGCCATTTCCTAAGGGTGGCTTGGTCATCTTCTTCGAGTTTTGGCGCAATCTTGTCCAGAATTTTTTCTTTTGGCAGTTTTCTGGCGAATGTCAGGAACTTTCTTTTCAGGCCTTGGCACGCGCGCCAATGCCCGCTTAAAAAGATCCCGTCAAAACCGTTTAGTTCTATTTCAACAAGCTTTCCGTTATAGATAACAACGCAAAATGTGTCTATGGGATGATCGCCCTCAATATCGACATAAATGAAGCCGTCCAAACCAAAACGATTATTGCGCTTTCGGTCGAGCTCGCCCTCTAAAAGAACGGTAATCTCTTGATAAATTTCCAATTGGATCGATTCGTTCAGAGTCTCAAATCCCATCAGCTCCATGAGCTCTTCTAATGTTATCGAGTATTCCGCCATGTCGCTCCTCCTTAAGGTGCTGGATATTAATTATAACAGGAAGAACGGTATGTCAATATTGTGAAAAAGAAGGCCCATAGCTTGGTGCTATGGGTTTGCTGTGCTGTTTATTGGCTAGCCAGATCCTTGATCTCTGCGACAAGCCTGTTTAGGGTCGCCGCAGTTTCTCCGGCGGAATATGATGTTATCACCGTCGGGGCGATACTGAAGATGTTGGCTCCCAAGGCTGTTGCCGCGCCCGATACCGCGTCGATAGTCTGGTTTTGCAGGCGCATTTGCAGGGCTCCATGCAGGGTGGATGCTATCATTTCCAGGAGCATGATATCCTTGCCCGCCCCCTTTCTGATATCCAGCTCTAACTGGAGACGCTCGGTATCAATCTCGTCTTTCACGTCCTCGCCATCGATCCAGCGCTGGCCCAGGTTAAGAGCCAGCTGAAGATCGGTGTCTTTGGCAAAGGGAGTGGCTGCCAGGGCGGTTTGGCTGGCTTTGATGGCCATGCGCGCAAGCATGAAAGAATCTTTCCTGCTTGCGGAAGCGTCGCGGACCAAGGGTCCCACGATATCCAAAAGCTGCTGTTGGACTGACTTATCTGCCATATCATCCCTCCGGATGAACTGTCAATTATTATAAGTCTTTTTGTAAATTTAGTCAAGTATCGGTTACAAATAAAAATCGTTATAACGGGGAGGGTGTTTTTGTTTCTGGTTGAAAATGAAAAACCCTTTGACTACCTCGGGTTTTTGATTGCTCCGCAAATAAAAACCCTTGGACCGGGTAGGGTGTTTTTGTTTCGCTGCTGCGAAATAAAAACCTTCGGATTACCTCGGGTTTTTGATTGCTCCGCAAATAAAAACCCTTGGACCGGGTAGGGTGTTTTTGTTTCGCTGCTGCGAAATAAAAACCCTTGGATGGCCTGCAGTTTTTCGTTACCTTTTTGGTAATAGAGAACTGCAGACGATCCAAGGGTGTTATTATTTTTTCTTTATCGCTTAGCTATTCTTCGTTATCTTCGTCGAGATCCTCTTCCAACTCTTCGACATCCTTTAACTCATCATCGCTTTCTTCCAACTCTTCGTCATCGATGAAGTCGCTATCGGCGCTATCTTGGAAAGACAGGATGCTTTTAATTTTATCTTCTATCATGTGGTATATATGCCGGAAATTCCGCCTGCCGGCGGTATCCGGCCTCTGGAGGTTCCGCCGTTGCAAAAAAGCATACGGAGGCAATCAAGCAATAAATTTTTTTGATTTGTTTACCGATTATTTAATTTTTTACGCTCGATATTTTAACCAAAAAAAACAATATTCGACCTTTGTTTTTTTGAACCATTTTCTTATAATAATTTTCCAACCGTTTTTGTCAATAGGGATAACCGATAGTTATCCACAAACAGGAAATATGCGTGAAAATATATTCGCAAAAAAACGGTTAATCAGCGTTTTTAAGGGATATTGTTAAATGCTATTGGTTGATTTCGGCTCTATAATGGGGCATGAGCCAAGGCTTGTTTCATTTGCCCGGACGGGCAGTTTAATGCTAAAAAGGATATATTCAGCCTTAGGACGGCTTGGCGCCGATAAAGACGTAATTATTAATGAAATTACCGATAAAAAACCTTAATATCTATGCCGTTTTTGCCGCCGGGCTGGTTTTTGCGGCAGCTATGAATTTTACGCAGGTTGGGCCTGCGGTGAAGAATGGTGTTTACGGCTCAACGCGGCCGCTGCAAAAAATGACTTGGGACCTGGGAGCAACGATATCCGGGGGTGTTCAAAATATTTTTTCCATTCAAAACGCGATCCGGGAAAATCAGGATCTGCGCGGCCGAATAGACAGGTTGTTGGCCGATAATTCCCGGATAGCAGAGCTGGAAAAAGAAAATGCGGCCTTAAAGGAAGCACTGGGTTTGGGGTTGGATAAAGAATACGATCTGCGCATGGCTGAAACCGTCGGCATGGATATGATGGCTGACAGTCTGATGATCGACAAGGGTGCTGACGACATGATCGAGGCAGGCTTTCCCGTTGTTACTTCCGGCAAGGTTGTTGTTGGAAGGGTTTCAAAGGTGTACGATAATTTTTCTAAGGTTGACCTTATTACAAACAAGAATGTCACTTTTGACGTGAATGTATCCGGTAACGCGGCCAGCGGCCTGGCCAAAGGCCTGGGCGGGATTAAACTGATGCTGGATCTTATTCCTAAGGATGTCGAGATCGGGCAGGGAAATCCTGTAACGACATCCGCGATGGGCGGAATTTTTCCTGAAGGATTTTTGGTTGGCACGGTCGATGAGATAAATAAAAACGATGTTGAAATATTCCAAACGGCGGCAATAAATCCGGCTTTTGAGATTTCAAAGGTGAGGGAAGTATTCATCGTCATTGGATATAAGTTTGAGGATATTCCGGCCAGTAACGCGGATAAGGATTCCAAATCCGCCATCGACAGCCAATGACCTTAAAATCAGTTTTTATCATTATTATTTTATTCCTGTCTGCTTTGATTCAAGCAAGCTTTTTATCGCGTTTTTCTTTGATCGGCGGTACCTGGCTGCGCTATGCCAATATCGTTTTATTGCTGGTCGTCTTATTCGGCCTGTTTGAGCGCCGGCAAAAAAAAGCAAGTTTCGCGGCGGCTGTTTTTGGAGGATTGGTGCTGGATCTTTACTCGGAGACATTTTTTGGTTTATGGATAAGCGTTTTGCTGGCCGCGACGCTTTTCACTAAAATTGTAATAAGAAAATATGTCCGTATTCCGACTTTTTGGTAAAAAATCTTCTAAAAGCGCTGTGCAAATGAGCCATCGGGAGGACATTGAGCCGCACGAGATTTTTTTGGACAAGATAGCTAAAAAAACGGAAGAGAGATATGATTTGGTCGAAAAAAAACTCGCAACTCATCTGCCCAAAAACTCGATCATGCTGCCGTTCCGGGGCGCGGTTTTTGTTTTTATTTTGTTTCTTCTGAAAGTGGTTCAGCTTCAGATTATGAACGGAGCCGAATATTCGGCCCAAGCGGAGAATAACAAATACCTTTTTTATAAAGTTCAAGCGGACAGAGGCATAATTTTCGATAAAAATTTCAAACCGCTGGTGGATAACGCTTCTACTTTCGATCTGGTTTGCGACCAATCGAAAATGTATAACAGCGAAGAAGGGAAAAAGCGGATCGTTAACAGCCTTGCGGAGATTTTGAAAGTTGCGCCCGGCGATATCTTAAAAAAGATCGATGAAAAAGAAATGATCATGGCCGAAAACCTTGACCATGAACGTTTAATCGTTATGGAGGCAAGGATCCATGAATTTCAAGGCTGCGAAATAGGCAAGCGGCCGATTCGAAAGTACGCGGCCGATAAAAGTTTGTCGCATCTTTTGGGATATATGGGCAAGATAGAGCAGGAAGAATGGACGGAGCAAAAGGATTTTTACTCGATTTATGATTACATCGGCCGAACCGGACTTGAAAGTTCTTATGAAGCGGTTTTAAGAAAAAATCCCGGACAGATCAGGATCGAGCGCGACGCCAAAGGCAATATTGTTTCCAAAAATGTTTCGTCTTTGCCCGAGTCGGGTAAAAGCGTGGTTTTATGGTTAGATCTTGATCTGCAAAAAAAAATCTCCGAAGAGATGCAGAAACAGCTGAAAGCTTTGGCATTGGCCAAGGCGGCGGCGGTGGCCATTGATCCGAAGACCGGAGGCATACTAGCTATGGTTTCGTTTCCGGAGTATGACAATAACGCTTTTGCCGCGGGCGACGCTGGTGAAGTGGCCAAGCTTTTGAATGACAGGAATAATCCGCTGTTTAACCGGGCCATCGCGGGCCAGTATCTTACCGGTTCGACCATCAAGCCTTTGGAAGCCGCCGGAGCTTTACAGGAAGAGCTGATCGGCGCCGACAAAAGCATCTATTGCGGCGGAAAAATAGTGATACCTAATAAATATAATCCGGAATTAAGCCAGACTTTTAACGATAACCACACTCACGGAATGACGGATATGCGCAAAGCCATCGCCGAGTCTTGCAATGTTTTCTTCTGGACCATCGGGGGCGGCTGGCTTGACCAGCAGGGATTGGGTCCGACGCGCATCAAAAAATATCTTGGCCTTTTCGGCTGGGAAGATCCGACCGGCGTGGACTTGCCCGGCGAGGCAAGCGGGTTTATTCCGGATCCGGCTTGGAAAAAGGAAAAATTTTTAGGAACGCAAGATCAAAACTGGACGGACGGGGATACGTATAACCTTGCGATCGGGCAGGGGTTTATCGGCATAACGCCGCTGCAAGTGGCTAATGCTTTTGCCGCCATTGCCAATGGAGGCACGCTTTACCGGCCCCAAGCCGTTCAAAAAGTAGTTGATTCCAAAAGGAATGTTATTGAAGCAAAAAAAACTGAAACCATCCGCCAGGGATTCATTGATGCCAAAAACCTCCAGGTGGTGCGCGAGGGGATGCGCCAGGCGGTTAACGGCAAGGGCAGCCCTTTGGCTTCGTCGCTGGTCCTTAATTCCTTGCCGGTCGCGGCCGCGGCTAAAACCGGAACGGCCCAGGTTAGAAAAGACGCGTACGGAAAAGACATCATGAACAGCTGGGTGACGGTTTTCGCGCCCTATGATGATCCGCAAATCGTGCTCACGATCATGATGGAAGACGTGAAAGAGGGCCAGCTGGCCGTGCTACCAGTAGCAAAGGAGGTGTTGAGCTGGTATTTCAGCCCCCGGGAGCAATTAGCCGGTACCGCGGAGCCGGCATCGGCCACCACCACGGATAACAGCGAAGATTGACACGTTTAAACTAAAGAAGAAGATGAAAAACCGGCTTAAAAATGGCCGGTTTTTAGTTGACAAATAGCTTAAAATATGCTATAATTATAATATGGAATCGTAAAGGAGGATAAAGATCGTGAAGAGATGTTTATCCAGCATGCTAATAATCTTTAGCTTGCTGGTCAGTGCAGGCGCGGCTGGCGCCTGCGGAATGCAAGACAGCTGGAAGCGGCCCCTTACAGGCGAACCCATCGCCTGGGAGGGCGGCAATGTGACCGGAGAGGTGGCTCTCCAGGTGTTCAATCTATCGATTGACGGGGGACAGAGCGGCATTAACCGGAATAAGGAGTACACTCCGGTAAATGTTAGCGCTCTGGAGAGCTATCTGGATAGTTATCCGGATAGCATCAACATCCGGGCAACGTTTCCCGGAAGCCTGGTTGGTTCCGGGGAATATATGGAAACGGTGTTGGTCGAGCGAAGGGGGCAGCTTGGATTTGCCATGCTGAATTCCCGAGGTTGGATCCGGGGATACCTCGGGATTGAATTTTTGACCAGCGCTTATAACGGGATTCAGTTTTAAAAATGAATCCCGATTAAACAGGGATATCATATATCCCTGATTTTTTTATTAAGCTATTTTACCAAAAAAAAGCAACGTAGGTTGCTTTTCAATTTACTCGGCTTGAATTTCCATTCCGCCCAACTCTCTTAATTTTTCGGCTGTTGTGCCAATGTCAAAGAATGTGCCGCCCGCATCGCGGACCAGCTGGACAATTTCTTGGACAAGGTAGGCGTTAAGATGGCCGCCGGGCGCTTCTTCGCAGGCTTTCAACAACTCCTTGGCTTTAATGATCAGTGGATCGTTTTGGATGTTTTCCATGTTCAGCCTCCATATTGGATTGAAAAAAGGATATCGCGAGACATCCCTTGCTGGTTTGACCATAACATAAGCGGGGATTTTAGCAAGGCTAGCCCTTGACAGATTAGTAATATTAATATATAATCCAAGCAGTTATTTGAGGTAAAAAAAGGTGATAATAAATGAAGTGGATAGTGATTGCGGTAATCGCATTTTTCATTTGTGCTCTGGGTGGAGCGCAATTGCAAATGGTCGAGAGCTCGCATTATTGTTCCTTTTACAAAGAATACGGCGGACTTCTAGGCAATTTTAGCGTTAGCGTTTCGTATAACGATCAAAAGGTGGAGCCAACTCTGGATAATTTTGGCATAGAAAGCTATATCGCGCTCCTTGGTGGTTATAAACTTGATGATGCTATCTTTAGCAGAGAGTTCTGCCAGAATTGCAGCGAAGACTTCAATGCAAGCGAACGAAACTTAGTCGATCGTGAATTGTCTGAGAAGCTTAACAAAAGCTTGGCTAGCGATTTATTGCCGCTAGGTATTGAAGTCTTAGCGACTTCGGTAAGCTCAAAGAGGACCATCTAATTGAAAGTACCGTATTGCAAAGCCCATCCGGGCTTTTCTTTTTGGCTGGGCCAGTTTAAGAAAAAAGAGCGTTTGAACGCTCTTATGGCTTGGTTAGCGGCCATTGCCAGGGTAAGACGTGATCGGTGTTTTCAAAGACCGGAAGAAAGCTGCTGAAAGCGGTCCAGGGCGCCCAGCCGGAATTTTCGTCGGTTTTTGGCCAAGGCCAATTGCCGACCTTTGACGTATCGAGAATCGCTTTACTTGTGAACTTCTGGCATTGGCTGATGCCCGGCCGGGCCAAAAACATCCGGCCTTCCGGCAAATCATCCGGGCGGTAACTCGCTGACTCGTTGGACAGGTAGACTTCATATATCGTTAAAACCACCAACTTAATTAATATAATAAATTTGGCGTAAAGTCAAGGTTGTTTTTAAGCTAAATTTATAGTATTATAAACCTTGTATTTGTTTTTTGCTTACTAACTTACCAGCTTACCAGCTTATTATTTATGGCTACATCAGACGACCTCCGAAAAATTAGGATCGAAAAGCTTGAAGGTTTGGATAAAAACGGCTTTCCGGCCTATCCGATAGACTGCAAGCGGACCCACCGGATCGGGGACGCGCTTTTGGATTTCGACAAACTGGCAAACGATTTGACCGAGGTAACGCTGGTTGGAAGGATCAGGAGTGTGAGGGGCCATGGCGGAGCGACGTTCGTTGACATCGAAGACGGTTCGGGCAAGATGCAGATTTTCTTGAAAAAAGATGGTCTGGGGGAAAAAGCATATCAAAATTTCATTGATTATTTCGACATAGGGGATTTTATCGAAGCCAAAGGAACGCTATTTACCACAAAGCGAGGCGAAAAATCCGTTGAGATCCGAGACTATAAAATGCTGGCTAAAAGCCTTCGGCCTTTACCGGAAAAGTGGCACGGATTACAGGATGTGGAAGAGCGTTTCCGCAAGCGCTATCTTGATTTGCTTTTCAACGAGGATATCAGGCAAAAGTTCGTTATGCGGTCAAAAATAATCAAGGCTCTAAGGGATTTTATGAACGCTTCCGGATTTATGGAAGTAACAACCCCGACGCTGCAGCCGCTTTACGGCGGCGCGTCCGCGCGTCCGTTTAAAACCCATATGCACGATCTGGATATGGATCTTTATTTGCGGATAGCGCCGGAGCTTTATTTAAAACGTTTGCTGGTTGGGGGATTCGAGCGGGTTTTCGAGTTTACCACCAATTTTCGCAACGAAGGGATGGACCGGGAACATAATCCGGAATTCATGGTGCTGGAGGGTTATGCCGCTTATAAAGACATTAAATGGTTGATGGGGTTCACCGAGGATATTTTTGGCGACTTGCTCGACAGAGTGATCGGTAAAAGAGAGATCGAATGGAAAGGGAACCTCATAAAATTCGAAAAGCCGTTTGCCAGGCTGCGTTTTAACGATCTGCTGAAAAAATACGCGGATCTCGATTACGCCGCGCACAATAAGGAACATTTTTTTAAAAAAGCGAAAGAACTTGGAATAAAAGTGGCGCCGGGAATAGAAAAGCCGGGCATTGCCGACGAGATTTTCAAAACCATTAAACCGCAATTGATCCAGCCGACATTCGTCATTGATTGGCCGTCCGATATCTTACCGCTGGCCAAGAAGCTCCCCGGCCACGGGGAATTCGTGAGCGCGTTTCAGTTTTTTGCCGGCGGCCTGGAAATGGACAAAGCGTTTTCGGAACTAAACGACCCAATCGACCAGGCCGGACGCTTCAAGGCGCAGGAAAGCCGCCGCGCTAAGGGCGACCAGGAAGCGCAAAGGATGGACGAAGATTTCATTGAGGCCTTGGAATACGGCATGCCTCCGGCGGCCGGTTTCGGCATTGGTTTGGACCGGTTAGTCATGCTTTTAACCGGATCCAATACGCTTCGCGAAGTGATTCTTTTTCCGACTATGAAGCCTCGTTCCAAAGACAGCGGCGAAAGAGACGCGCGCACAATCAAGGATGGTTCCGCCAAGGCGGATGAATGAAATATTTTTGATCAGCTGTTAATTTTGTCGGAAACAATTAAAAAAAACTATGCTAGACATTAAATTTATTAGAAAAGACCCGGACGCGGTTAAAGCGGCTTGCCGTGTAAAAAACGTCAAATGCGACATCGATAAGCTTTTGGATCTGGACGAAAAAAAGATCAAGATCCAGCAGGAACTGGAAGCCATTGCTGCCGAAAAGAACAAAGCTTCCCGCGCGATACCGCAAGCTAAAGATGAGTCGGAAAGAAAGGGCATCATTTCGGCCATGCAGGCTCTGGGAGACAATGAAAACAATCTCGCAAAAAAGCATAAAGAGCTGGAACAGGAATATATGGAATTGATGTATTTGGTGCCGAATATTCCGTCAGCGGATTCTCCGATAGGTTCAAGCGATCTGGACAACAAAGAAGTGTCGCGCTGGGGAGAACCCGCGAAATTCGACTTTGAGCCAAAGGACCATATTCAACTGGGAAAAGACCTGGATATCATCGATACGGAGACCGGTGTAAATACCAGCGGGTTTCGGGGGTACTATCTGAAAAATGAGGCGGTAATGCTCCATTACGCCATATTTTGGCACGCGCTCAACAAGATGCGCCAAAAAGGCTTCGATCTTTTTGTTCCGCCTACGATTGTCAGGGAATTCGTTTTGCTGGGGTCGGGCCATTTTCCTTCCGGCCGAGACGAGGTTTATGTGATCGGGAATCCCGGTAAATTAGAAAGCGGGGAGGCGGTCAAGGAGCCGGCTTATTTGGCCGGAACTTCGGAGCCTTCGCTCTTAGCCTACCATTCGGGCGAAGTGATCGCTGAAAAGAAATTGCCGATCAAAATGTGCGGAATTTCGCAATGCTACCGGTCGGAAGTCGGCAGTTATGGAAAAGATGCCAAAGGGCTATACCGCTTGCATGAGTTCATGAAGGTGGAACAGGTTGTTATTTGCAAGGATGATATTGAAGAATCAAACAAATGGCTGGAAGAGATGCGCGAAATCTCGCAGGGAATATTAAAAGACCTGAAGCTTCCCCATAGGGTTTTAGCGATTTGCACCGGCGACATGGGATCGGGAAAATATAAAATGTACGATATCGAAACTTGGATGCCGTCGCGCCAGGCTTACGGGGAGACCCATTCGGATTCCAATTTAACCGATTGGCAGACCAGGCGGCTTAACATGCGTTATAAAGACAAGGAAGGCAAGATGAGATTTCCTTACGCTTTAAACAACACGGTTGTGGCCAGCCCGCGTCTTTTGATCGCGATTCTGGAAAATTACCAGCAAAAAGACGGCAGCGTCGCCGTGCCGGAGGTTTTGCAGCCGTATCTCGGGGGGCAGAAAAAGATCGAGCCAAAAAAATAAACTCCATCATTCCGCAATGAAAACAGTTTTGGTTTTCGGGACATTCGACGGATTGCATCCGGGCCATCTTGACTTTCTCAAGCAGGCAAAAAAACAGGGCGGCTATCTTATTGCGGTAGCCGCCCTTGATGCAACGGTTAAATCGGTAAAGGGACGTCTTCCCAAGCTCAAAGAGCGAGAAAGATTAGAAGCGCTAAAAAAATCCGGGTTGGTTGACCAGGCAGTGTTTGGCGATAATAGTGATCCTTACAAAATAATCAGGCAGATAAATCCCGATATTATTTGTTTGGGGTACGATCAGGAAGCGTTTACCGAAGAGCTTCCCGAAGCGTTAAGAAAGACGGGCTTGGACATAACGATAATCCGTTTAAAACCATTTCAACCGGAACGTTACCATTCGGCCATTCTTAACCTGTGATTTTAAGCGCGGAACGATAAAACAAGATCTTGCGGATCAAACGGGATCGGATGATTTTTTGGGAAACCAATTTAACTTAGCCAAGCAAGGGAATTTTTTGTGATTATATATTATACTTAAAGCGACGAAGGCCCGATATGGAAGAAAAAAAGATCAATATTAGCGGTTTATCGGTTAATTATAAAACTCTCGGGGAAGGGAAGCCGGTTTTGATATTGCACGGCTGGGGCGGAAAATCCGATTCCTGGGTCGAGGTTGGAAAATTGCTGGCCCAGGACAATTTTAAGGTAACTATTCCCGACCTGCCGGGTTTTGGCAAAAGCGGGGAACCAAAAAAGCCTTGGACGATCGGTGATTATCTGGAATTTACCGAGAGTTTTATCGATAAATTGGGATTGGGTGCATTCCATCTGATTGGACATTCATTCGGCGGCGGGATTTCAGTTATGTACGCGGCTAAGGATCACCGGATGGTCAGAAGCCTGATTCTATGCGATAGCGCGGTTATCCGCAAGGAACGGCTTGATTGGCGCCAATCATACGCCAAGAAGATGGCTTTGGCGAAAAAATTTTTCATAAACTTGCCATTATTCGATAAAATTCTGCCATTCGGGCAAAAAATAGTTTACAGGATCGCCGGAGTTCGGGATTACCATATGGCTTCGCCCGTTATGAAAGAGACCTTTTCGAATATCATTAAAGAAGATCTGCAAAAATACGCGACACAGATAGCGGTTCCGACATTGATTGTCTGGGGCGATAAAGATAAAAGCACTCCGATCGAAGATGCTTATACTTTGCAGCACTTGATTCCCGGCGCGAGTTTAAAAGTTATCGAGGGGGCAGGGCATAATCCCCACCGACAGGCTCCGGTAATTTTAGCCGATAATTTATCGGTATTCATTAAAACAAGATGATCGCTTATCTTACTTATCCGGTAGAATATCTTGGCTTAATTTACGTTGCGCTTTTCGGTTTTTGGCTTATAAGGGAAAATAAGGCGATTCTTTTCTGGCTTTATCTTTGGCAGTTGAAGGAATATCATTGGGGCAGGTTCCTTGATCATTTTTCCACGTCAAAAGGCAGAAAAATTTTTCTAAACCCGCTTTTTTTAGCGAAGGCGGTTTTTTTGGCGGCAGCCGCGCTATTGTGGGTTTTTATCAATAATTCCGAAAAAGGCGAGTATTTTTTTTCTCCGGCTTCCTCTTTTTTCTTTTCCCAATATTACTCATACGCATTTTACTTTTTTACTTTCAGTATTTTTTCTATTTTTGCCCTCGAAACAATTTGGGCGTTTATTTTGTTTTTCCGGCAGTCTATTACACATCCGGTACTGACCAAGAAAAGCGTATTATTGATCGGGATAATCCATTTAGCGGCTTTTTTGGCGGTTTTCGCTCTTTACAATTCGATTTTGGGGGAAATGAGCGTGATCGATCTTTCCAGCGCGGCTTTTTATCTGTTATTTCTAGATATTTTGACGCCGTTTTTCGTCGGGCTTGCCGTGATGATTCTGCAGCCGCTGACTGACCGCGAAAAAAACAGGGTATTAGCTTTGGCAAAATACGCGCGGCAAAAACGGAGCGACCTGACGGTTGTTGGAATTTCCGGAAGTTATGGAAAAAGCATTACCAAGGAATTGCTCGCCAGCATCCTTTCTGATAAATTTAAAATTTTAAAAACCGCCGCCAACCAAAATACCGAAATAGGCGTGTCGAATGCCCTGATCAACGGACTGGAGGAAGGCCACAAATTTTTTATATGCGAAATAGGCGCGGTTCACAAAGGGAAGATTAAAGTTATCGCGGACGCGATAATGCCAAAGATCGGAATTTTAACGGGCATCAACCAGCAGCATCTGGCGGTATTTGGAAGCCAGCAAAACATAATCGATGGAAAATACGAGATCCTGGAATCTTTATCCGGGGATGGAACAGCTATTTTAAATTGGGGCAGCGACATAGTAAGGCAAAGTTACGAAAACCAAAAGCACAAGATCAAAGCGAAAAATATCATTCTGGCTTCCAAAGACATTTCCGCGAGCGAAATAAAAGCGACGACCGATCGTTTGATCTTTAAGGCAAGTTACAAAGGCGAAACAGCAATACTTGATATTAATGCCAGGGGAGCCTTTAACGTTGAGCCGATTTTGCTGGCTATGGCCGGCGCTATCGCGTGTGGAATGGGTTTTTTAGAGGCGGTTGACATTATCAATAAAACCGATTTTTCCCCGTTTAATATCAAGGTTTGCGATCGGGCAGACGGAATTAGGGTTCTAAGCTCGACCTACTCAGCCAACCCCGACGGCGTCATTGCCCACCTGGATTATCTGAAATTGTTTCCGGGCAGGAAAGCGATTGTTATGCCCTGTTTGATAGAATTGGGGCAGTCGTCAAAAGATGTCCATTACCGCATCGGGCAAAAGATCGCGGAGGTTTGCAGCCTGGCGGTAATAGCTACCAAGGACCGTTTTAACGATATTAAAAAGGGCGCGTTGGCGGCCGGCATGAAAGAAGAAAACATTCGGTTTTTCGGCCGCGCCGTCGAAACGGAAAAAGCGATCAAGGAAATTTTAAGCTCGGGAGATGTTTTGCTTCTGGAGGGGCGCCTGCCCCAAGGGCTGGCCGAAGCGCTAAAAAAGTGAGGTATCGCGCTTAACGGTTTAATGCATGAAAAAAAGCATCGGTTTCGATGCTGTTTTTAATCAGTCGTTAGCCGGGCTTTCTGCAATAACCGTCCGTTCAGTAGCCAGCAGGAAAACGTATTTCT
Organism: Patescibacteria group bacterium; assembly: GCA_022710775.1. Taxonomy (GTDB): domain Bacteria; phylum Patescibacteriota; class Minisyncoccia; order Minisyncoccales; family UBA5738; genus CAINCQ01. Next base: position 19,001 of record JAKLGH010000006.1, read on the forward strand.
TGCTGTTGCCGTTATTGGTGGCGAAAACTCCGCATTTTTCTCTGGCAACCATAGTCGCTTCAAAAAAAGCGCGCCGCCAAATATCGACCAGGCTATAGTCGGTATCATCGGTTGGCTCGACAACCATTATGGCGCACAATTCGGTTTTTATCGGCACTTCGGCCGCTGATTTGCCGATTCTTTTAAGCGCTTCTTGCGTTTTAACGATATCAATCCATATTTTCATTTTCATTCCCGCCTGTTTTTTTTAACGTGCTGATTTTCAATGCTAATAAATTAGACGTTGCGTGTCAATGAACCAATTAGTCGCCGCAAAGCGGATGGAGTTTTTGCCGGAATAAAAAAAACAGAGACCGGGTCTCTGTTTGACTATCATTTTTATTCTTGGTTTAATAAATAAAATTTTCCGCACAGCCACATGATCGATGCCGTTGCCAAATATCCCGCAATACCGAAACGATCTACCAGAATAAAACCGAGTATCGGAAAAATAATCGTGGCCGCCATTACGCCATAAATTATCTTATAGTGTCCGATTTTTTTTGCTTTGGCGAAAAAAAGGAATCCGCAAAAAAAGAACAGGATAAAGTATGACACAAAAACGGCCAATTTGCCTGTTGCACCGATATTGGGCATGAGCAACGAGCAGATAATGCCTGCACTAAGGCCCCAAGCCGCACTGATGATTCCGTCCCGCCAGGTCTGTTTGGATATATTTCCTATATATCTCCCTCCAATTTTATGTCAAAGAGCGTTCCTTTAAGGAATATAAGCAGAATTTACGGCTATGTCAAAAAAACCGCTGAGAAAAGATAAGAACCCTTGATTATTAGGGTTCTAAATTTGTCTTAGATATTCTTCAGTATGGTTTCCGATAAGTTCTCCTTTTTCAAACAACTCGTTGTCTTCCGCTGCGACGATTCTGAATCTTATCGGATTTTCTGAAAAATCTATTGCGCGCTTATTCTTCTTTATTGTTATTAAAAAATATTTTAAGATAAAAGTCAATGGTTGAGAAGAAGGTTTAGGCGTACTACAATTAAAGATTATGTCTAATTCGTTTAAACCGATCTCCATTTCTTTATCGCCCAATACCGAGAAGGATGATGTCCAACTGGCTTGGAAGCTGCTTTTCGAATCCGATCTTTGGGTAAACGGCAAAGCGCCCGAGGAGCTGGAAGAAGTTTTCAAAAAAAAGACCGGCGTAAAACACGCTTACGCGTTCAATAGCGGCCGTTCGGCTTTGATGGCGGTTCTTGACGGTTTTAAGTTCGAAGCCGGCAGCGAGATCCTTATGCAGGCGTTTACGTGCAACGCGGCAGTCAATCCGATCATCTGGGCGGGATTGAAACCCGTTTATGTCGATTGCAACAACAACTACAACATCGATATCGAAGACCTGAAGAAAAAAATAACGCCCAAATCCCGGGCGGTAATGGTTCAGCATACTTTTGGCCAACCATGCGATCTCGACGAGATTGTTGAATTTTGTCGCGAGAAGAAACTTTTTTTGATCGAAGACTGCGCCCATTCCTTGGGAGCGGCTTATAAAGGAAAAAATATCGGGACGTTCGGGGACGCGTCGTTTTTTTCTTTTTCGCGCGACAAGATCATTTCCTGCGTTTACGGCGGAATGGCTGTTGCCAGAAATAAAGAGCTGGCCGAAAGGATCGCCGCTTTCCAGAACCGGGCCGGATATCCGGACCGGATGTGGATCGAGCAGCAATTACTCCATCCGGTTTTAATGAACCGGATCATCCTTCCGTCTTATTCAATTTTTGGAAAATATTTGCTTGTCATGTTCCAGAAATCAAGGATCTTGTCCAAAGCCATCCATTGGCAGGAAAAAAAAGGCAGAAAACCGGATTATTTTCCCCGGCGCATGCCCAACGCCCTGGCCTTGCTTTGTTTAAAGCAATTAGAAAAACTGGAAAGGTTTAACGCGCACCGGCAGGAACTGGCGGCGTTTTATTACCGGGATTTGGCTGATACCACGCTATCCATGCCGCCCAAGGCTGTTGATGGCATCGCAACCTATTTGCGCTTTACGGTGCGGGATAAGGACGCGCGCGAGATCATCAATGAGGCTTGGCGCAGAAATATTTTGATCGGCGACTGGTATACTTCGCCGATCGTGCCCAATGACACGCAGATGGACAAGCTGGAATATGTTCCGGGAAGCTGTCCGAACGCCGAGAAGCTGGCTCGCGAAACATTCAATCTGCCGACCCATATCAACATATCAGAAATTGAGGCGAAGGCCGTATCCGATTTCATCAAGCATTATGATAAAAAACATAACTGAAAAGGCGGAATGGGAGAACTTCTTGGACCAATGCCGGGAAAAAAGTTTTCTTAATTCCTGGAGCTGGGGCGAATTCCAGGAGTCGCGCGGTTTTACAATTTGGCGCCTGGGATTTCAAAGTAATTCACAGTTGCAAGCGGTCGCGTTAGCCGTTAAAATTAAAGCAAGAAGAGGCACTTTTTTATTGATCCAGCACGGGCCTAATGTGCTCGAAAATTCCACGCAAAAATTGCGTTTGGCGATGGAATCGATAATGGCGGAACTTGCGGCAATCGCGAAAAAAGAGGGCGCTATTTTCATCAGGATTAATCCGTTATGGGAGCGCAGCGGAGAAAACAATGAATTGCTGGAAACCATGGGCTTCAGGCTGTCGCCGATGCATGCTAATGCTTATGAGGCTACCTGGAGGCTCGATATCAGCTTGTCCGAAGAAGATCTTTTAAAGGGCATGCGCAAGACCACGCGCTATCTTATCAAGCAAGCTCAGAAAAATTCCGATATTGCCATTATAAAAAGCGAACGGCTCCAGGATGCCGACATATTCGAAAAATTAAGCCGTGAAGTGGCCACCAGGCAGAAATTCTCCCCGTTTAGCCGGAGGTTTACCAAAAAAGAATTCGAGATTTTTTCCCGCGACGGCCAGGCACTTTGGTTCTTCGGGAAAATAAAGGAAGAATACGCTGCCGCGGCGCTGGTGATTTTCTGGCGGGGGACAGCTTATTACCATCAAGCCGCTTCGCTCGCTAAATACGCTAAATTGTCGATCCCTTATCTGTTGCAGTGGGAAGCTGTCAAGGAAGCGAAAAAACGCGGCTGCCGGTGGTATGATTTTTGGGGATATACCGATCCCAAGGCGAATCCCGATCATCCGTGGGCGGGTCCGACATTGTTCAAAATGGGTTTTGGCGGGCAAAAATCCGAATACGTGTTAACCCGGGATTATCCGCTGTCGCTTTTTTATTGGCCAGTTTACTTTTTTGAGAAGATCAGGAAAGCGAAAAGAAATCTTTAGAATCCCTTAAGCAAAAAGAACGATCAATGGTTCGCAAAAGATACAAAAGGCCCTACCGGGCCAAACGCAAAAAACCTTTTTTTAAAAAAAGGTCTTTCTGGATGAGTTTGGCTTTTTTGGCGATACTGGGCGGATCAGGCTGGTTTTTATGTTTTTCCCCGGTATTCGAGGTTAAAATGGTCAGCGTATCAGGGGACGGAGAGTTAAAAAATAGCGAGTGCCAAAAATTATTAGAGGATCTGGCGGAAAAAAAAATCGGGTTGATGTCAAGCAAGAGCATTTTCTTATTCGATTTGGACAAGGCGAACAAGGAGATTTTGGAGAAGTTCCCGCAAATCCAGAATATCAGCATTCAACGTAAATTTCCGGGGGAGATCTACGCTTCGCTCCAAGAGAGAAAGCCGGCCGCGGTTTTTGACTGGCGCGGCCAGAAATTTTTTAATATCGACGAAACGGGTGTGATTTTCGAGGAGGCGGGCGGGCCGGATGATTTTTTTATAATTTCGCGGAATAACGAATCCGAAGACGTGAAGCTTGGAAGCAGGCTGTTTGATACGTCTTTTTTGGTTAAAATACTGAGATTAAAAACCGACATTGAATCCAAGCTGCCGGTCCGGGTTGCCCGGGGCCTGGTGGTTACCGATGAACGCGTAAATTTTAAAACGACCGAAGGATGGGAAATATTCGTCAATCCGCAGAAGGATATGGATTGGCAGTTTGCCAAACTGGAAGCTGTTGTCAATGAAGAGTCTTTTACGGAAAAAAGGACCGATCTGGAGTATATTGATCTAAGGTTTACCCGCGTGTATTTGAAATCAAGGCAAGCGGACGGCGGCCATGATACCGGCGGGGATGTTTTTTTGAATCCGGCAACGCCCCAAGCCCCAGCCGAAGACGCCAAAGAACCGGAAGAAAAAGCCGTTGAAGCCGGAACGGAACAATAAACTACTCCGGGGCAGAGCCCAGAAGTATTCCTTCCGCTCCGCTTCGCTCCGTTCCGGGCTGGCAAACATCGCCGGGGCAGAGCCCCGGGGTATTCTGCCAGTTAAATTAAAGAACACAATAATACGTTTGCGACAACGCAAAAAAAACGGATTAATGACCCGTTTTTTTGTTCAGGCGCGAGCCCTAAATTTAGTCGATGCGGTAAACGAAAATCGAATGGCCGATTATGGCAACCGGTTCGTAGCTGTTAAGCCAAAGGTAATAGCCGTTTTCAATGTCGGCGCCCGGTTTGGCGTAACCGCGGCCGCCTTGCAGAAATGTTGCTGAAACAGCCAAATAACTGCCATTGGGCAGATCGCTTTCGGGGCGGTTGCCCCACCAGGGCCGGTATTTATCCCCCAAATAATATTTAACGTCGGCTCCGCCGAAATAATCCACATAAATCTCATCAACATTGTTTTCATCGGTCCAGGATGCCAGGCGTTTCAGATCCTGGCCCCAATCCAGATTAGAATCAACGGCGTAAAGATAGCCCCGGCTCGGACCGCCAGCCAGTTCGTTGAAATAAGCAATAAAACTTGGATAGACGGCCGAGACGGAAACAACTTGGGAAAAGCACAGCAATCCGATAACTATCGCCCTTGAAGCGCTTGAACCGATGAAAGCGGCGGCGCCCGCGCCGGCCAGGATAATTGTCAGCGGGATTACGGGAAGAAGATGCCTTACGCCGATATTAAGGTTGCCGGCCATGCTGGTGAACCAATATATGCCAACGAATGACAGGATGGCCAGGATAGGAAAATTATTTTTAACCAGTTCTTTGGCAAGCTGCAAGTTGAATTTTCCGCGCATTTTGGAAGCCGTAAACCAGATTCCATAAAAAAACGCGATCAGCGAAAACAGGTGGAACGCCACGGTTTCCTTAATGAGGTAAACGGTGGGAAAATAATCCAGCCATCCGTTTTTCGAAATTTCGCCCATAAAATAAGTGGTGTTGCCGCCAGCTACCCTCTGGCTTACCATCAGGACGCCCAAAAAATACTGTCCGTAAGCGCGAATAACAGGTTTATCAGCCGCCCAAACCACGGTATCGGCTAAAAACCGGCTGCCGTAAGTCGATAAAATATATTCCGAGTCGCTTACTTGCCGCTCCGGCGGATAATTCCAGGTATGGAACAGATAAACCGGCCCGATCACTAAAAAACAAATGAAAAAAACGAAAAAGAGCAGCCTAAGCACCGTTTTACGGCTGGCTCCTCCTGCAAACCACCACAATCCGGAAAGCAGAATGAACAAAGGGAACAGAAGGATCATGGAAAACTTGAGACATTCGGCAATACCGAGGGCAATCCCGGAATAAACGGTATTTTTCCGCGTGGGATCTTTTAAAGCTTTCGTAAAATAGTAGAGTCCGATCAGGGCGCCCAATGCCGCAGCTACGTCGGTCGTTACCAGCTTTCCATGGGCGATAATAGTGGGAGAAAAAGCGAATAAAAAAGCGCTTAGCACCGCCGCGGTATTGCCGAACAGTTCTTTGGTCCATTTATAAACAAAAAAACCGGCAATGAGCGTGACCAGGATCATCGGGATTCTTCCCCAGAAAATCATCGAGTCGGCCGGATTGTCGGAATTGAAAAGAAGGCTCCATCCAAAATCCCATTGTCCGTTGATGCTTTCGTTCCAAGCTTTGGTTTCGGCGGGAAAATTGATGCCATCGATGAAAAGGAGGGGAAGCCCGGCCAAATCCTTGACCAGCGGCGGATGTTCCGGATTAATCCGCATATCCTGCCGGGTAAGATAGGAATAACCGGCGGGAAGATGGGATTTTTCGTCCATGGTCAACGCATCGCCTTTTATGGAAAAAAGCATCAGCACTGACATTATTAAAAACATAAAACCGGCCAGGATATTGGCGGTGCGGTTAGTAAGTTTCATAGTATTGGATATTGCCGGCAGCTTTTAAATTCCCGTTCGGGAATCGCTGTTTTAAAGAATCAAATAATGCCTGGTCGAATTTCATCGGCATTATTACCGTCCTTCCATCTATTTTAATTTCATTTATACGGTCTGGCAATACGAACCGAGAATAAGGCGCCGCGCAATCCGGATCGTTAAAACCTTTTCGATTGAAGCAATCGGCGAGCTCCGTGAATATTATCGACTGCGCCGATACGGGAATCCCGTCGGGATAAGGCACCGGGACGCCCGATTCGTTGACGATGACTACGGTTTCAAAGCCGTTTGAAAGGCTGGAGAGCAATTTTCCTTCCTCATGATAGATCGTCGTGAAAGCGTCGGATACATTTGCGTTTAAGGCCCATTGCACGAAATATCTGTGATATTCGTATCCGGCGACCAAAGCCAAAAATATGAGCATTAACGCCAGCGCGTTATTCCTGGCTAATTTGGTTTTTATAAGATCATAGATTGTTTGTCCGCCAAGGCCCGCCAAAAGGAAAACCGGCGGAATGGCCCCGATCGTCCTCAAAGCGTGGGGCGAGCCTTCCTGGGTAAGTATCCCGGGAAGCATGAGAAAAAACAGCCAAGCCAGGATAAGAAGATAAGAATTGAATTCAAGGCTGAAATCGCGGGATTTTATAAGGGCCGCCAGCCGGCGGATTGCCATTATCAGGCCGATCAAGAACATGATGCCGACGGGCAGGAAAAGTACGGGCGATCCGGAAAAATTATGGCGCCAGTTGCCGTCGCCGTAAATATTGAACATGCCAAGATGCAGGCCAAAGGATTTACCAAGAGCCGCCAGCGGACTATCCGCCGAAAGAACCGAGGTTTGGCCAGCCCGTCCGATAAAGTCGCCGGGGTGGTTTAAAAAATAAAGGCCGATAGGCAGGGATGCCGCGAAAACGGCAATAAGCAAGATTGAGGAAGCGCGAAGAAAATTAAGCGGCAATTTCCCCCGCCAATAATACAGGAACCATCCGGCCAGGGCGGTGAAAAGCAGGGGAACGGCCAGGCGGAAGCTGATGTAGGTGTAAAAACCGGCGCCAAAGATCAAGCCTGCCGGTACCTGCCAAAGATTTTTTTTTGTTCTGAATCCTTTAATAAAAAAGTAAAAAGCGAAAACCAGGCAGAGCGGAGCAAGGATCGCGCGAAAACCGATCCGGGAGAAATTAACATGCCAAAAAGAGGTGGCCAGGAATAAGCTCGCCAGAAGCGAAGCACATTCTCCTTTTCTGCCAAAGAGCTCTTTGCCCAAAAAATAAATACCGACTACCGTGAGAACTCCGGCGAGGGCGGCCGGGAATTTAAGCGCGTATACGCTTGCCCCCAGAAGATAAATAAACAAGGCATCCAGCCAGATAATTAATCCTTCGCGTCCGTTATTTTCCGGATAAAAAAGCTTGAATTGTCCGCTTCTAAGGCCTTCAATGGCTTCGGTACCGTTGATGGCTACGTCTGGATAGAGGCCCGGAGGAATCCGGTCGAGCTGGTAAAAACGGAAGAAAGCGGCGATACCAATGATCAAGCACAACAGGGCAAGAGTTTTTTGGAATTTAGGCATAAAAATTAACGGAATTATCCGGTCATTCAGCAATTTTAGCCCAAATTACCCGAAATTAAAATTATTGACACATTGAATAATTTATGATATAATTAAAAAAAGTGGAAACTCTAGGATTTGGGGTTTCCGTTTAAAATTAAAAAGGGGGTAGGGGAAATGAAGGGAGTAGTAACGAAAGTATTAATAATACTGGTAATGCTGGCGGGCCAGGCTTTGGCTGGCGGTGTTTATACCGGTAGCGACGGCAAGACGGTTGAAATGGGCAGTCTTCCGGAAATATCCGTTATTAGCGGAAAGATTGCCGGAACCGACCTGGCCGCGGTTTTGGAAGCAAACTTTAAAACCGGCGGAAAAATCTCCGCTGGTTCGAATAAGGTTGGGCTGCCGACTTATCAAGAGTTTGAGCGGTTGGTTGAGGAGCTTTCAGCCAGCGTCCAGGGAAAAGAGCTGGCTGAAAAAGCAAGGCAGGAAGCGGAGAAGAAAGGCTGGGGTTCGGTAAGTATCGGCCAAAAAGGCGGCGATTACTATTCCGTTGCCGTGGTGGATTACAACGGAAAAGCGATAGCCGCCCAGATCATCTGCAATTCGCAGGTGATGCTGGCCAGCACCGGACCCGACAAGGCAATGGAGGTGAGATCATGAGGGCGTACGCGCTCTCTTTTTTTTGACATTGACAAACTAGGGATTTATATTAATATATTCGCAGTCCGTTAAAATATCGGGAGGCAGTTATGAACAACAATGACCAGTGGCAGGCAAGTATTGATCTGGGATTGGCTAATGGCGACCTGGCCGCGGCCAGGAAGCTGATGGCTGATCCGACGATGGATAGGCTGGCGAAGGCATCGGAATTGCTGCACAAGGTGCGGGATATGGTGAACGATCAAAAATATCCTAACGGTTCCTGGAGCCAAGTTATGACCGAACTTATGGCATTAGTTAATCAATACGAGCATAGTTGAAAAGGAGGAATAGCGAATGGATGAAAAAGACGAACAGCTGATCGACGATTTAAACTACAAGATCGCCAGGAATTATCTGGACTTGGCGGACATGTATATGTCCAGTAAGGTTTGGGGAATAACACCCGAACGCTTGAGACTTGACATCGCCAATGAGGTCAATCAAGACCTGGATTTCGCGGCCGAGATCATAGCCAGGTCGTCGGGCGAACGCTGGAACAAGCTTGCCCAGCGATTGGAAGTATTGGTTAATTCGTGCAGCGCAAAGATTGAAAAAATCATGAGAAAGTTGGGAGCCGCCCAGTAGAAGGAGGCAGAGCGATGGATAAGAAAGAATGGCAAATAGGGGAACGGACAAGCGAATTCGAGCTCTGCCTTGCTTGCGGAGATCTGGCGATCATTGCCGAGCTGATAAGAAAGGGCAGTCTCACGGGCATGGTGGAAGCTTCACAGCTTCTGTGGAATCTTTGGCCCGTTGTTAAAAGCCGCGAGGATGAAGATGAATGGCACGAGGCAATCTCAGCTTATCTTAGGCTTCTTAAGAAATACGAAGAAAGAGCCAGGGATGTGGGAGTAATGGGTGCTGTCAGGGGCCGTGTGAGCCGGAGCGAAAGGTTTGAAGTTGGATGATTCCAAGATAAAACAGCATATCAAAGAGCTAAGAGCTCTTTTTCTTTTTTTAGATCCATTTTTTGTGTTTGAAATAAAAAAGCATGCCCGCGAACGTGCCGGTCATGATCAAAACGATGTATTCAAAATCGCGGTTGGTTGCCTGGAACGGCAGGAAATTAGTGTTCATGCCCCAGATGCTGGCCAGAAGGGTCAAAGGCATGAAGATCACCGAAAAAAGCGTGAGGATCTTCATGGTTTCGTTTGTTTTCAGGCTGACTAAAATCTGGTTTGTCTCTTCCAGCGCTTCCACGGTTTCTTTGGCGCCTTTCAGCCCGTTCTCGATGCGGCGGTGCGTGCGGTGGAGGATATTGAAATAATGTTTATAGTCCGGGCCGAAAAAATTGACCCCTGTGGCGCGCAGCGATTCAAAGATCATTCTTTGAGGCTCCACTATCCGCCAGATATCGATGATCTGCATTTTTAAGGTTGATATTTCCTTGATCATTTCCCGTTCATGGCCCGAAAAAAGGCCGGATTCCAATTTATCGATATCGGCGGCCACGCCATTGATCTTTTCCAAGATGTCTTTTAAAAAAGTGCTTAAAACCGAGAACAGCAGATAGCCCGTTCCCTTACCCATTGTTTCGTCCTTTCTGGTCTTTGAAGCGTGGCAGGCGTCGAGCAGCGTGCGCAAAGGAATAATGTCTTCCTGGTGGGTAGTGATCAAAAAATCCTGGCCGGCGATAATATCGAATTCAAGAATTTTAATTTCCTTGTTCTCCTTGTAATGGGGATAGTGAAGGATCAAGAAAAGATAGTTGCGGAAAGGATCGAGGTCGGGATAGTGGATGGAAGGGATGATGGTCTTTGCCGTCAGCGAATGGATTTTGAAGCGGTTTTTCAAAAACTGGATATCCTCCTCGGAAGGCTTCTCAATGTCAACCCAGACCAAATTGCTTTGTTTGATGATTTTTTTCATACCGGCGCAGTTTTTTTAAGTAAGAAACACGTTGGAACTTTAGAGGCTTTGCCTTGTTAATACCAACTTATCCTTTTTAAGAGCTTTTTGTCAAAAAAAACCAAATCTTGACTTTTTTTGATTCGGTGGTAGCATTACGATTTAGCTCTTTTAAAAGAGAAAATAAGAGGGGATAAAATGCGCGACATGGCGTCTTTGATTTTCATCAAGGAAAACGATTTCAATAAGGCATGGGTATTGGCGATGAAAAAAATTCTAAGCCAAGGCGTAAAAATTACTCTTAAAGATAACCGGGGAACCCAAGAAGTGCTGGATACCTGCCAGCAGATCTGTTTATCGGGTTATGCCCTGCGGCAGATCCAAGATCACAAGGTTCATCCGCGGTATCCCTATTTGTCAACCGAATCGTATTGCAAAGAATGGACGCCGGGTTATTTGGCCGCGCACCAATTAAAGCGGATGCACCAATACCTGGCCTACGAGCGTCTGGCCGCGTATCCGTCGAGAAGCGGTTTGGTTAACCAGCTGGGCGCCATGAAAGATTCTTTGGCGAGGCAAATTGAAGGGGGCTACGTCGATGACCGGTGCCAGGCCATAACTTGGGATCCGGGAGTTGACTTAACGAGCGAAGCGTCGCCGTTCGTTCAGCGCGTCTGGGCGAGGGTTTATCCGGGGCGGAAAGTGGATGCCCATTTTTATTGGCGGGCGACCGATTGTTACAACCACTGGCAGTCGCGGCTGATATGCATTTTAGAAATGTTTTCGCGAGATGTGCTCGCGCCCAACGATTGCCGTCTTGTCCGGGCCGTTCTTAATTACGACTCGCTTTTTATCAGGTGTTGCGATATCGGTTCGGCGGAAGCGGTTGAAATGATTCCGGTCGACATGCGCAAGGTTTACCGTTAGGATCCGGTTTTTGGCCGGATCTTTTTTTGTTAATTTAAAGAAAACAAAACCCGGATTTTTCCGGGTTTAGGCCGCTTGGGCGGCTTGTTCGGCCCGTTTGACCGCGGCCATCCAGTTCAGCGTTTGATCGTCGGAGAAATCAATTTTTTTTGAACGGCCCGCCGAATCAGCCAGGATAAAGCGGTCTTTAAGAATATCGGCGCCATCTACAAAGAATGTTTCGTTGCCGCGAGTTCCGTTGAGGAACACGGCAAAAGTGGTTTCGCCGATTTTAACCGTTTCATGGCCGTCGAGCTCTAAAGCCCGCTGCAGGCTGGCGATGTCTTTAATTTTGTCGTTATCGGTTCCATTATCCATGCCTGCCATTACAGTAATTGCGATAATAACACCCAAAACCGCGCAACCAATATTTTCAATAAAACTCATGCGCTTTCCTCCTTATGCTAACTTGCCATTATTTAACATAAATGATTAAAATTGTCAATATTTTATCATTGACATTATCCGTAAATCATATATAGATAAACCATAAACCAATAACGAGGGTGTTATCCTTGGAAGACACATTGGCGCAAGCGCGAGAGTTGATCGATCGGGCGTCGGATAACCCGGATTTCGGAACAGCCATGCTTGATCTGATCGAGGCGCGAAGGATCATGGATACAGCCGGCATACCCGGCGGATTGGATATCAGAAAGAAGTGGGAAATCGTCTATGGCGCGGTGTTGGATCGCGAAGAGCCGGAGAGCTTGTCTGGCAGTCCGCCCGAAGGCTTGTATGTTTAAGCCAGTTCTTTTTTATCGGCAACCGTTCGGTTGCTTTTTTCTTTGGCCGGCCGGCTTGTTTTTGGTTGACAAAAGTAAAAAAAGCCGGTATTTTACCGTATTAGAAAAGAAGGTGGAAATATGGCTGACAACGAGACCGTGGAACAGCTTTTTGATCGGGCAGAGAAGGCAGAAAGCTGGCCGAAAGCGATTGAGCTACTGACCCGGTTGTGGGTAGAAATGGATGGCGACAGGCTGTTGCCGGATAATCCGCTGGTGCAAAGATGGCGGAATATCCATGAAAGCCAGGTCGCGGACCGGATGGTTCAAGCAAGTAAAAGAGGAGAATAACGCTTCCGGAAACGGAGGCGTTTTTAATATATGAATCGGGAAACCAAGCAATTCCCGATAAAATTAGCACTCTTGACAAGTGAGTGCTAACCGCTTAAGATTAAATTGGGAGTAAAAAAGGTTAAAGCGGTATGAGATTAACCGAAAAACAAAAAGAAATTCTTGATTATGTCGTGCGCGACTATATCGATTACGCCCAGCCGGTTTCTTCAGACTTTTTAAAAGAGAAGCACCGGCTTGATATTGCCCCGGCTACCATCCGGCTGAAAATGCAGGATTTGACCGAACAGGGCTATCTTTGCCAGCCGCACACTTCTTCGGGCCGGGTGCCCACCGACAAGGGATACCGGTTTTTCGTGGACGAGATAATCGGCGGAGGCTGCCAGCTCGGTTCCGGGGTCAAGACCGACATTGACAGAGAGTTTGAGAACGAATTCGCGGATGTTTTCCGTTTGGCCCAGGCCATAACCAGGAATTTAGCCAACGCGACTTCATCGCTTGTCCTAAGCTACATGGTTCGAGAGGATATGATTTTAAAAGACGGCTGGGAGCAGGTATTGAAGAATCCAGAATTCCAGGAAAAGGACTCGATATCCAATTTTATTGATTTTCTGAATTATCTGGAGAGCGATGTTGAAAATATCTTGCCGGAATCAGGTTTTGAAGTCCATATCGGAAAGGAGAACCCCTTTCCCAAGGCATTTGACTTCTCGATGATCACTTTCCGCTACGAGCCCCGGGATTTTGACGAAATCATCCTGTCGATCGTGGGTCCCAAGCGCATGGCCTACGAGAAAAACATCGGATTGATCAATAATGTCATGAAGTTCTTTGAAAGCAACTAGGCATCGGCTGTTTTAAACACTAAAGATAAAAAAATACACCATGGAAAATAACGAAGAAAAAGACCAGGAAACAACCGGCGGTGAAAGCTGCGGGTGCGGCGGGGATTGTTCCTGCCGGGAACCGAAAAACGAGGATATCGTCATGGAGCTGGAAAAAAAACTGGAAGAATGCCAAAAACAGAGCGAAGAATACCTCAACGGGTGGAAACGGGCGCGCGCCGATTATTTGAATTTTCGCAACGAAGAGGCCGACCGCGCAGCGGTATTGGGAAGCTTGGTGCGGGAAGAGGCGGCCGTCCAGATTTTGCCCCTGCTGGATAATTTCAACCTGGTGGAGTCGAAGCTTCCCGAAAACCTGAAAAACGACGCCAACGTGGCCGGGATTATCCAGCTTAAATCCCAATTGCTTGATTTGCTCAAAACCTACGGGGTTGAAGAGATAAAGTCGCTAGACCAGAAGTTCAATCCGAATTTGCACGAGGTGGTGCAGGAAGTGGAGGCCAAGGACCGGGAATCGGGTACCGTTATCGAAGAAATAAAGAAAGGCTATAACATTAACGGCCGCTTGCTCAGACCCGCGAAAGTCAAAATTGCGAAATGAAATGACCAATTTTGATCCTGAGTTTTCCGAAGGATGAAAATTGCGAAATGAAATGACCAATTTTGATCCTGAGTTTTCCGAAGGATGAAAATTGCGAAATGAAATGACCAATTTTGATCCTGAATTTGTTAAAGGACGAAAGTCGCGGAATGGGACAAGCAGGCAGGGGTTAAACCCCTGGAAAAATAAACCCCGGGAAAAATAAGAGTAATATCAAAAACATGGCACATGAACCCCAAAAAACGAATCAGATCAACATTAAGATCAAAGATGACGATTTGAAAGGAAAATATTCCAATTTGATGCAGATCACCCATGCCAAGGAAGAGTTTGTGATGGATTTTTTCTTAAACCTTCCGCCCGAGGGCATTATGGTTTCGCGGGTGCTGGTGAGCCCGGGGCATGCCAAGCGCATAATGGCTGCGCTTCAGGAAAACATCAAGCGGTACGAGGAAAAGTTCGGCAAGATCGAGGCAACGGAAAATCCCGATACGACGCTCGGTTTTGTAAAATAGATTCGAAGTTCATTATTAATTGTTCCGAGACATAAGTAACAATTCCGGATCCGGACGGTATTCCTGCCAGTTTGGATAAATCCAAAACAGGCGAAAAACCAAATTAAGGGAAGGCTTGGCGGAACCGGAATAAAAAAAATGGCAATCATTCCATACCGCCCGTTCTGGGATATCGATAGCTGGTTCGAAAGCGATGGCGATGATTGGCTTATGCCAAGAGGCTGGCAGAAAGCAAGCCACGGCCTGATGGCCGTTCCCAAGATCGATATTTATGAAGAAGGGGAAAATCTTATTGCCGATGTGGCTTTACCGGGCGTAAAAGAAAACGAAGTGAGCGCCGAAGTGCGCGACAACATGCTTTCGATCGAAGTGAACCAAAAAGAGGAAAAAGAGGAAAAAGGCAAGGAATATTACCGCAAAGAGATCAGCGCCGGATATTTCAAGCGAACAGTCGGCCTGCCGGTGGAAGTGATGCAAGATAAGGCGGAAGCGGTTTTCGAAAAAGGCATGCTGAAAGTGAAAATGCCCAAAACTAAGCCGGCGGACGAAGAACCGAAAAGAAACAAGATTCCGATCAAAAGCAAGGAATAAGCTGTTAACAAAGAAACGCCTGTTTTGACGGCTGGTCCCGCAGAACGCGGGATTGTCCGTTTCCAGGCCGAAAAGGTTTAAAACATCCAGTCGAAAAATTAATTAAAAATAACCAATAAAATTATGGCAAGAACAGTAGGCATTGATCTTGGCACAACCTTGTCCGAGGTTGCGGCCGTCATCAACGGCGAACCGAAAGTCCTGGAGAACCGTGAAGGTTCGAAATTAACCCCTTCGGCAGTCGCCATAACAAAAACCGGCGAACGGCTGGTCGGGGTTCTGGCCAAGCGCCAGCAGATAACAAATCCGAAGAATACGCTGTTTTCCGTCAAGCGTTTGATCGGGCTAAGGTTTTCCGATCCCGAAGTCCAGCGCGATAAAAAACTTTTGCCCTACGAACTTAGGGAACGGACGCAGGACGGCGGAGTGGAAGTGAAAATGGGAGATAAATGGTATGCTCCGGCCGAAATTTCGGCAATGGTATTGCAGAAATTAAAACAAGACGCCGAAGCGAAACTTGGCGAGCCGGTTACCGACGCGATCATTACCGTTCCGGCTTATTTTGACGATTCCCAGCGAAAAGCCACCAAGCTGGCCGGGGAGATCGCCGGTTTTAACGTTAAGCGCATCATTAATGAACCGACCGCGGCGGCGCTGGCTTACGGCCTGACCAAAAAGAAAAGCGAGCAGGTGCTTGTTTATGATTTCGGCGGCGGAACATTTGACATTTCCATTCTCGATATCAATGAAGACACGGTTGAGGTGAAAGCTACGGGAGGGGACACTCATTTGGGCGGAGATGATGTCGACCAGCGGATCATCGATTGGCTGATCGGTGAATTTAAGAAAGACCAGGGCATCGATCTGTCAAAAGATGAATTGGCGCTCCAGCGGCTCAAAGAAGCGGCGGAAAAAGCCAAGATAGAGCTGTCAACCGCGATTGAGTCGGAGATCAATCTTCCTTTTATCACGTCGGACGCAGCCGGCCCCAAGCACCTGCTTCTCAAGCTCACCCGCGCCAAATTGGAAGATCTGGTCCGCGATCTGATCGAAAAATCCATCAGCTTGGTAAAACAGACTTTGAGCGATGCCAAGCTGACGGTCAAAGACATTGAAGAGATAGTGTTGGTCGGCGGCCAGACCAGGATGCCGATGATTGCCGAAGAGATCAAAAAATTATTCGGGAAGGAGGCCAATAAATCCATCAATCCCGACGAGGTGGTGGCGCTGGGAGCGGCTGTCCAGGCCGGTATTATGCAAGGAGAGGTTAAAGATGTTTTGCTGCTTGATGTAACGCCCCTTTCCTTAGGGATTGAGACCTACGGCGGCGTTAACACTATTCTTATTCCCAAGAATACCACGGTTCCGACGGCAAAATCACAAATTTTTTCCACGGCGGCCGATAACCAGACTTCGGTGGAGATCCATGTTTTACAGGGAGAGCGTCCGATGTCCTTAGACAACAAAAGCTTGGGAAAATTCATCCTTGACGGAATTATGCCCGCGCCCCGCGGGATACCGCAGGTCGAGGTGACTTTCGACATCGATGCTAACGGAATCTTGAGCGTTACTGCCAAAGACAAGGCAGCTAACCGCGTTCAAACGATCAGGATCGAGGGATCTACCGGCATATCCAAAGACGAAGCCGAGCGCATGAAGCGCGAGGCGGAGGTGAACGCCGAAGCCGATAAGAAGAAACAGGAGGCGGTAGCAGCCAAAAACAACGCCGACAACTTGATCTACACGACCGAAAAGACCTTGCGCGACATTGGCGAAAAGATCCCGGCGGCTTCCAAGAAGGAGCTGGAAGACCAGATCGAAGGCTTGAAAAAAGTGAAAGATACGGATAATATAGAAGACGTGAAGGCTAAAACCGACCAGCTTTCCCAGTCTGTCCAGAAAGTCGGAGCCGAATTTTACCAGAAGAACCAGCAGCAGGCCGGCCAGGATGCTCAAGGGAATACCCAGGATCAGGGTAAAAAGGAAGGCGGAGCCGATGAAGCCGATTTTAAGGAAGCTTAAATAAGGCCAAAAACCGCGCCCGTTCCGCTACGCGGCGGTACGGGCGCTTAGACTTTTTATCGATGATATTGTATAAGTGAATACCAGGCGATAAAAAACCAAAGATGGCAAAAGATTATTACAAAATTTTAGGCGTGGCGCGCGATGCCAACGTCAATGAGATTAAAACCGCCTATCGGAAACTGGCGCATAAATACCATCCAGACAAAGGCGGAGACGCGGAGAAATTCAAGGAGATCAATGAAGCCTACCAGGTTTTGTCGAACCAGGAGAAAAGATCGCAATACGACCGTTTCGGCCAGGCTTTTGAGTCGCGCGGGCAGGGAGGAGGCGGATTTTCCGGCCAGGACGGCTGGTTTTGGGGCCGGCCGGACACCAATTTCGATGTTGATTTCGGCGACTTGGGGGATATGATGGAAGAGATGTTCGGCTTCAACGAACCGAGAAAGAAGAAAGACATTAAAAAGGGCAAAGACATCAGGATCGACGTAGAGATTACGCTGGAAGAGGCGTATAACGGCGTTGAAAAAGAATTCAACCTGGCGCGTTTCGGCCAGTGCGCCCGATGTTCCGGATCCGGAGCCGAACCCGATACCAAGATCAAGGAATGTTTTTCCTGCCGGGGCACCGGCCAGGTCCAGCAGATCAGAAAGACCATTTTGGGATCGTTTACGCGCTACGCGGTTTGTCCGGAATGCGGCGGAGAAGGCTATAAGCCGGAAAAGCCCTGCAACGTTTGCAAAGGCGAGGGACGCGTGAAAGAAGAGAAAAAAATGAAAATTAATATTCCGGCAGGCGTTGATTCCAGTCAGACCATAAGGGTCGAGGGGGGCGGCGAGGCCGGGAAAAGAAGCGGCCGTTCCGGCGACCTTTATTTAAGGATTTTTATCAAGCCGCATCAGACGTTCGAGCGGAAAGGCGATGACCTTTTCGTCGCCATGACAATGGCCATGACCGATGCGGTTCTGGGAGCCGGGATCAAGCTTCCGACCATCGAAGGCAAGGATATTATTTTGAACGTTCCGGCCGGCACGCCCGCGAAAAAGGTTTTTCGGGTTTCGGGCAAAGGAATGCCGCATTTTAGAAGCTACGGCCGCGGCGATATGTATGTTGACCTGGAAGTGGAAATTCCAAGGAAACTTTCCAGAAGACAAAAAGAGCTTTTGGAAAATCTTAAGGCTGAAGGCTTGTAATATCGCCAAAATCGGCTATACTGGAGTTTGTGTTTTAAAATTTCCCGCCGCGCGAGCGGCGGATTACGCCCCCATAACTCAATGGTAGAGTAACTGCCTTTTAAGCAGTGAGTTGCAGGTTCGAGTCCTGCTGGGGGCACCATGAAGCAGAGTTTTGACCGGATTTTTTGCTAAAAATCCGCAAATTGAGGTCCCGTAATCCGGGACCTCAAGTCAAAACACGCTTCATGGTTAGGCGTGCACCGTGCCGGAGGCTCTGGTGCATGCCACGACAAATTTTATTAATTTGTAGACCACGGGTAAGCCCTGGGAACAAAATGAAGCCTTAGGCTTCCTGCCCGCAAAAAGCGGGCAGAAAGGAGGAGTCCAGAGGAAGTATCCTCTGATCGACAGGCGTGGCTTTATACCACGCCGGGCGAAACAACATTTGGAAAATATAAAATTGATATATGTATTATGTCTATCTGTTGAAAAGCCAAAACCAGGATTGGCTTTACGCGGGTTATACCGAGAATTTAAAAAGACGGTTCGAAGAACATCAAAAAGGTTTATCCCAAGCGACCAAACCCTATCGGCCATTTGAAATAATATTTTATGAAGCATATAAAGCAATGGCTGACGCGAAAAGAAGAGAAGAATATTTCAAAACCGTAAAAGGCAAAAGAGCGCTAAAACTTATGCTTAAAGAAAGCTTAGCTTGACTCGTCCGCCAGCTTGAAACCTCCAGAATTTTGTTCCATACCGCTCCCCAGGGGGGACCTTGATAAATTTCTTAAGTTCAGCGCACACACTAAAATCCGGATTAGCGACGGCAGAGAAATGGTGAGCGTACCGAACCATTCGAGTCCTGCTGGGGGCACATATCACAAAACCGGCTTAAAGCCGGTTTTGTGATATGTGCAGAATCCTTGGCTTAATTCGAACCCACTTTGAGTCCTGCCCCGCTTGACGGCCGCCTTAACAATTCCTCTTTAAAATATCCTATTTTGGGATTATACCATATTAGGATATACCATATTAAAAAGCCATGAATAAGGATGTCTACGAAAAAGAATATAAGGAAATCATCCAGCGGCTGAAACAGGCGCGGGTTGAGGCTGGCTTATCACAACAAGCGGTTGCCGGGAAAATGGGTAAACCGCAATCTTATATTTCAAAAATTGAATCCGGCGAGCGTCGTCTTGATGTAGCGGAAATGAAAAAATTCGCGGAACTATACAAAAAAGCGGTTTCCTTTTTTATCAAATAGAATGACAAAACAAGTATCCAAAAAAGAGGCGATAAAATACCTTGGCCTCGACGAAAAAACTTTCAATAACTATTTTAAAAATGCCGGCGAATTTCCTTGCGTAGATCGCAATGGAGGCAGAGGCCGGTTTTTATTTGAAGAAGCAAGCCTAAAAGAGTGGAAGGAGGGGTTTCTATGGCGGAATATCGAACTGACAAAAGAAGATTATGCGCTTTGCCTTGACTTTGCGCTGGCGCAGCATTTCAGGGGTTATGTATTATCGGATTTTGGAACGGCGCGACAGAGGGAATTTGGGCAGAAAATAACCAATTGGGTAAAAGGACAATTAGGCGAGGTTGCTGTTAAAAAATTTTTTCAAAAAGAATTCAACACCGACATCAAGCTCGATTTCGATATTTATAATGATATTGTTCCGCAGGACATTATCGGTATAGTTGAAAATAGAAGAATGAGAAAGCCTAAAGTTGGCGTGGGCATCAAATCATCGAAACCAAAAAACGCCTATTTGATACTTGGCGAAAATGAAATCAAGCTTGACGAGCGGCGCTCTGAAATTTATATCTATTGCCGGCCGGATATACCAGATGACCATTTATTAAGAATAAGCAAGGAAAGAATAATCGAAATAGTAAAGGGAAAACCGCATTTTTCGAAATACAAAGATCAAATGCCGGATTTTTTAAATATACCGTGCGAGATTGCCGGATGGTGCCATTGGAAAGAGCTGGAAGAAGTAAAAAGCATTCCCGGTCAGGAATTTGACGGAGTGCGTTTTGTGAAAAAATCCGGGAACCTGCGAAAATCAAGAAAAGACTGGCAGGAGCTTATAAAACAGCTTTAACCCCATTAAGAACGGGGGCAACACTGGCAAAATTGTCGCCGTTTGTTATTTTAGAGCTTATAGAAGTATATGGGACGCCTGCAAAAGTTTTCAATACAGCCGTTATTATAGCTTGTGCGCCAACCGGAGGGACAGCCATCCCAATTTGTTTTCGGACGCTTTCTTTGGGGCCAAGGAAAACAAAATCATCCGGGAACGACTGCAACCTTGCTCTTTCGCGGTTGGTAAGTGCCCGGTTTTCCGACCAATGATAAACATGCGTCCCGCCGCCGCCGCTCCCGGTGATCGTATAAGACGGTTTTGCGGGATGCAAACGCTTATAAATTTGGCTCATGCGGGCGCTTTTAACATTAAGCCGCAAGTGCTCGGGAATACCTCCATACCAAGCATTTTCACCAGCAGGAATGTATTTAAGGCGCTCAATTACGCTAGCTGATTGTGCGGTAAGTTCGTGATTAGATGCGTTTGGCGCAATGGGTGGATTTTCGATTGCTTCTTGAGCACTCACATAACAAGTTTTTGTTGTCGGGGCCGGCACTTTAAATTGCAGGCCAATGTCGTTTCTTATGCCAATAATTACGACACGGTGTCTTTGCTGCGGTACGCCGTATTCTTCAAACTTGTATAAGTGAGGCGTGATATTGTAGCCCTTGCCGCATGTTGCCAGATCAGTCAATATCTTTCTGAATGCAAGTCCATTATTCGCACTTTGCAAACCGCTGACATTTTCCGCAATAAACCATTCGGGATTGTGAATGTTTATTGCTTTAACGCCATATGTGTATAGCGGGCCGTATTTCCCGGAAAATCCCTTTTGCTCGCCGACAACGCTAAAATCATTGCAGGGAAACCCAAAAGCCAGCGCATTAAAAGCCGGAACTTTTTCAAAATTGATTTCTTCAACCGGAGAGCAAACAACGCCATCACTATTGTTGTTGTGAATATTCAGCGCATAAGTTCTGCACATATCCAAATCGATGTCGTTTGCCCAAAGAGGTTCAATTTTATATAAACTATGCGCATTTTCAGCGGAGGCGAGTTTTGCGCCGAGAGCCAAACCTCCAGGACCGCAAAACAGTTCAGCTAATTTGAATTTAATTTCTTTTTTCATATTCTTTAGCAAACTTATTGTAGCATTTATCAAGATTGCAATTAACCTCGTGCTCCCAAAAACGGATAACGCATATTTGTTCTTTCTTTAATCGGGCGGTAGTGGCAATGTCGCGCTTTACATTACCCGCAATTTTCTTTGTCCAATAATCCAAACGGGATTTTGGTTTTATAAAACATTTCGGGCATTTGTGCCAAAAGCAACCGTCAATAAATACTGCAATCTTTGATTTTGTAAAATATAAGTCAGGTTTTCCCGACACTTTTGATTTTAAACGCCAGCCGCGAATACCTTTTTTCCAAAAAAATTTCCTTAATTTTTGCTCAACGCCCGTATTATTCCGGCGAATCCGAGACATACAATAACTCCTTTGCTTTTTTGTCAGCGTATCCATTGCACATCAGCGAATTGCCTTAACCACATCAACAACCTTGCCATTGATTTTATAGTTATCCGATTCGTGAATGAAAATCGGCGGGTAATCTTGAGTTGATTCTGAAATTAAGGCAATTCGCGAATTTTCTTTGTCAAAACGAAATTTTTTGATATTAGCCATTCCGTCAATAATTAGAACAACATAATCGTTATTATTTGGAGTTATTTGAGTGCTGTCAATAATTACAAAGTCGCCATCTTCGATGCTTTTTCCATTTATTCGAGATTTATTCATTGAATTACCTTCAGCCTTGATTGCGAAAATACTTTTTCGATGAGGAAGCAGTCGTTTTGAAATTTTAAGATAGCCCTCTATATTTTGGTCAGCATAGAGAGTGGCGGGGCCACAATTCGCGGAGCCTAGAATCGGAATTGAAATTAAAAACCCGCCATTTTTTTCTGGGGCAGTATGCGCGCGTCGGATAAGCTCTTTTTTTCTATCAATCATAATAAAGCCTTTCCTCTCAAGTTGTAATAGGTGATGCTTTATTTTTTGCGGCAAAGACTCGCCGATAAGACTGGCTATCTCACGCAAAGTAAGCGAACCGATATTCTTTTCGCTGATCAATTTTAGCAGTTTTTCCTGTATTGGATGCATATTTTTATTATAGGGCGCTTGTCAAATAATGCAAGCCAGTTTTCCACAGTAATTTAATAATTGACAGATTTGACAAAGATAACGGGAGCGATAAAATAAAGTAATCTCATCGGCAGATGCAGTAAAAAAGGTCGGCGGCGAGGGAATAAAAATAAGAAATTTATGCCATCAAAAAAACTAATCCAAGAAGTGTGGGAAAAGGGCAAGGAGATGAAAAGTAAAGATCCGAGTGTTTGGCGCAAAGATACCTACGGCAATAAGATGAGGTTTGCATCTTATGGCACGCAAGGTGAATACGGTTGGGAAATCGACCATAAGAACCCGAAGGATAATGGAGGTAGTGATCAAATGAGGAATTTGCAACCGCTACATTGGGAGGAAAACCGCGAAAAAGGGGCTAAAACCCAACACAAAGGGAAATAGGGACTTCGAAAAAGCGACCCAGTAGTTAGAGCCTGACCGCCTGAGAAAAGATCGAATGATTAAACGCCGGGAGACTTGGTGGAGATGGCGAACGAACGGCGCACCTTCGACAGAAAACCTTGCATAGCAGGGTTTTTCTGTTTTTGGGGTTTCTTGTCTTTTTGACTTTTTAAAAAAACATTATAGTGTAATATTTGTATAACCATATGGACAACAAATCGATCATAAAATTCATCCTGGCAATTGCATTCCTTGCCGTATCGGCCGCGGGTTTGTTTGTTTTCTTTTCCAAAGACAAGGCAGTGCCGGAAGCGGAAGAAATCCAAAAGGCAGGCCGGAAAGAGAACGCGGAAAGCCCGGATAATACGCTTCAAACAAAAGAAATTCCGGACACAGGATCTCCGGTTAATGAAGATCCGAATAATCCTGCCGCAGAAAATGCAGAGGATCAAAAGGAAGATCAGGAAGACGCGGCCCAAGAAGAAGGTCCGGCCGAACCGGAAGATCTGGAACGGTTTGTGGTGGCGCTTTCGGAGGAAACAAGCGGCCAAACCGCAAAAAATCTGCTTGACCGGGGTTTTATCAAAGACGAGGCGGAATTTCTGGAGAAACTGTCAGGCCGGAAAATCAACGCGATTGCGCCCGGAGGCTATAAGATCTCAAAAAAAATGGATGCGGACCAAATCGCGGATACCCTGTCCGCTTCGCCGTATATGAAATGGGCGGTGATCCCCGAAGGGTTGCGCAAAGAGGAAATCGCCGATTTTTTGGCGCAAGTTTTGAAATGGGACGCGGCCAAAAGGGAACAGTGGATTGCCGCTTATTCGCTTGATAAGCCGGAGTATAATGAGGGCGTTTATTTTCCCGACACGTATTTGATCCCGGTCGATGAAGATCCGGCGGCCGTAGCCAAGCGTTTCATCGATAAATTCAACGAGAAGTTTGCGCCGTATCTGGTACGCTTCAATGAGCAGAACATCAAATGGACCACGGGACTGACCCTGGCATCGATCGTTCAGCGCGAAGCGGCCAACGATGCCGATATGCCGCTGATCGCCAGGATCCTCTGGAACCGGCTGGAGCGGGAGATTCCGATGTCTTGCGACGCCACTTTACAGTACGTCCGGGGCGACGAGGGGAATGGCTGGTGGGCGCCGATAACTCTGGCCGATAAAAAAATAAAATCACCGTACAATACTTACTTGAATAAAGGTTTACCCCCTTTTCCGATCTGCAATCCCGGCCTCGCCGCTATCGAAGCGGTTCTTGATCCGGCGGAATCCGACTGTCTTTATTATCTCCACGACGCCGACCGCATTACCCGTTGCGCGGAAACTTACGCGGAACACGAATCGAACATCAAAGCATATTTACAGTAATAATGCTGAAAAGCTTCGTTCAGACAAGCCAAATTATTTCGGTTATACTTGCTATGTTTTTAAATTTGTATTATAATAAACAAAATCTCATTTAAAAATATCGGAATGCCCGATTTTTTTTATTGGATTGCATCCATCTAGCTTTATTTAAAGAAAAACATCATCTTCGCTGCGGACGGTTGGCGTTTTGATCCATAAAGAGCCATGCAAATATCCTTTATTCATAACGAAAAAAAAATCAATACCGGGGCAAATTATATAAACGACCTAGTCTCGAAAAAATTGAAAGAGAAAGGAGTCGAAGTAAAACATTTTTATCCCCGTGCGAGGCTTGACGATATTCCTACACACTTGGCCGGAATAAAAAATATCCTTTTTTTCTATAGTCTTTTGGAGAAGCGGGGAGAAGTTTTAAAAAGCGATATTATTCAAGGCACTACTTATACGCCTCTTGCCTTTTTAGCTTTTCATAGGCCGGTTATATGCCATTTCGGTTCTACTACCCATGGTTTTTTGAATTCTACCCCGATAACGAAAAACATCGGCAAAGATTTGCGCCAATTTTGGATCAGGTTGTTTAAGCGGGGAATAATCGAGGAGTATAACCTAAAAAGCCGGAAACCGATGCGCGATATTGCCGAGATTGAGGCGCATATCGCCAGAAAAGCTGCTGCGGTGATAGCGGTTTCCAATAACGTAAGAAAGGAGTTGCTATCGCTGGATGTGCCGCAGGAGAATATTTTTGTCGTTCACAATGCGATCGAAGATTTTTGGTTCAAGGATCAGCCTGACGCACATAACAAACCGAGTATAGTTTATTTGGGCAGGCTCGGTTCCCATATTTTTGATTTTAAGCTGAAAGGGCTAGATATTCTGGCAAGCGTATACAATGCGTTCCCCTCAGTGCGGAAAACAAGCATCGTTATGACGACACACAAGAAAATATTCGAATGGTTTAAAAATTCATTTCCTAACCATACGGCTTTTTCCAATCTGCCGAAAGAAAGGATAAAGAAAGAAATAGGCGTATTGCGTGGAAGCGTTTTTCTTCTTACTTCGCGCTATGAAGGGTTTTCGTTAAGCCTTATCGAAGGCATGTCCCAAGGTCTTGTTCCGGTCGCTTTTCCTGTCGGCGTTGTTCCCGAAATCATTGAAAACGGAAAAAACGGATTTATAGTAAAGACACATAAAGAAATGATACAGGCGACGGGAAAGCTTTTGAACAACCGAGTATTGCGAAATTATTGTTCTAGGCAGGCAAAAAAGACGGCATTAAATTTTACGGCGGAAAAAATGGTAAAAAACCTGTTACCCGTTTATTCGGCCATCTGCAAAACAAACGGATGTTCCGATAAAAAGAGAAAAAAAGATTTTTCATGGATGTGGCGGTGAATCAAATCTTTTTTAGGGTAATTTTAAAATAAAGCAGGCGGGAAGTTGCTTGACTTATCGAAACTGCTTGCTATCGTGCATTTAAAGCACGTTAAAAGGAGGATATGGAATGAGGTACATGCAAGAATTGTTCCTAGGCTTAAAGCCGGAAGCCCAGTTTTTGCTCCGGCCGCGGCCTGACGTGAAAGTGGTTTTTGGCTTGGAGATTGAAACCGGTCTAAACGGGGAAATTACCGGTATCCGGGCGGATGATATCCGCGATGAGCCGGTAAGGAGATTCTATTGGGAAACAATTACCACCAACGATCTGCAGAATTTTGATTTGTTGCTTTGGGCGTTTCCCCTCCGGATGAAAGACAAATACCGCGACCAGGTTTACCGCACCGTTTACCGCCGGGTTCAGTATCGGTCCCGGATATTGCGGACTTCCAGCGTTATCGTGGTGGAAGTGATCGACAGCGACGATGAACGGATGATACCGGAATCGGCGTGGAGCGTTGAAGACATAAAGGAGGCCGTGGAAAAAATCGAGCAGGCCAGTCCGTTCGCTTTGGCGGCCGAATGGGCCGACCTTTGCCGGTATGTCTGGGACCAGATCTGGAGCGACAACGGGCTGGTTTGCCAGGAACTGGAAATTGCCAGTTACCTCGCAATGATCGACTTTTCTGATTTAGAAGGTTCTTTAGAACGTTATTTCAACTACGGGCTGAAACTGGCAATGCTCAACGACACGGTAAAAGAACGGATGGCAAAGCTGGAGGCGGACCACAAAGTCTGGAACCGGCTGCTGCTGGACTATCTGAATTTCGAGATTAAATTTACTCTGGGATATGCCTATTCCGATAGCCTGGAAAGGGTTGAGAGGCTGATTTTCAATGATAAGCCGATGGACCCGATCTATCATATCCTGGCCGGTAACAGAATGCCCAGAAGGATCAAAGCGTTGCAGCGATACATTGAAGAAACCAACCGTTACAACATCGGCGAGATGTTTTCTTACGCAAGGGATAAACCCTTGCTTTTATTTTGTGCGTTTGACAAAAAAATATAAATGTTTTATTATTATAGCCAGTCACCAATATGGAGGCAAATAAATGTGCTGTGGATCGGAATCGAGTCCGGGAATTGCTCCTTTAGAGCCTGTGCCGGACTGTGTTTCGTCGAAGGATGAAGCCGTGGATGCCAGTCTGAAGGCGTTGTACAGCGTTTTGTGCCGGCCGTTCGGCGATACCGTAGAAATGCTGGTTGAGCAAATTTGCGGTTTAGCCCGGATTTTTCCGGAAGCTCAAATCATTGATAAGATCGTAAGCCACTATATCAATTTAGGCGATTGGAAAGCGGCTAAAGAGATTTGCGCCGCCGCCAACCGCAAATTGAGCCCGGAGGAAAGAAGCCTGGTTTTTGAAGCTTTAAAAGGGCATGGGCGCATTGATGGCAAAGATACGTTCTTCGGCCATTGGATGGAATTCGTTGAATTTTCGGGATATCCCGACGACGACACAATCGCGGCCAAAATAAGAACGATAATCGAAAAACAAATTTATACGAATGAAGAAGACGAGACTTTGGCTTTAAAGATTGTTCTTGACAACTCCAGGCCAAAAATCATCAAAGCGGCATTGGAGGCCTGCGCCTATAAAGGATGGGTTGGAATGGCGCTGGTAATCGTAAGAAAGTGTCAGGAAGCGGATGACGCCGATAAAGCCAAAGCCGCCGGAATCGTATTTGTTCTCGGTTCGTTCTTGGATGCCCAAGCCGCAGTTGAGTATCTTTTTGGGCGCGAACTGCTGCCCGAGGAAATCCTGACGGTTGCCAGAGCGGCCCAAAGATCGGCCGAAAAAAAACGCGGCCAGACTCACGCAAGCTCTTTGGCAGAAGGCTAGAAGGACTAAAACAGTCCTTTTTTCTTTGACTTAACCGGGCCGCAAGCCCCGGCCTTCAGGCCGGGGAAAAGGCCCGCCCCGGAATCCCGCCGAACAGAGCGGGATGGAGGGCGCCTTTAGCTTGGTTTCGAAGGAACCAAGAGAACCTCTAACAAGCCCCGGCCTTCAGGCCGGGGTTGTTGACAATTAATATCTTTTTGGTATGTTAATGCCAATTTAACAGCACATTAAAAAGGTGGTTGAAATGGTTGGCGAAAACGGAAGAGAACCGTTAATTGGGGCCTTAAAGGAATTGCCTGAAGAGATCGGATCTTTCAGCCAGTTCGAAAAAATGGCTTCCAAAGTTCTGCCTCATGTTCCGCATTCGGAGCTGAAGGCTTTGTACCGGGCTTTAAAAGAACGGAGAAGCTGCAAGACCGTTGCGTTGCCGCCGGTCTTTGTAAAAAATGGAATTTTAGCGGCTGGCTTCGATGGCATACATTTCAGGATCATGGGCGCGGCGATTAATGAGGATGATGTTCTTTATATAAACGAAGCGCGGGAATTTGCCGATGCTGCCTGGGGCGGCGATCTGAAAGATCGGCCTTTCGCGGAAGCCGCTGTCGTTTATCTCCAGGATCCGGCCACTTTGGCCATTGAAGGGGCGGTTTATATCGGACTCAACCGTCCCCTCGAGGAAATATGGGCGGACAAAAGCAAGCCGATGTCGGAGCTGTTTAACGAGGCTATAATCGAGGTAACGGGCGACCGCCTATTGCTAAGAGAGATGGCTGCTGTTACCGGGCATTATGTTTCGCCAATGTTCCATTGCGTCAATTGCGGCTGTCCTCTCGCAGACAACATATCCTGTGATGGATGCAATAACAAATTCCGGTACGATCCCGGAGATATTCTATGGGAAAAAGAAAGCCTTAAATGCGCTCTGCCAGCAGTATTGGAAGCTTATTTCGAATCAGGCCATCAGGAAAGCTTCTTTTCGATAGCGCCGTTTCTCCAGAGGATCAAGGAACGCGATAAATGGTTCGAAGAAGCCAAACAGGCGGTTGTATAGCTGGAATAAATCCAGCTTTTTATTTGACACTACCAATAATAATGTTAAAGTAAAAACCTTAATCGCCGAACCTTAAAAATAGGGAAGTGAGGCAATGGAAAGAGCAAAAGGAAAGCCAAGCGAAACCGAAGAAATGGGAATGGTCCAAAAACATTATCTGGAACAGTTATCGACTTTGCCGGCCAAAGTTAAAGCAAGATCCAGGGAGTGGCGGAAGTTTTTTCCGCATCTGCCCGGCATAGCTTTAACCCGCTTGCTTGAGAAAGGATTCATTGCCTGTCCGGCGGTGATGGTAAAGGATACCGTGCATGTTTTGTCGATCAGCGGCGGCGATGAGGGCGAAACTGTTAAGATTAGTTACTATTGGGCGGAGCATGTTCCGCGCGGCAGTCCGGGCAGCAGCTATCCTTACGCCGCCGCCGCGCTGGATTTTGCCAATCGGTATTTCAACGAATTAATTGACCCTGGCGGCTGGAACGAGGTACATCGGATACTTTTACAGGATCCTTGTGACCTGCGGGTGTCCGACAATAGTATTTGGATAGCGTTAAGATGGCCTTTCGAAACCATGGAGAATGACGGATCGGCTCCTTTCTTTGAACAATACGACCGGAGCACGGTTCATATTTCCAACAGCTGGGTGTTGGCAAGCGAGCTAGGTTGCGGGAAGCGATGCGCCAGTTATGCGAGATGCAGCCGTTGCGGCTGGGGATTATGTTCTTTCCCGTGTCCCGGCTGTGGGACCGATTTCAAATTTCCGCAGGTTTACCATGCCAATATCGGCGACTGTTGTTTAAAGGGAGCCTTGCCGCAAAAAACCGAAGCTCAATTCGTTAAGATGGGGCATATTTTTACCGCAGACACAAATAAATATCGGGAAGATGAAAAAAGAGAATGGCGGGAATCAGCGGAAAATTTAAGAAGAAAAACGGAAAGAACGTAATATCGGCATGCCAGCCGATTTTTTTTGATAAGCCTTGACACAATTTTTCTATTATGTTATTATAAATTACGGTAATGACCATTAGGTCGTTATCGAATGTAAGAGGCGCCGGTCGAAGCGCCTCTTTGCATTTTTACCGGCAAACTTATCGAACGGCGGAGAGCCGGTATCGGAAAGCTGTTTAAAGGTCAGTTTAAAAATTATTTCATTCTTGCCAGAGAGGAAAAATTTATCTAGAATGTAATCACTCGATTTTTTAAAATAAATAATCCGTCCGTTCCTCTATCGCAATAAATCAACGGACTTCCCGGTCTTGTGACGCAAAAAGAACAAAAAATACAGGGATTCATCGATTTGGCTCAAAGGATAAACGCAAATGGCAGAGTGAACGACCGCCAGTGGATGTTATGGTGCCGGAAGGACAAGAACGAGCGCGATCGCGAAGAAGTGATCATCGGCTCGGTTTTAACCCAGCAAACAAATTGGGCGAACGTCGAATCGGCCATCGCCGCGCTTAAAATCCGCGGTTTTTGCGGCCTAAACGAGATCGCGGTTTTGGATGAAAAGATATTGGCGGAGGCCATCAAGCCGGCCGGGTATTACCGCGCCAAATCCCGCTGCTTAAAAAAACTGGCCGCCTGCGTGGTTAAAAATTACGGAGGAGTTCCAGCGATGATGGGCCATGACCTGGTACTGTTAAGGCAGAGTTTGCTTGCGGTCAAGGGGGTGGGTTTTGAGACGGCCGACAGCATTCTTCTTTATGCTTTGGATAAGCCGACTTTCTTGGTCGACGAGTACACGCGCCGCCTGGCATGCGAGGTTTGGCCCGATTCCGCGTTTCCCAAAAAAGAAAAACCGGCCGCGGTCGATAAAAAGACCTACCTTTTTTTAAAAAATTGCTTTGAAGACTATTTGGAGAAGGATTTCAAGCTTTACCAGGATTTTCACGCGAAAATCGTAATTTATGGAAAAAAAGAAGCAGGCAAAAAGCGAACTGCCAAAAGAATACAAAAAGGGAAGCGTTGATTTTTTAGGCTGCTTTATCGACCTGTCGTACCGGGTTTTCATTCCGCGCCCGGAGACCGAATACTGGACGGAATTGGCAGTCAGGGAGCTTAAAGGCCATCCCTTTTTAGCCGCGCTTGATATGTTTTCCGGTTCGGGCTGCGTGGGGATAGCGGTTTTAAAAAATATCAAGAACAGCGCGGTTGATTTTTGTGAAGCTGATCCGCGGGCGGTGAAACAAATAAAAAAGAATCTTAAGATCAACAAGTTCGGCCAAAAAAGATATCGCGTTTACCGTTCCGACATGTTTAAGGATCTGCCGCCGGCCGCGCTTTACGATGTTATCCTGGCTAATCCGCCCTATGTCGATTACAACCGGATCGGCGAGGTCCAGCCGTCGGTTTTGGAGCATGAACCTCATTTGGCGCTGTTTTCGGGAAAGAACGGGATGGAGGCGATCGAGGAATTCCTGGCAGGAGCAAAAAATCATTTGACAGAAAAGGGGATAATATACCTGGAATTTGACGCCGCCCAAGTTGTACCGATCGAAAGCGTTTTAAAAAAAGAAAAATATTCTTCCTGGAAGATATTTCGTGACCAGTTCGGCCGCGAGAGATTTGCCCGGATCGAAAAATAATCCGTTGCTTTTAGCGCCGTTATTTTGCAAAACGTACCGCAATTTGATAAATATATAGTAGAAACGCCGAGATTGCCAAAAAGCAAAAAGACGAAATGAAAAAAATCATTTTAGTCGAAAACGACCCGGCAGCGATAGACGTGTATCGCGAAATCTTTCAAAAGACCGATTTTGACGTTGAGATTGCCCAAACCCGCGAGGAGATGGCTGAAGAGCTCTTTTTGATCAAGCACGGAGCTTCGTTGCGCCCCGACCTGATTTTGATGGATCTGATGCGGCCGGGATCGGGAGGATCGTCGATTTTAGAACAGGTAAAAAAGGATGTAGCTTTGCGTAAAATTCCAATTTTTGTCTTGACAAACTATGAAAATCCGGATTTCGAAAAAGACTTGCAAAAAAACCGCATTTGGCCGGACAAGTATCTGATCAAGGCAAACCACACGCCGGCCGAATTGCTGGGCCTGATCAACAAACATTTCAAAGCCAAGCAAAAAGAAAAGACCAGGCTGGCCTAGCCCGATACGGACTTACCGGGGCCTGCAAATTGATTAAAATTTTTGGCGGCAGAAATGCCGTTTTTTTGTTTTGAGCACCCTAACAAAACCGGCATTTTTTTTGGTTGAAAACCCAGCTTGAAAAACCGGCCAGTGGGGCAAAGTGTATGATTTTCTTTTTCAATATCCGGCTAAAGACGGCGGATGTTTCGGCGAGCCCTGTGAATTACTTGTGGAAAAACCCGATATTTCGCTTCAAAAAAACCGAACGTTAAAAAATTGACGGTACTATCTTGGTGATATAAAGTGATAATGGGTGGGGAAAAGTGGAAAAGGTTGGAATTTAGTATGGAAACGTGTAAAGCCGGAAACTTTCGATGTTCATCGGGGAATATTCATATTCAATAGACGAAAAAAAACGCTTGGCCATCCCGCCGAAGTTTAGGAAGCTGTTGGAAGAAGGCGGCGTTATCACCAGGGGTTTGGACAATTGCCTGTTTTTATATTCCAACGAGGAATGGGCGAAGCTGGCCAAGAAACTTAGCGAACTTCCGCTTTCCCGCGCGGATGCCCGGGGTTTTTCAAGGATAATGCTGTCGGGCGCCATGGAAGTGAATTTTGACAATTTGGGGCGCATTCTCGTTCCCGATTATCTTAAAGACTACGCTCAATTAAAAAAGAAAGTGATCGTCGCCGGATTGTACAACCGCATCGAGATCTGGGACGAGGATACCTGGTCCGGCTACAAGGAAAAAACCGAAAAGGAAGCCGGAGATATCGCCGAACGTTTGAATGAGATGGGAGTTTGAAAATAATTTTCAATTATCAATTTTCAAATTCCAATGAATGTGCCAATGGCCCAATATTCAAAGCGAAGTGTAAATATGGTTTTGTTTGAATCATTGATGCATTGTAAATTCATTGTAAATTTGAATTTGAAAATTGGAGTTTGACTGTGCATAAATCAGTTCTTCCAAAAGAAGTTATCGAGTATTTGAAGCCGAAACCCGGCGAGAATTTCATCGATTGCACTTTAGGCCAGGGTGGACACGCTTTTTCAATCTTGGATCTGACCGGTCCCAGCGGCCAGGTATTGGGAATCGACTGGGATAAAGAAAGTTTAAACAGGTTCTGCGCCCAACACCCTGACCTAAAGCCGCAAAGATTGATCGTCGCCAACGGGAATTATTCGCGGATCAGAGAAATCGCCGAAAAGCTCGATTTCAAGCCGGTTAACGGCGTGTTGCTGGATATCGGATTATCGTCTTGGCATTTTGAGGAGAGCGGCCGGGGCTTTGGTTTTTCCAAAGATGAATATCTGGATATGCGTTACGATACCGGCGTTCCGGAAAGCGCCAGCGGGCTGGTTAACCGTTTGCCGCAAAAAGATCTGGAGCGGATTTTGAGGGAATGGGGAGAAGAGAAATTCGCGCGTTCCATTTCCAGAAAGATCGTGGTGGATCGCGCCAGAAAACCGATTACAACGACTCTGGAGCTGGTAGAGGCGGTGAAAAAAGGCGTTCCAACCAGATATCACGACCGCCGGCCGCATTTTGCCACGAGGACGTTCCAGGCATTAAGGATCGCGGTCAACCATGAACTGGAAAATTTGGAGACGGCGCTGCCTTCAGCGTACGGGATCCTGTCTCCCGGGGGCCGCTTGGTTGTGATATCTTTCCATTCGCTGGAAGACAGGATCGTGAAAAACCGTTTTCGGGAATTGAAGGCAAGCGAGGGCGCCATTATTCTCACAAAGAAACCAATATCGCCGCAGCAAGAAGAAATAAATTCAAACCCAAGGTCAAGGTCCGCCAAATTGCGGGCAATAATGAAACCCGAGGCTTAGTAAGCTTAGGCAATAACATAAAAGAAACAATGAGCCGCCGCCGCAAAATAAAAATAAAGAAGAACCAAAAAACGTTTTGGATAATGTCCATGGCGAGCATTTTCTGCCTTTTAGGGGGAGCTATTCTGCAGTTAAACGATTATATCCACCAGAATTCCGTTTTGCGCGACTATGAATTGCAATCGGCGGCTTTGACGGCTGATTCCGACGATCTTGAAGTTAAGCTTTCCACGAAGAATTCTTTGGAAAATTTCAACAAGAATGTAATAGAGCAAGCGGCCAGTTTCGAGAAAGTCGAAGTTGAACAGATCAAATATATCAAAGCTCCGGAAGAACAGCTTGCCAAAAGATGACGCAAGGGCGCCGGCGCGGAAATTTAAGCAAGATTTGGTATGCGTGAATTTGCCAATAAGGCTAAAACAGGCCGGTTTAATTTTGTGCTTGCATGTTTGATCCTGGCTAATCTGGGGATCATTTGCCGTTTGTATTACATTCAAATAGTGAAGGGAGAGCATTATAAGGCTTGGGCGCAGGGCCTTCAGGAATTTTCCCAGGAGCCTGCCGTGGAACGGGGGGAGATTTTTTTCAGAGGCGGAGAGCCGCTGGCCATCAACAAAAATTTCACTTTCGCTTACGCTTCGCCTCCCAATGTCCGGGACGTTCCTTCGACGGCCAAAAAACTGGCCGCTATTCTAAGCCTCGACGAGAAGGATGTTTTGACGCGTCTTGAAAAGGAAACCCTATATTCTTCTTTGAAAGAGCGGCTTAGCGACGACGAGATCAAAGGGATAAAGGAAGCCAATCTCGACGGCATCTATTTGAGGGAGCGGAAAGAACGTTTCTATCCCCAAGGATTCTTAGCCGCCCAAGTGGTGGGCTTTATGCGCGAAGGAAGCCAGGGGCAGTACGGGATCGAGGAATACTACGACGAAGAGTTGTCGCAGGGCAAAGACCTGACGCTGAACCTTGATTACAATATCCAGTACAGCGCCGAACAGCTCATCGCGTCAGCCCAAAGAGACCTGCGGACCCAAGATGCGGAAGCGGTTGTGATGGATCCCCGCAACGGAGAAGTTCTGGCGATGGCCAAAACTCCGAATTTCGATCCCAATAATTACAAAGAGTTCGCGAACAAACCCGAAACCGTAAAACTGTTCAACAATGATTCCTGCCAGGAGCTGTTCGAACCCGGATCGGTCTTTAAGCCGTTCACTATGTCCTCGGCCCTGAACGAGGGAAAAGTTACTCCGGATACGAAGTATATCGACAACGGCATTGTAATCATCGGAGGTTATAAGGTGCTTAATTACGGGGAACGTTCTTATGGAGAACAGACAATGACCCAGGTTTTGGAGAAATCCATCAATACCGGTTCGGTTTTCGCCAAAAACCAGTTGGGCAATGAGGCGTTCATGAAATATTTGGAGGCTTTCGGTTTTTTCGAGCCGACCGGGATCGATATCGGTGAAACCTATTCTTCCAACAAAGAATTTAAAAAGGGCTACGATATCAATTACGCTACTGCCGCGTTCGGACAGGGCATTCAGATTACATCTATGCAATTGATGCGCGGCTATTGCGCTCTGGCAAACGGCGGATGGCTTGTCCGGCCGAGCGTTGTGAAAAACGAGCACGCCCCAGCCGATCCGTCAAAACGGCGCCAGGTGATCTCAAGCGAAACATCCGATACCATAAAAAAAATGCTGGTTAGCGTGATCGAGAACGGGTATAGCAAAAAGGCCAGTATCCCCGGTTATTATATCGCCGGCAAGACCGGAACGGCCCAGCTTACTTGGGGTTTTTACGGAATCGATAGAAAAGGTTATTCGGACCAGACCATGCAAAGCTTTATCGGTTTTTTCCCGGCCTATGATCCGCAGTTTTTGGTTTTGATCAAGCTTAACGCGCCTCAAGCTAAAACAGCCGAATATTCGGCGCTCCCGATCTTCCATGAATTGTCGAGGCAGATTCTTTATTTATACCAAGTGCCGCCGGATTTTGACGCCAGCCAGCATAACGGACAGGCTGGCGCGAGTTGGAACCAAACCGCGGTCAGCGGCTCCAGTTCCAATTAAATTGAATTAATCGAATCAAAATGGATCGGATTTTTCCCAAAATATTTTACCAACTGAAAAAACCAAAAACCGTCATAGTTATCGGCGATGAGCGAGCGACGGCCGCGGAAGCGGTTTTTTTGGTGCTTTCCAAACACGGAAAAGCCAAAAAGATCCAAAAGCCATGGCCATTGATCGTCGCAAGCCAGGAAACGGTTATTGTTGAAAAAGACATATCGGCCAAAGAGGATTTCAAAGAAGCCGTATTCCTGGCGAAACATTCAAGCTTGCCTGTTATCGTGATTACGCGTTCAAACGACGGAAGTTGCCCGCCGGATATTTTAAACAATTTCCTGGAATCGCTTTTTAGCCAAAAGAATTTGGTTCCAAAAATAATTTACAATTCCGATCAGGCGGATCTAAAAAAAGCGCTGGGCCAGATACCGGCGGAAAACAAATCCGGATACGGTTTTCTGCCGGAAGCCGAATTTCGCGCGTCGGATGTCCGCATTGCCAAAGAATTGAATTTTAAGGTCAATGTCAAAGGAAATACCATACCGGTGTGGCTGGGCCGAGCGTTTGGAGAAGAGCAGGTGCTTTCGGCGCTGGCCGGGATGGCGGCGGGCAGAGTTTTTGGGCTGAACCTTATTGAGACCACCCAGGCGTTGAAGGATTACCGTTCGGCTCCCGGCAGAATGAATTTCGTAAACGGCGTCAACGGGACATTCGTTCTGGATAATACCAAATCGAAAAACTGCTCTTCCGATCTTGCCGCGCTGGAAATTTTAGGGAAGATCCGGGGTTTCCGAAAAAAAATCGCCATCTTGGGAAAGGATTTCGGAGCCAAAGAATCATCGCTCATAAGCGAGGAGATCTTTTCGTCGCTTGATTCGATCTTTATCATCAATGGCTTGGATACGACACCGGCTAAAAGCGGGCATCTGGAAAAAATCCGGGGATTTGCTACAATGGACGGCGTAGTCGCGGAACTGGCCAATAAAACCGGAACGCAAGATTTGATCCTGATTAGCGGCCGGGGAATGGAGGAGATTTTAGCCAAACTTAAAACAGCGTTGCTGGCATAGCCATAGCGTTTTTTCGGCCCCATCGTCTAGCGGTTAGGACATTTGGTTCTCAACCAAAGAACACCGGTCCGACTCCGGTTGGGGCCGCGTACAGAACGTAAATTTTTTACTAAAAATTGTACGTTCTTACGCGGCTAGAACGTAGACCCGCTTTGCGGGACGTACGTTCGCCGCCACCTACGGTATCGTAAATTTTTTACTAAAAATTGTACGTTCTTACGCGGCTAGAACGTAGACCCGCTTTGCGGGACGTACGTTCGCCGCCACCTACGGTATCGTAAATTTTTTACTAAAAATTGTACGTTCTTACGCGGCTAGAACGTAGACCCGCTTTGCGGGACGTACGTTCGCCGCCACCTACGGTTTGGAAATATGTATTATGTGTATTTATTGCAAAGTTTAAGTGACGGTAGTTTTTACATTGGGTACACAAATGATTTGAAGCGAAGATTGGATGAACACAATAACGGCAAATCCAAATACACGAAATTTAAAAAGCCATTTGTTTTAATTTTTTATGAAGCGTTTTTGAATATCGATGACGCAAAGGCGAGGGAAGAATATCTTAAAAGCGGTTGGGGCCGACAATCGATCAAAAAGCTTTTGAAAAATCATTTAGCGGGTTCTGTTTCAAAACAATAAATTGCGCCGCCAGCGTTTTTTTTGTTTACAAAAGGCTTTACACTATTTGACATTTATTAATTTAGTGTTAGTTTGAGGCCAGTTCTTTTAGAAAAAACAGTGTTGGAGATCGGAAGATGACTGATACAAGAAATCTTGAACTGTTGCGAAAAGCGATAGATATTGCCAAGCGCGAATGCGGCCTTGATATCAAAGAGGTTTTTGACGCTGTATTGAAATACGGCAAACTTTGCGGAAACTGCGCGGAAATAGACGGTTTTGTGAGTTTTCTGCTGAAAAAGGAGGAAATCAGCAGGATACGGCAACTTACAGATGCTTTAGCCCGGACTTTGTCGCCGTATGAGCTAAGCCGTTATGTCGAGATTGCCGCAACCAAAGGCTGGCATCCGGAAAATGTTTTTTGGGCGGTTGACAAATTCCAGGCCAAGGTGAATGACGGCCAGGTTGCCGCCATGCTAAAATCCCGCCTAGAATTGCACTTTGACCAAAAGGAGGCCGACGAGTTTGCGTGGATAAAAAGGATGGTAGCGCTAAGCCCGACTGACGATAACGTATATTTGGCCATAGCTTTGTCTTTAAATAACCATTGTAAAGATTGGGCTAAGGAGCTTTTGGCGGAATACGATCCATCCGACAAGGTGCGCCAGAGCTTGATCCTGCTGGTGCCTAAACTTTGGGCGCCCCAATACCAGGACGAGATAGCCCTTTGGCTGCTGGGAAGGCCGCTGGCCGCAAACGAACAATTCGCGGTCAATGCGGCGCTATTGGACAATTTAGAGGTCAAGCGCGCTGCCCTCCGCGCTAAAAAATTCGGACACGACAAGCATTGAAAGAAAGGATATAACATCCTTTTTTTTTGTTTGCAAGGTTTAAAAATCTTGATTTTTTAACAGAGTCTCTCAAACGGGTTTGGGCCTTTGTATTTTTTCGCCGATTTTCTTGACACCATCGCGGGGATGTAAGAAAATAAAAAAAGGCAAAAAGACAAAATGCCAACCAAAAAAAAGAAGAAGGCAACCCCGAAACACTTGATAAAAAAAGGGGCCGTTATCGGTTTTGGTTTTGGCTTAAACGATGATTTTAACCAATACCTGGATTTGAAACAAGCCGGCCTTGAAACAGGTTACGCGCCCGAAGACTTGGCCGCGCTTATTTACGAAAACAAATTAAGGGCGGTCAAGCTGGGCCAGGATTGGCTGACCAAGAAATGCTGGATCCAAGATTATGCCAAAAGATCAAGCGACTGGCAGGAGCAATCGGAACAATTAAGGCGAAGGATCGAAGCTTACCGCCGGTCATCGCTGGCTTTTTCAGGCTGTCAGCGGGCGTGGGAAAAAAGTTCGCGGCGGGCGCCGATTTCCCGGCGAATGGCTATTTTAATGTCCGAATCATCAATGGTGTCCTATGCGTTATTAGCCGGCCTTTTAATGTCCGGCTTGCTTTTGGCAAACTCGCAGCAATCGGCCCAAGAATACGGACGGGGATTGTTAAAGATAGGACGCCAAGATTCATTACCGTATTTAAAATCGCAAACTCGCTCCTTGGACACGTCCCAGTTAGCGGCTTCGGTGTCCGTGGCGGAAGCGGCCGGCGCTATGGCTAATTCGATGTGGCGGGGAGCGATTTTTAGCACCAACAATGTTTTGACCGAAGCCTCGGACGCGTTTTATTTGGCAACCAAAGATTTGCGGGATTTCTTCCGCTATCTGATCTATGGCCGGACCGAAGTTTACGTTGTTACCGAATCTCCGGAAGTGGAAGACGTAGTTTTTGAAAAAAGCGTGGATGCTCTCGAGGAGGAAATTTCCGATTATACCTCTTCCAGATTCAGTGATTTCCGGAAGGAGTTCGGGTTTACCGACAAAGACGGGAAGCCGTCGGTTAAAAGAGGCACGGTTATTATTCCCAGGTCGGGAAAAACCGAAAAAATGATGACCGATCTGGAGAGATCATTTTCCGACGAAGTAGAGATGAACCCGACCGGCGAGAATACCGGAATAATCGTGCCGATATTTCGGGAAAATAAAGGCGAAGAGTATATTTATATATTTGTTCCGGTTAAGGATAATGAATAACAAAAGCAAAAAAATCCTGTCGGCTTTATCGGCAGCCGCGGCGCTGTGGCCTGTCATAATCTTCGCAATGAGCAGCGAGAGCTACAGAATTCCGACCGATTCCATCAACATCGGCGGGGTGCCGGAGCTTTCGGAAAGCTACCGGACCGAGGATACGATCGGCGAAGGCGCAACCGGTTTCTCGCAAAGCGGCACTTATCATTTATTCGCGGGTTACCAAACGCCCGGAGACTATCTGCCGGCGATCACTTTTGCGGTACATGACAATACGGCCGATCTGGGCACGTTAAGCACGGTTGCCGTTTCCACCGATATTACAACCTTTTCGGTATCCACTAATGCCATTGACGGGTATGCCGTATCTGTTAACGGCAATACCCTGGCTTCAAACTCCGGTTTGGCGGATATCGATGCCATTGATCCGCCGGCCGCGTCTTCGCCGGGCAACGAGCAATTCGGGATAAACTTGGTGGACAACGCTGTTCCGAATGTCGGGGCCGATCCTTCCGGCGGAGCGGGGCAAGCGGCCGTCTCATACAATACCGAAGATGAATTTACGTTCGCGTCCGGCGATACGATCGCCAGTTGCGACACATATACTGATTCCACGACCTTTACCATTTCTTATATGGCCAACATTGACAGCAGTACGGTTGCCGGAGATTATTATACGAATTTAACGCTGATCGCGACCGCGCAATTTTAATTTTTTTGGCGTTTAGCGAGGCTCCGGGGTATAATGAATAAAAAAACTGTGGAAAAAACAACAATGGGCATGTTTATATTTTTATTTAAAAATGCCATAATGATTAATGCAATAAACCGATACTAGTATCGGCAGACATCTTTCATTAAAAAAAGAATTCTGATTTTAGAAAAAAAGTTCGACATAAAAAGTTCGATATAAAGAATTCAACATAAAAAAATGAGCACGCAAAAAATTAAAAAAGTAGTGTTAAGATCAGCGGCGGTTGTTACAATCATGGCTTTGGTTTCCCTGCTTTTGCCGGCGAACGTTGCTTTCGCCGGAGAATTGGAAAACGAAAAAGATACCATGACCCGGGTCAAGACCGCGGAAACTTCTTCGCATACGATCGTGTTCAACCTGTCGGCATCCAATACTTTCGCGGCGGGCGAAACTATCACAATTGATTTTAACGAAGATTCCGCCGCCGGTTTTACGGTCGCGGGAGCGGCTTCGGCGATCGCGGATTTCGATTTTAACGACGGAACCGAAAGGACTATCGTAGGGGTTGACGGCGATTGCACGGGGCATAGCGGCGTTAACGACGTGGCGGTAGGGATTAACGATTCTACCGGCGTGGTTACCTTTACGGCGTGCGGCACTTACACCGCCAGCGGCGCCGGCGCGGTGGTTACCATCGAGTACGGCGCGGCGGCGGCGGGCGGTACCGACCGGGTTACCAACAAACTGTCCCAAAACGATCTGTATATCGCCATCGGCGGAACCAACGGGGATTCGGGCGGCGCGGCGGTTTCCATTATCGCCGACGACCAGGTTGTGGTTACAGCCACGGTCAATCCGACCTTTACTTTTGTTTTGAGCTCCAATACCTGCGCCTTGGGCGTCTTAACCAGCAGTTCGGTGGCAAGCTGCAACTACAACGTAACAACCACGACCAATTCCGAAGACGGTTACGCCACCACGATCATTGAGGATGGAGATTTGCGCGACGGTTCAAGTTCGATCACCGACGTGGCCGACGGTACGGTAACGGCCGGAGCCACGGAGTACGGTATCGGGCTCACTGGCACGGACCGGTCGTTTTCCGATGAGCGGGCGATAACCGGTACGGCCCAAACTATCGCCGCTGACACTAGCGGGCCCATCAGCGCCCAGGCGGTTACCGTAACCCACAAAGCTTCGATCACTTCCGCTGTTTTGGCCGGCGCTTACTCGCATACGGTAACGCTTATTTCGACCGGAACGTTCTAACCATGCCGCGTTAATACGGCTGGCAGAATCTTAAATAAAATTTAAAAAAATAATAAAAAGGTCAGGAATTTAAAATAAAGAAATTTAGTTAATGCGCAGCCATTTGTAATTTAATAAATGCTGCCTAAAATAAACATTAAAATGAGAATGATCAAAAAAAAGAGTAGAATGCTGGTTAAGTCTGCGGCCTTAATTACCATATTGGCGCTGGTTGCATTGATTTTGCCGGCGAACGTTGCTTTCGCCGGAGAATTGGAAAACGAAAAAGATACCATGACCCGGGTCAAGACCGCGGAAACTTCTTCGCATACGATCGTGTTCAACCTGTCGGCATCCAATACTTTCGCGGCGGGCGAAACTATCACAATTGATTTTAACGAAGATTCCGCTGCCGGTTTTACGGTCGCGGGAGCGGCTTCGGCGATCGCGGATTTCGATTTTAACGACGGAACCGAAAGGACTATCGTAGGGGTTGACGGCGATTGCACGGGGCATAGCGGCGTTAACGACGTGGCGGTAGGGATTAACGATTCTACCGGCGTGGTTACCTTTACGGCGTGCGGCACTTACACCGCCAGCGGCGCCGGCGCGGTGGTTACCATCGAGTACGGCGCGGCGGCGGCGGGCGGTACCGACCGGGTTACCAACAAACTGTCCCAAAACGATCTGTATATCGCCATCGGCGGAACCAACGGGGATTCGGGCGGCGCGGCGGTTTCCATTATCGCCGACGACCAGGTTGTG
Source organism: Patescibacteria group bacterium (assembly GCA_022710775.1). Lineage (GTDB taxonomy): Bacteria > Patescibacteriota > Minisyncoccia > Minisyncoccales > UBA5738 > CAINCQ01. The sequence continues at coordinate 60,971 of JAKLGH010000006.1, forward strand.
GTTACAGCCACGGTCAATCCGACCTTTACTTTTGTTTTGAGCTCCAATACCTGCGCCTTGGGCGTCTTAACCAGCAGTTCGGTGGCAAGCTGCAACTACAACGTAACAACCACGACCAATTCCGAAGACGGTTACGCCACCACGATCATTGAGGATGGAGATTTGCGCGACGGTTCAAGTTCGATCACCGACGTGGCCGACGGTACGGTAACGGCCGGAGCCACGGAGTACGGTATCGGGCTCACTGGCACGGACCGGTCGTTTACCGATGAGCGGGCGATAACCGGTACGGCCCAAACTATCGCCGCTGACACTAGCGGGCCCATCAGCGCCCAGGCGGTTACCGTAACCCACAAAGCTTCGATCACTTCCGCTGTTTTGGCCGGCGCTTACTCGCATACGGTAACGCTTATTTCGACCGGAACGTTCTAACCATGGATTACCAATCCTAAAAAAAATGAAAACAGCCGCATTGGCAACTTTAATCCTGGGGGGGATGATCTGGGCGGAACATTCTTTGGCACTGACCATAAGTCCGCCGCGTTTTGAGCTTGCCGCCAACCCCGGACAAAGAGCCGAGGCGATGGTAAAGCTTTTTAACGAAACTGACAAGGAATTGGTGCTTTACAGTTCGGCTTCAAATTTTACGGCTGCCGAAGACGAAGAAGGCGTGCCTAAATTTTATGAATTAAAAGAAGGAGAGGAAGACTTGTCGAAATGGATAGAGATCGAAAAAGGGCCGATCGCTATCGCGCCCCAGGAAACGAAAGAAATTCCTTTCGTGATCAACGTTCCTGGTTTTGCCGATCCGGGCGGGCATTACGCCAGTATTTTTTTTGGATCAGGCCTGCCGGACGGCTCGGGTGGTTCGGGAGTCGGCTTGTCGGAGAAGATCGGGGCATTGATTTTGTTAAGGGTTTCAGGCGACATTTTGGAAGAAGGCAGGCTGGTTGAGTTTAAATTAAAAGATCCCAAGCCGTTTTATGATCATTTGCCGGTTGGTTTCACTTTGACGTTTGAGAATTCCGGCAATGTTCATTTGAAGCCCCAAGGCGAGGTGGCGATCACGAACCTGCTGGGCCAGAAGTCCGGCAAGGCGGATGTTAACAAAGACCAGATCAGCGGCGGCAAGAATATTTTGCCCAGAACCAGCCGCCATTTCGAAGCAAGCTGGACGCGAGGCCTATACCAGGAGCCGGGAACGGGGTTTTTTGGCAAGTTGCGCGCCGAGATGGATAATTTCGCTTTAGGCCGCTATAAAGCGGTCTTGGACCTTGGTTATGGATCGCAAGGCAAGAAGGAGAAAGCGGAAGCGGTATTCTGGGTTTTTCCCTGGCACTTGATCCTCGTTGTCGTTCTGGGTTCGGCGGCCTTGGTGGCCGTTCTCGTGCTGGCCGTCAAGAGCTATAACCGCTGGATCATCAAGCAGGTGATGGGGAAGATGGACCAAAAGGATAAAAGCAGCTGAAATCAGCGCCAATGACGAAACGTAATTTAATTCTTACAGTTGTTTTAGCTGTGATATCACAGTTTTTGTGCCAAACTCTTGTGGCGCAAACGATCGATCGGAACGTTAGGATCAAGGCGCTTGTTCTTCCGGAATCGGTTCCGACGCCAAGGTTCAGCACCCCGACTTATTTTGAAAGCGTTGCCTTAAGGCCAAATCCAATTATTATCAACGGCGGAGATGCTGAAACTAGCACCTCCAAAGTGGATTTGGCTTTTGATGTCGGTAACGCTTTCCAAACTCAAATCAGCAACTGGCCCGATTTTTACGGATCGGTTTGGGAGCCGTACTCGGATCACAGGCAATGGACGCTTTTGCCTCAAGACGGGGAAAGGACGGTTTACGCGCGGTTTAAAACTTTAAGCGGCGTTAATTCGAAAGTAGTTTCCGACAGCATTATACTGGATATGACGCCGCCGGCTAACGTATCCTATTTTACGGCTACAGGCTTCGAAAACCAGATCGAATTGAATTGGGTGAACCCGACGGATTTGGATTTTTCGGGCGTTTTGATTTTAAGGAGCGACCAGTTTTATCCGGCGGATCGTGAATCGGGGGTGCCGGTCTATGACGGCGGCGGAGAAAATTATGTTGATAAAGGGCTTGAGAGCGGTAAAACTTATTACTATGCCGCTTTCGCCTATGATAAATTGGGTAATTCCGCGTCAGGCGCGGTGGCCGCGGCCGCGACTCAGATCAGGGGCGCGCCGCCGATCAACCCGCCCGAGATACTGGTTGTTGATCCGCCCAGAGGCGTAAAGAGAATAAATCTGGATGATTTTGATTTTATTCAGGACGGGGAATTGCTGGATCTTGAAAACGAATCCGTTGAACTGGACCGGACCAAAACATTTACCGTGTCCATTCCTTACGATAAAGTTCCGGAAGTTTTGAAAACCATAATGGTTACGCTCGAGAAAGACGGAAAGTCTTTTTCTTTCATTCTAAGAGCCAATCCGTCTAAAACCGCTTACCAGGCCACTATCGTGCCGCCCGACAGCGGGGTGTATCCTCTGACCATCACTATCCTTGATTACCAAAACCAGGCATTCAAAAGGATCGAAGGGGAACTGAACGTTCTAAAAATAGGTTCCGATAAGTCCAAGGAAAACCGGTATATCGTGGTTTCCAAACATTCTTCGCCGCTCGTATACATAATTTTAACGCTTTTTACGGTGTTGATCATACAGCGCGCTTATAAGAAATTGAAAAACAAAAAAAAGAACGATCCGGAAACTGGTCCGGCAACGGGGTAAATTTTGAGCCAAGCCGGGAGGCAGCCTTGGCCGTTAAGCGGAAAAATTGTTTTAGGCAAACACATTTTGCACTCTCAACGCCTCATTGGGAGTGAGTCCGTTAAGAGCGCAATGCTCCAAATT
>JAKLGH010000007.1:0-9086 GCA_022710775.1 Patescibacteria group bacterium
CTGCGAAGGGACGGGATTGCCGTAAGCCTGTCATCGGTAAAACGTACTCTGGACCGCAAAGGGCTAACTAGCAAGCGCAGCCCGTGGAAACGCTACCATCCGCCTCAAGAACGCCCGGTAGCTTCAAATCCCGGGGATCTGGTGCAAATGGACACCATCCATTTCCTGGAAAACGGGAAACGGACATACGTGTATACCTTGATCGACGTATTCTCGCGATGGGCGTTCGCCCAAGCGTTCGAAAGGATAAGTTCTAAAAACAGCATCGCCTTCCTGCGGAAGGCGCAAGCCAGAGCATCATTTGAATTCCAGTGCGTCCAATCCGATCATGGGCCGGAATTTTCCCAGCATTTTACGGAACGGATCGGCATCGGCCACCGGCATTCCCGGGTCCGTAAACCCAATGACAATGGACATCTGGAACGGTTCAACCGGACGCTGCAAGACGAATGTTTGCGGCAATGCAGCGTTAACGCGAAAGCGCACAATCGTGCGCTGGCTAAATATTTACCATACTACAATGGCCAAAGATTACACATGGGAATCGATCTCAAAACTCCGGAAGAAATACTTCAAAAGTGATTCCAAGGTGCTGGTTAGAAAACGGAGCTACCGCCAGAAAAGCTCAAAAATCGCGTATTCGGCGAACATGATCAATATCCCTCCAACGGCTGACAGGATAAACATAAAAAGGACCAGTTTTTTCAGCTTTCTTAATTTCTCGGTTTCCTTATCCAGTTCTTCTTTGATTTGATCGTGCATAATGGTTCTGCTTAAAACGCCGCCTCCGGTACGCCGGAAACATCGGCGCCGATAGCAATGAATTCCATTGATTTTATCTTTAAGGGATAAGAAACCAAAAGATAAGGAAACTGGCCGCAAAGCGTATTAAACCTTTGGACGGTCCGGTTATAAAATTCCCGCGAGTAAGCAATCCGGTTTTCGGTATCAGCCAAAACGCGCATCAATTTGAGGAAATTATCCGACGCCTTAAGGCTCGGATATTTTTCGGCAATGGCCAGTATCTCGCGCAATACCGGCACGGAGCTTCCTCTAACCGCTTTGGAATGGATGATTCCCGAACGGATCGCGGCAATAATCGTCTGAACCTCTTTTTCCTGGACAGAATAGCCTTTTACCGTTTCCACCAGATTCGGAATAAGATCCGCGCGCCTCTGCAGTTCCACTTCAATGTCGCTCTGCGCCGAAAGCGCGCGATGCTTTAGCGCGATCAAGCGGTTATACAAAGAAAACGCCGCTCCCGCAAAAATTATCGAATTTCCCAAGATCAAAGATAGCGTTAGTAACAGGCTCCCTAGCGGCAATAAATAATCCGCCGCGTACAGCATCATCGTGAAACTGGCCGCCATCATCACGGGGAACATGTAAATTAAAATATCCGCTTTATAAAAATCCTTAACGTATTCGTCGCGGGTTTTCGTGCTGATAATCAAAGGGCACTCTTTGTTTTCTCGCACGATCAATTCTCCGTCATCGGCGTTTTTCTCCACCATCCCGTAAATGAAGATCTTGGTTTGAGGCTTCAGCACGAATTCGCTTTTCCGGAACCGGCCCGGATTTCTAACTTTAAGGCCGAAAAACTTCGGAACATCCTCTTCTAAAAATTCGCTTTCTTTTAAAACAGGAAGGACTTGAATCTCGCTTTTTTCCTGTTTGCGGTCATACCCCGTATCCAGCGCGTGTCCGGAAAGATCGTCATCCATATTTGCTAGATCGACATCAATCGATCCCCTTTCGTCCGTAACGTGAAACGGAACAAACATCACGTTATTTTCAATAACGCGCCAGGTATAATGCTTTCCTTCTTTAACATATTTCTCCAGAACGGAATGATAGTAAACGCAAGGCGTGTTTGTATACGGAGAATTGAGGAGATTCCCATTTTCGGCCTCGATCGTCCCGTGGCCCGCGAACGGCACTCCCGCCGCGGCTTCATCGGTATCCAGAAGCGGCAAGCTTTCGATGCCCAACGCTATTTTTTCGTTTTCCAAATACGCGCGCCGGAAAGCCGCCATTCCAAGAATCACCACCGCTCCGCATCCGATCAATTTAAGAGCCATGGTTTTGGGAGAAAAACACGTTTCGCAATGTTTCGTAGTCGCGATCAAAATAAACAGGCACATAAACCCTATCGCGGCAACGACTAAAGGCAGCGTTATTCTTTTCATTTAATATTTTTAATATGTAATGATACGCGTCGGCCAAACAGCCGCGCATTCAACGTTTTTGCGCTGAAGCTCTCGTTAATCCAGCTCTTTAACCCTTTTTAAAAACTCCCGGCTGAAAATATCTTTAGCGGTTTTCGTATAAAAACGGTTTTGTTTCCGGAATTCCAGCAGAGCTTTAGGTGTTTTTTTATAATGCTTTGCATCGGCATAAAACGGCTCTTTGAAGATATCCGATAAGGTATCGGCATCGATCAGCAGCCTTTTTTCCAGATTCCTGGGATTCTTGAACTTGTGGCTTAAAATTATCTCAACTATCCTTTCGATCTCTTGTTTGGTAAAACCGCGGCCTTTTAAAATTTTCCTGGCGATCGGCGGAGCGTTTTTTAAATGAAGGACCAAGGCTTTCCTGGCCGGATCTCCCTCCACGGCCATTTGCAGCTCAAAAGGAACATCGGCCCAGCCGGTATCATGCAAAATGGCGGCCGGCATCAGCACGCGCCTCTCCCCTCCCTCTTTCTTTAATAACATCTCCATGCTTCTAACCACCCATTTGGTATGAAGGACAAAATCTTTTTTTGGCGCTTTGCGTAAATAGACAACCGCTGCGCGCCAGATCATTTGAAATTCTTTTTCCATATATCACAGGCCTGGCAACAAATTAACGATTTAAAACTTCCATTAATTCTTTAAAAACAAATACCCGGTTTCTTTTCCGGCCCGGTTCCTCATAAAGAATTTTTAAATCAACGAACTTTTCGAGAAGATTATAGATGGTTTGGGGATTCCTGGTTTTCAGCTTGTTCTTGATCTTTACGTACGATATGACCGGTGAAGCAAAAATCGTATCCAGCAAATCAATCGCGTAAACCGAATTAGCGGCCGCAATCCGTCTTTTCGACCTTTCATAAAGGCTTAAAATGTTCAAGATTGACGATCGGGTTTTTAAAGACTCGGTGATTAAAGCAAGCAGAAAAAATTTCAGCCACTCGTTCCATTCTCCGCGTTCGGTCACCCCTTTTAAAAGATCGTAATAATCGCGGCGGTTTTTTTCGAAATATTCGCTGATGTAAAGAACCGGCGCGGAAAGAATCTCCCGCTTGTAAAAAAACAGCGGGATTAAAAGCCTTCCTACCCGGCCGTTGCCGTCGCGGAAAGGATGAATGGCCTCGAACTGGTAATGGGCAACACCGGCCTGAACCAGCAAATCGCTTTCAAGATTGGAATTGATATAATCCTCCCAGTTGTTCATTAAGCCCGGCAAAAGCGCCGGTTCGGGCGGCACATAGCTTGCCTCCTCGATCGCAACGCCGGGGGAACCGATAAAAACCTTGCCTTTCCGGAATTTCCCGCGATCCTTATCGGTTCCGCGCACCGAATCAAGCAAATAGTAATGGACTTTTTTTATGAATTCCTGGTTTATTAAACTGTCTTTAAGGTCTCCAAGCGAAAAATTCAATACCCGGCGGTAGTTGATGATCTCTTTAATATCGTTGTCTTTGCCAGTTTTTTTCTCTTCCGCTCTTGCCTCATAATGGAATACGTCTTCCAGCGTCGCCTGGGTTCCTTCGATCCGCGAACTCGAAACCGCCTCTTTGGTTAAAAGCGGGCTTATCAATAATTCCGGGTTAAGGCTATTTTTTAAAAGAAGGCCGTTTAATTCTCCAAGCGCGGCGTGAGCTTCCCCGATCACGCGGATCAGGGGTTTGTACCCGATATTTGGCGGCAATCTGGCTAAAGATTTTGATTTTTCGCTCATAGAACAAGAAATGCGCTTGTTCCATCACAATAGAATAACGCTTTTCTTTATTCTAAGATTACTCTTTTTAATAGAACGCCGCAATCGTCCGATTCTCGTAGTTAATTTAATATTTTCCAAAAGTGGTCTCGCCCGCAGTATGAACCGCGCACAACAACCAAAAAGGGGTCCTTGAAATGCTCTTTGTATATCCCGATCAGAGCCCGAATTGTTAAACTAACGAACTTTATTGTTTATGGATAAGAAAAAGCGCGGCCTATTCTTTGACCGCGCCAGTCAGTTCAAGAGCACGTCTTACGGTTAGCAAGGTGCGATCAAAAAATAGCTGGTCTATTTCGCTGTTTTTTAAAGATATTTTGTCCGTTTTTAAAAACTCGCGCCAGATTTCATGGAGTTCCGTTGCGAATCCCATCAACTCTTGGTTTTGGGAAACCTCTTTTGGACTTTTATCTTTAAGAGCTGAATATAAAAATGCCAGCCTGCCTAAAACATCTTCCGCCAAAGCTATAGCCTCCTTGTGACTTTGCCGCTTTTCTAAAAAGATAAACTATTATCGCTTCTTTTTCAAGGCTCGGAATGCAATCATTATCAAAAAACCGCGCTTTGGAAAGAATCTTAAGCCTTATTTAACTCATTTTCCGCCCTCACGCGTTTTAGATCTGGACCTTAGAGAAAAAATAACTCCCAAGAAAAATAAATACCGCCGTTACCGAACAAAGGACCGCCAAATCAACGGGCAGGCCATAATGGCTGGCATTGATCAAAAGCGCCCGGAAAGCGTCAATGCCGTAAGAGAGCGGATTCATTGCCGCGATCGCTGAAATCGCTTTGGGTATCCCTTGCAGGGGGAATAAAGCCCCCGACAAAAAGAAGAGCGGCATAATCAGAAAATTCATGATCAGCTGGAATCCCTGCATGTCATTTAACAGCGAAGCAACCATCGTACCCATGGCGCAAAACAGAACCGCCACCAAAAACATCGCCAGTATCGCCGGAAAAACCGCCGGCCAGCTATACGGAACAAATCCCCCAAGCACAATGGCAATGGCCAAAACGATCGCGCCCTGCAAAGTCGCTACCGTCGCCCCACCGAGCGTCCGGCCAACCATAATCTCAAAGCGCGACATCGGCGCGACCATCATCTCTTTGAGAAATCCGAATTGCCGGTCCCAGATTATTTCCATGCCAGAAAATATCGAAGTAAAAATAATGCTCATTCCCACAATACCGGGCGTCAAAAAATCAATGTAGCTGCCCTCCCCCGCTTTCTGGTAAACCGCGCCAAACCCGTAGCCAAGCGCGAACAAAAAAAGCAGCGGTTGCGCCAGCGACCCGACGATACGGGATTTGGAACGCGAATACCGTTTCAACTGCCTTAGCCAAAGAATGTAGATTTTTTTAAACATGTTGTTTTAACTTTCCGGCTTCGTCAGCGTTTAACGCCGTGCCACATCCGCATACGCATGGCATTGGCGGAATTCCCTTCGGCCTCATCGCGGATAGCCGTTCCGGTAAGCGCCAGAAATGCCTCTTCCAGCGACTCTTTGCCGGTTGTTTCCTTTAATTCCGCCGGCGCTCCAATGGCTATGATCTTGCCATGGTCGATGATCGCGATCCGCTGAGCCATTTGCTCGGCCTCTTCCATATAATGCGTGGTAAAAAAAATCGTGGTATTTTCCAGCCTGTTCAGATCGCTCAAATAATTCCACATATGGTTCCGGGTTTGAGGATCGAGGCCCAGCGTCGGCTCATCCAGAAAAAAAACTTTGGGATGGTGCAAAAGACCCCGCGCGATCTCCAAACGCCTCTTCATGCCGCCGGAAAATTCTTTTACTAATGATCCGCGCCGGTCCCATAGCTCAACGAATTCCAGTAATTGCCTGATTCGGACTTTTCGGATATCGCCAGGCACGTCATAAAGAATGCCGTGAAAATCCATGTTTTCGTAAGCCGTAAGCTCATCGTCCAAACTCGGGTCCTGGAAAACAATACCGAAAGACCTCCGTACCTTGTCAGGTTCGATCGCCGGGTCATGGCCGTCAACAATTATTTTTCCCGAAGTCGGGCTTAATAATGTCGTAAGCATCTTGATGGTAGTCGACTTCCCTGCCCCGTTTGGTCCCAAGAAAGCAAAAATCTCGCCGGCCTTTACCGAAAATGTTACGTCGTTTACGGCCGTATCCGCACCGAATTTCTTTGTAATATTTTTTATCTCAATTATGTTTGCCATGTTTTCCGTTCAATAGTATTATCTTATTCCGCCGCACTATTAAAAACAATGGCTAACTTTCACCTTCCCCAACAAAAAAGAGGGCTTTGATTAGCTCTCTTTAAGACATTCTTCTTTTACGGAATCAATCCGGGCGCGGATCTTTGCATCCAAGCTTTCTTGATACGTCCAAACGAGATCGCGAAGGGCAAATGACGAATCGCTAAGCCTGCTGATATTCTCATAACCCGCCAAAGATGTTTCGGGCTTTATCTCTCTTTCCAAGATTAACGATAACTTTCTATAGGCTTCTTGAAGGTTGTTTTTAATGTCGGCCTCGCCCTCCAAGCTTACGTCCAACATGCAACGCTTAACCGCCTTATCGACCGATGAAAGATCCTCATTCAATTCAATAAGTTGGTGCTTAAAAATATTCTTGTCTTTTTCGCTTCAGGAATAATCTATGACGTGCGAAATATTCTCAAATCGGGAGTCAAAATAATCGACCGCTTTAAGCAATTCGTTTATCACGCCAAACCAATTTAACAGTTCTTTAAATGCTGGATCGAGTGAGCCAAGGTATTCGCCGACAAATCCATTAAGATCTTTTTCCCGGCGCTCCCTTTCGCCTGTTGCCTGCTTCCAAGCTTCAAGCTTCTCTGTTTTCACCGCCTCCAAGCGCAGCAATAATTTCCTGTCTCCTCCGATAAAGCTTGGCCAGACATTCATTTTTGATTCGATAAGACGGCATAGCGGCATTAAATAGTCGCCGCGGATACCGGGCGGATGCTCCGATTCATAATATGCCTTTTCGGCTTCAAACGATCCGTCAGCCGCTTCTTGTTCCGCTTTTTTTGCGGCCTCGATAGCTTTCTGCCTTTCCCGCACTCCGGTAATGATCTCAATTGGTAATTGCATCAAAACCCTCCTTTTAAAGGTGCTGCCATTGCCGGTAATTATACATAAATCATCGATTTTGTAAACAAAAAAGAGAGCTGTTGTTCAGCTCTCCGCGGCTTGTTTTAAAGCCAGTGTTTTAACTTTCTTTATCCGGGCGGCCAGCCATTCTTCGATATCGGTATCGGAATTGCGCGTACCATTTGTCATCCGCCTCATGATTTCCAGAATAACATCGAGCTCATGTTTGGTTGCCTCCATAGTTTCCGATTTCAGTTCGCACGAGCTTAATCGATCAAATAAATCGGTAAGCCACTCGCTGAAAGGCTCCACTAGCCCATCGTCAGCGCGTTCCGCCACGTATTTTTCAAGGGACTCAAGGCCTTTGACCGCCTCGGGAAGCAAAACACGCATTCTCTCCATTCCAGCCGCCCGGATCTCTTCGAACTCCGCCGGTTTTTTAAATCCGATCAGGTCGCACCGGATATCCGTGGCTTCCTGGTAAAACATTTCCGCGATATTATCGATCTCCCTGATCGCTTCAATGACTTCCGAACGCCGTTTATACACCAGACTGGTCGTCCGCAAATACGAGTCGATATGATCGTTCAATCCTTTCTCGGCTTCCCGCTCTCTCATCATTTCTTCGTCCCATTCGGCTTGAGCTTCAGCCTCCCTGTTTTCCAAATCTTTGAATCTTTTTTCCGGGCCGCCCAAAGCTTCGATCCATATGCCGAACTCCCCTTTGATAAAAAAACAAAGCGGAAGCAAATAATTTCGGGGAAATTTTAACCTGCCTTTTTCTCCCCTTGCTTTCTCCAGTTCATCAAGCGCCTCTCTCCAGCGGTTGCCAGCCTGAACAGACTGGTCGCTGTAAGCGTCAACCGCTCCTTGCTTGGCCAGCAGACCTAAAACAAATTCCTCCGGATATTTCATTCAATGCCTCCTTGTTAACGTGCTGTCTGCTCATAATTTAAATAAAATTTCTATTTTGTCAAACAAAAAGAGGAGGTCTTGCCCCCTCCTCCGTAATAGAATTCCGCTAATGCTTATTTACCGAATAGACCTCCCCAAAATCCTTTTTTTGGCTTATCTTGGCCTCCGTTCTTTTGCGGGCCGGGTTTATCTGGCGTGTCTTGTCTTCCCTTGTTCTCTTTTTTGCCATTCTTATTTTCTTTGGCGTCTTTAACGGTAGCGGTTTTTTCCAACCGCTCTTTTTTACCCTTGGTTTTTTCCTCGTTTTCTTTGGCCGGATGGCCCGACATAACGGTTGCCTGTATGATCTCGTCTTGGCCGGCCGCGCCTCTTGTCGGTTCTTTTTTTGGCTTTTCCAAATAAAGAAACTTGTCCTGCAGGCCTTTTAATAAAATATTCGTTTCTCGATCGCGCTCGATCAGATTATCTATTTTTTCGTTAAGGCTTTTTATCTGCTCGTCTTTCACCTGCAACTGGTCGCGCAGCATGCCCGTGGTTTCCTTGAGCAAATCGATGATCTCATTGTCCGGCCTGGGCGCGATGCTGTCGCTCCCCTGCTTGATTCCCTCGCTATTCTTGGCATCGGCCGCCAGTTCCAAAATCTCTAACCGGCTTTCGATCTCTTCTTGGACCGACGGCTGCTGTCCTGTCTGTCCTGTCTGTCCAGTCTTGTCTGACGGTTCCGGCGCCGCACCCGGGACAGTGAAAGGCATTTCAACCGCCAACCGGTCTTGCGCCATATCAACGCTCGCAAATTGAGCCGCCACGGTTTCCGGCGTTTGGTCTTCGGCAAAAGTGATTTGCCTTATTTCGTCTTCGCGGTCTTTTAAAGAATTAAGCTCGGCCCGGCTAAACCGGTATTCCATCGTGCCTTTACGGCTCTTAATGGACACGGGGTTCAAAAACCCTTTGCGGACATAACGGCTCACCGTGCGCGCGCTTTTGTTGAGCATTTCGCACGCTTCAAATAACGTGATAACGTGTTCGTTGTTTGGCTCTTCCATTTGATTAATTAATTGATACTTATAGTTTACGGAAAAAATAAACTAGACGCAATGTC
>JAKLGH010000007.1:9183-62133 GCA_022710775.1 Patescibacteria group bacterium
GTCTTGTCTGACCTGTCTTGTCTGACCTGTCTTGTCTGACCTGTCTTGTCTGACCTGTCTTGTCTGACCTGTCTTGTCTGACCTGTCTTGTCTTTGATTTATTGATTTACTTTGGGTATAATTTAGTTAAGCATTGAATACTTAAAAACGGTCGGCAAACCTGTTTGTCGCCGATTTCAAAGATTCAATACAAAATTAAAATAATAAATTGCGCCATCAACTTGTCCGGCCTGCAACTGTTAAAGGCGCTTCCGGCAACATGGTACGCATTTAAATTCTATGGCGGAAGCTGAACAACGTTATAATGACCAGACAGGACAAACATCGGAAGACAAGACAGGACAGACAAGACAAACATCGGAAGACAAGACAGGACAGACAAGACAAACTGATTTGTTGCCTTCTTTCAGTCAGATTCTTGGCAGTTCGTGGCAGATCTACCGGCTTAAAATCAAGGCTTTGATCGGTATTACATTGATCCCGGTTTTAGCTTCTTTGTTTTTTGTAATTATTGCGCTGCTTTGCGTCGCTTTATTTTCAGCATTAGGCGTTGTGACTGGCGGAGCGTATACCTCAATTATTGTTGTTATAGCGATCGTACTCGGGCTTATTGCCGTCATTGCTTTATTGTATTTGGCCTTTTGGGGCCAAATCGCGCTTTTATACAATATCGGCTCCGGGGAAGCGATAGGGGCGGTCGAATCCTATAAAAAAACCAAAGGCAAGATTTGGGATTTTGCTTGGATAGCTTGTCTTGTTGGATTGATCGAATTATGCGGTTATTTGTTGCTTCTAGTGCCGGGTATTATTTTTTCGATTTGGTTTTCCTTTGCCACGATCGTTTTTTTATTTGAAAATGAAAAGGGGATGAACGCCCTCTTAAAAAGCCGCGAATACGTAAGAGGAAAGTGGTGGAACGTATTGATCCTTCTGTGGGCGATGAGCGGGCTTTTTCTTCTATTATCCTGGACGTTTTCGTTCCTCGGCGACGGGCTCAAGGCAGCCAATTCTCATGAAGCGATCCAGCTTTTGTTCGGCTTTGTTGAGCAAACCGCCTTATTCATCCTTGCCCCGCTGCAAACCGTATTCGTTTACCAAACCTTTAAAAGCTTGAAAGCCGTGAAACCAGAGATGGTCTTTACACCCAGCAAAAGAACCAGGACGGCGGCTATTATTACCTGCGTTCTTGGCGGATTGGTGTTGGTTGCGCTTATCGCCTTAGCGGTAATCGGTATCGCGGCCCTGTCGCAAACAGGCATTGGCCTGGAAGCATTATTCAACCAATAAACTACAACCTGCGGGCGGATAAATAAACTACGCCGGGGCAGAGCCCCGGAGTATTCTGCCAGTTAAATAAGGGGGTGCTTCGTAACGAAAAACAGGACGCTAGGTCCTGTTTTTTCTTTGGTCGGGGCGCAGGGAATCGAACCCTGTCTGCATCCTCCCGAAGGATGTATACTACCGGCATATTCCGCCCCGCTAAGCGGGGCAATTGCCCCGCAGGTTGCGGGGCGCCCCGGATGATTTTTTCAATATCCAAATCTTAACCCAGTAACGATGTTTTGTAAATATAGCCAGCGATAAGAAAAATCCGCGCCATGCTGCCGCGGCAAACTTTTTCGTCGCGGAGCCAAAACTATAATAACAATTTTTTCAAAAAAATTTCTGAATAGTTTTCAGAAACTTCGACAACTTATTTTTTTCATCGAACCTCCAACGGCGGGGGATAGGGAGGATTTTAATTTTGCGTCTTTTGCTTTTTTACGTAACCCAATATTTTTTCTTCGTCATTTTGTCGTTTTTCTCTTCCACATCTTCCTTCTTCTCTTCAGCCAGCCTTGCGGTTTCCGCCAGTTCTTTTTCGTTTAGCCGGCCAAGCTTCCGAACTTGGGAGGTTAAAAACGTTTTATCGTTTTTGTCCGGGTCTTCCAAAACAGTTCCGAGCAAAATATCCAGGATCGCCCCGACCTTTGGGCCGGGCGGAATATTTAAAATCTTCATTACGTCCTGGCCGTTGACGCAGAGCATTTTTACCGAAATCGGATCTTTGGCTGTCTTCTCGATCAAATAGCGCATATGCCTCAATTTATAAGGTTCGGCTTTAGGGCAGCCCGAACCGATCCGGTCAGCCATTCTTACCTGGAGCAATTCATCCACGTTCTCCATGCCGACTTTCCGGACCAGCCGCCTCACCGAAGCTTCGCCGACCTCGCCCACATTGTAATAAAACAAATGATATCTCACTAAACGGGTGATTCTTTCCGCGTCGGTTTTTTTGAATTTAAGCCGGTTTAAAATTTGCTGAACCATTTTAGCTCCGATGACTTCGTGGTTATAGAAAGTCGAGTCCGGCCCGTTTCCTTGTTTGGCGCGCGGTTTGCCCACGTCGTGGAGCAGGGAGGCGATCTTTACATATATATTGAATTTGGAGCGGGCGGCAAATCGCAGCGAATATAAAGAATGCTTATAGATATCGTAGACATGATGCTTGTTCTGGCCGACATCGTAGCCCTCTTCGAGCTCCGGAATAATATGCCCCAAAAGCCCCAATTCTCGCAGCAGCTCAATGCCTTCGTCGGCGCGGTCGGTAGCCATCATTTTCAGGAATTCATCGCGGATCCTTTCTTTGGAAATATTGCCCAGCAAGCGGGCGTTCTTTTTGACCGCCTCGGAGGTTTCGGCATCGATGATCCAGCCTTTGCCAAGAGTAATCGCAAACCTGGCTGCGCGCATCATCCGCAGCGCGTCCTCGGAAAACCTCTCGTTCGGGTCGCGCACGGCTTTGATGATCTTGGCTTGCAAATCGCTTTGTCCGCCAAACGGATCAATGATCTCAACCTCGGATTTGCCGCCGCCGGGATCATAGCTCAAGGCGATGGCATTGACCGTAAAATCCCGGCGCGCCAGATCCTCTTTGATGTTTTTTGCCCATGCCACGCTGTCGGGATGGCGCTGGTCGCTGTATTCCGATTCAATACGGTAGGGGGTTATTTCGATCTCAAAAATTTCTTCCTTTCCCAAACCGTCTTCACTTTTTCCGGGGGGGTCCATCCTTTCTATTCTGGCTGTAATCGTACCGAATTTATTGTCGGTATAACTATTTAAAAAGGCTGCTTGGATCTGGTCAGGCAGCGCGCTGGTTGCAACGTCCCAATCTTCGGGCTCGGCCTTGCGCAACAGGTCGCGAACGCATCCGCCTACTATATATGCTTCAAAACCGCGCCTTTTCAGCTCTTCAACCGCAAACTTCACCTCTGAAGGTATTTTTTTCAAAATTTCCATGATGTATCCTTTTTTAGCCGTTTTATACCGATTTTCCGACGGTTCTGCGGTAAAAGGCGTTAGCAAGGTCTTCGCGGCATGCCCGGCCGCACAGCATTTGGCCGGCCGCTTAAGTGAATTCAGCTTACATTACAATTTGCTTTTTTTCAATAATTCTGGTATAAAAAGCTAGTGCTTGTTGCCAAAATCGCTCGTTGCGTTTTTTGGCCTCTGTAGCTTAATGGATAAAGTGCCGGTCTTCGGAACCGGCGATGGGGGTTCAATTCCCTCCAGAGGCACAAGAAAGGAAAAACGGGCGTTAAAGCGTTATCGTCATAAGACGATAAGGAACGGAAGCGGTTAACAATAGAAAGCAAAAATAACTTGGTCCCAGGGTTTAAAAAAATGAAAAAAACAATACTAAGTTCGTTCGTTATTGTTTTGTTTTTTGCGGCTGCCGCTCAAGTTTCCGCCTCGGGATTGGTTCCTTGCGGAGGCCCCGAAGAAGCGCCTTGCGATCTTTGTTTTTTGTTCTCGTTGGTAAAGTCAGCCGTCGATTTTATTCTTCTTACGGTTATTCCGCCCGTTGCCGCCTTGATTATCATCTTGTCGGGAATTAACTTGATGGCCAACAAGAACAGCCCGGAAACAATAAATAAAACGAAAAAGGTGTTGTATTCAACGTTTTTCGGACTCGCTATTATTTTTACGGGCTGGGTGGTAATAAACACGGCTTTATCGGCAATGAAAATCGCTGTTTGGGAAGCCAATGAAGGAAAATGGTGGAAATTTTCCTTGGTATGCGCCGGCCACGGCGGAGAATACGAGGAAAAAGATCTTGAAGTGTGCGAGGGAATGGAAAATGAGCAAAATAAGTAAAATAAGTACTATAAGTAAAATAAGTAAAGTAGAAAAACCAAGAAACCAAAGAAAAATATTAGAAAGAGCGGGAACAGGGCAATAAGCCCGTTGGGCCCCCATAACTCAACGGTAGAGTAACTGCCTCTTAAGCAGTGAGTTGCAGGTTCGAATCCTGCTGGGGGCACATCGAGTCGCGTTATCGGTAAAAAGCTTAAACGAAAATTAATTAAATAATACGTAATAATTTTCTGCGGAATTAAAAAGAAAAATATGTTAACCAAAGAAGAGAAAACAAAATTGATAGAAAAGTATAAACTTCATAACGAAGATACGGGCTCTCCGGACGTCCAAGTGGCGATTTTAAGCGAGGAGATCGAAAGACTCCAGAGCCATTTAAAAAAGCACCAAAAAGACATCCACTCAAAACGCGGCCTGCTTAAAATGGTGTCAAAACGCCGCAAGTTTTTAAACTATCTGCGCGATATCGATGCAAGCCGATATGCCTCTGTTTTAAAAAAGATCGGGCTTAAGAAATAAACCAACCATTGCCGCTTAAGCGGCAATTTAGTTGGAAAAAGCCGTTAGAATACAATGAACACAGTTCCTCAACTAGTCGGCCAGAGGATAGCCGTTCTAATCGACGTTCAAAACCTTTATCATTCGGCCCGGAATCTTTATCAAGCCCGGGTCAATTTTCGGGAAATCCTTAAAGTAGCGGTTGGCCGCCGGAATCTGATCAGGGCGTTCGCCTACGTGGTAAGAACGAAAACCGGGGAAGAAAAACCGTTTTTCGAAGCGTTAACCAAGCTTGGGATCGAAACGCGGATCAGAGATCTCCAGGAATTCTACGACGGGCTGAAAAAAGCCGATTGGGATGTAGGCATCACTGTAGACGCCATAAGGATCTCTCCCTCGATCGATACCATCGTGTTGGCTTCCGGAGACGGCGATTTCCTGCAACTCGTAGACTACCTGAAAAACCAGGGCAAGAGGGTAGAGGTAATCGCGTTCGGCCGGTCAGCTTCGTCGAAACTGAAAGAATCCGCCGATGAGTTCATCGACATCGAAAAATATCCGGATAAGTTTTTATTAAGAAAATGATTTTAGAGGCTGTCTGAAAACTCTGGTCAGAGCGAAATTTTGAGATTTCGAGCGAACCAAGTTAAGAAAAAGGAGGCATGCTTAAAGCTAAGCCTGCCGACGATTGATGAATTCGGTGCAGCCGAAAAATCAAAATTGCAGTTGAATAGAGTTTTGAGGCAGTCTCTTAGAGATTCCGCCGAATCAAAAACCGGCAAAACATTCCGCCAGATAAATTTAGAAAGATTATGGAAAAAGACAAGAATTTAAAAAACAACCAAGATAAACAAAGCAAACATTTGCTAACCCTGGGCAGTGCCGAGCTAAGCGTTGAAATCAACGTTTTGGCCGAACAGGCCAACGGCGCGGCTTTAGTGCGTTACGGCGACACCATGATTTTAGCCACGGCAGTCATGTCGCAAGGAGAAAAAGCCAATATGGGATTCTTTCCCTTAATGGTGGACTATGAAGAAAAATATTACGCGTCCGGAAAAATAAAAGGCTCGCGGTACGTCAAAAGGGAAACGCGGCCAAGCGACGAGGCTATCCTCAACGCCCGGTTGATAGACCGGACCATCCGGCCGCTTTTCCCCGATTGGATCAAGAGAGAAGTCCAAACTGTCATCACGGTGCTTTCCTGGGACGCCCAAAACGAGCCTGATATTTTAGGGTTGCTCGGCGCGTCTCTGGCTTTAGGAGTTTCCAATATTCCCTGGAACGGACCGACGGCAGGAGTGAGGGTAGGGTTGGTGGATGGAAAATACATACTTAATCCAACCTATGAACAGCGTTTGAACAGCGAAGTCGATGTAGTCTTTACGGGAATAGAAAGAAAAGGTAAGGTGATCATCAATATGATCGAAGGAGGGTTCAAAGAAGTACAGGACGACATGATCACTAAGGCGTATGATTTTGCCAAACCCTACATTAAGCAATTATTGGATTTCCAGGTCGAGATCATCAAGGAAGCCGGCAAAGCCAAAGAAGACATCGCAAAACCGGCCCAGGATCTCGAGCTTGAAAAATTCATTACCGATTCAATCGGCGACTCCCTTGAAAAAGCGCTTTACCAGGAAGATAAAAGAATCCGTGCTGAAAAAATAAAAAACGTCCAGGATAATCTGGAAAAAGCCTTGTTGGAAAAATATCCCGATCAGGAAGACAAGATCCGCTATGCGAGCAATTTTGTAGATCAAGAAATCGAAAGGCTTCTCCACGAAAACGTTTTAAAAAGGGGGCTGCGCCCGGATGGACGGAAACTAGACCAAGTCCGCGGCATCAGCGCACTGATCGGATTGGTTCCCCGCGCCCACGGATCCGGATTTTTCACCAGGGGTGAAACAAAATGTCTGTCCATTTTAACGCTTGGAGCGCCTGGAGATTCGCAATTGCTGGAGGGCATGGAAATAGTCGGAAAAAAACGGTTCCTGCACCATTATAATTTTCCTCCATATTCCGTCGGCGAAGTAAGGCCCATGCGCGGACCGGGCCGAAGGGAAATCGGGCACGGGATGCTTGTTGAAAAAACTCTTCTTTCTTTGATGCCCAGCGTTGAAGACTTCCCTTACACCATCAGGGTCGTTTCGGAAATCCTTTCATCCAACGGTTCGACTTCCCAGGCAGCACTATCAGCAGCTTCGCTGGCTTTGATGGACGCGGGCGTTCCTATTAAAACCCTGGCAACCGGCATATCTTTGGGGCTTATTACCGACGAACAGGGAAATTACAGAATATTGACCGATATCCAGGGACCTGAAGATCATTACGGCGACATGGATTTCAAAGTTGCCGGCACCCGGACGGGAATTACGGCAATCCAAATGGATGTTAAGATCGACGGTATCGACGAACGCATACTTAAAGAAACCCTACATCGCGGAAAGGAAGCCCGTTCTTACATCTTAGACGAAATGGAAAAAGTAATCTCTAAGCCCCGCCCGGAACTTTCACCGTACGCGCCGCGCATCCTGACCCTCCAGATCAATCCGGAGAAGATCCGCGAAGTGATCGGGCCGGGAGGAAAAATGATCAACGAAATCATAGACCAATGCGGCGTGCTGATCGATATCGAAGACGATGGAAAGATATTCATTACCGCCGAGAAGGAAGAATCCGGGAAAAAAGCCGTGGAGTGGATCGAAAGCATTACGCGTGAAGTCAAGGTAGGGGAGGTATTCCAGGGAAAAGTGAAAAGAATACTCAACTTCGGCGCTTTTGTGGAAATCCTGCCCAACCAGGAGGGAATGATTCACATCTCCAAGCTATCCGACCACCGGGTCAATAAAGTGGAGGATGTTGTTAAAATCGGCGACATGGTCCAGGTAAAAGTGATTGGAATCGACGAGCTGGGCCGCATTGATCTTTCCTTGAAAGACGCGAAAAAGTAGGCAAAGCTGATTTTAGCCTTCTTCAATACCAACAAACCAGTTGCAAAATTATCTCATAAAAAACGGCCGAAAAAACAGGATGAATATTTTATCCTGCTTTTTTGTCCAAATGGGCGATTATGCACTTTGAAAAGAAAAAATTAAGGTTTATGATAGAATAAACAACCTCGCTTTTGGGAGAATTGGTTGTTTATTGGTTCTCCGTATAATTGCGTACTAAAAAAACGCTATCGGAACCAATAATAGCGCAAAACCAAGCTTATGGCAGTTTTCTCAACAATTTATACGCTCCAACCATGCTGAACCTAAAACACGGCCAAATCAGAACAATGGCTCAGGATGTTGCGAGCCTCCAAGGAAAAAGCTCCAAGGAAAGCGCGGTGTTGGAAAAAAACACGATAGAAGGCGACTTGGAGAGCAGGCTGGCAAATACATTGTTAGAAATGGAAAGAAGAAATGCTTCTTCGGGTTTGAGCGTGGAACAGCCGCCGATACAGGCCCAAATTCCGCCGGCTCCCGGGTTGCCGAATATGCCGGTTCCTGCGCCAACTTCCGCCCCTCCGGACCCTGCGCCTAATCCGCCGCAGCCAGATCCGGCTCTGGCTGGAAATTCTCTGGAAAAACAACTGGAAGAAAAAATCGCCAAAGAAATGATGGCTTCTTTGCCGGACTCGTTTGGCCTTCAGATGGAGAAGCCTCCGGCTCCGCCGCAACCGGCTGCCCAAGAAAACGAAAAAGAAGAAAAAAAGCCCGAATCCGAAAAAATCAAACTTAAGAAGCCGGAACCGGCTGCTTCCCTGAAAGACAATCCTCCCGCTTTCGAAATTATGCCCAAAAGCGAAGCGGAAATCGAGGAAAAAGTTAAAAAAGAGCTTGAAGAGGAAAGGGAAAAATTAAAATTGCAAAAGTTGGAATCGGCCGAAAAAGACATTGAGGAAGAAAAAAAGAAAAAACTTGAAGAAAAAACCGCCAAAGAAAAAGAAGATGCGGTAATTTCCGAAGAAGAAAAGAAAAGGCTGAAGAGAAAAGGGGAGCTTGAATTACCCGTTCTGCTGAAAGAAGCCAAAGAAAGGATTTGCATCGACAGATCCGAAGTGGAAAAACATCTTGCAGACCTTGCCACCAAAGATGAACCGCTGGAAAAGCAAAGGGCCCAATTGAAAGCCGAAGTGGAATTGGCAAAAAGCGGAGAGCTTGGATTGATCGTTGAGAAAGAAAAGGAAATTGAAGATAAAAAAGAACGCCTCGAGAAAACCGGCGCTGCCAACCTGACGCTGGCGGACGAAAAGTTGCTGTCCCAAAAGCTCTGGGACATCGAAGACAAGAGAAAACAAATAGAAAGAAGAAGATGGGAAATAGAAGACCAAATTACCCGATCTGAGATCGAGATAAAAAAGATCGAATTGGAGCTGGCCGATAAAAACGAAGAAAGGAACAAGATCAGGGAGGTCGTCAGCAAATTAACCGCCAAGGAAAAACTCATTGATTTTGTCGAAAAGAAAAAAACATGGATCAAAGAAATAACCAAGATCAGAGAAGAAAAAGACGGATTGCTCCCGGAGGCGGAGACAATCGCCTCCGAAAAACAGGATAATGAAGACACGCTGAAAGAATTGATCGAAAGCGAAAAGGCTATTACCGAGGAGCTGAAAATGGTTGAAGAAAAAGAAAAACAAGCGCTAACCTACGATGAGAAAAGAGTGATTGAAAAAATGCGCTGGAAGGTGGAAAGCGACATGAGAAGGACGATCAAGGAAAAATGGCAGCATGTGCTAGCCAGGGAAAAGATCGACGAAGCTGAAAAAAACATTCTTGCCAAGATCGAAAATACCGAAAACCGGCTAAAAACACTTGAGGACGAAATATCGGCCGAAGAGATAATTTTGGAAAAAGAAGGGCTCAACGTAAGAAAAATCCGCGAAGAAATCGGCACGATCTTTGAAGAAACTGGTTTTGATTTTGACGATTCTATTCTGGAAGAGATCGACCAATCGGATTTGGTTATAAGCGATTACCATGAAGAAGAAACTGAAGCATGGGTCAAAAAACCGGAAACAAAAGAGCCTGAAGAGGAAACCGAACCGTCTTTCGCCAATCCGGAAAACCCGGTTCCCGAAAACAAACCGGCGGCCGCGTTTAGGGAAGACGGGGACTATAGAAAAAAAAGCAGCCTGATGGCGGCGGAACCGGCCCAGCCCGCAGAACAAGCGCCTGTTGATCCGCAAGCGAGGGTGGGCAGGGAACCTCTCGCAGAGGACGCCCGCCCTAATGGCTCGTTTCTGGAACCGATCGACGATAAAGGAATCGGATCCGCTCCGAAAACAAATTTAGGCTTTCGAGACGTCGGACCGGAACAACCGGCGCCGGCCCTTGACAATCGCTGGCCTCGCGAGAACGAATCTGCGGCTGACAACCGAGACTTATCGGCATTATATCAATCGCCCAGGCCAATTAAAAAAGAGACGGAAGAGGAAGAACCGGATAATCCCTGGACGAACCGCTGGAGCCAAACGCAAAAACCTTCTTTCCCCGATCCGGAAATAAATCCAATGGCCGCGGCAGCCGGCAGGAAAGAAAGAAATGAAACGAAACAGGATGATGAGCTTTCTTTATCGGAAGACCTGCCCGCAAAATCATCGAGCGGGAAAAAACTGATGATCAGGATTTTAATCCTGCTTGTCAGTCTGGCGGTTATCGGCGGAATCGTGCTAATCGTTTTCACAAAAAAATCAAACGATAAGCCAAACGAAGAAGAACCGAACACCGAAGAGCCGGCAGGGGACGATGACAGCACGGGGGATGATGACAACGATGACAGCACGGGGGATGATGACAACGATGACAGCACGGGGGATGATGACTCTGAACCTCCCGCCGAACCGACCTCGCTGATCTCCACCGTCTCCACTTTAAACATCAAGGGCGATGGTACCGATATTCCGGATAAGCTGTCCGCTTATCTGGAGAGGAAGTTTGAAGGCGAAGGATATTACCGGATTTTGATCCAAAATAAAGACGATGAGTATATCGGCGTCCGGGAATTTTTCGATTTATTCGATTCAAAAACTCCGGATAACCTGTTTGACCACTTATCCGGCAATTTTACGCTTTTCGTTTACGCCAGCAAGGGAGACAACCGGCTTGGCCTTATCGCAGAAATCTCTGATCCGGACGGATTTGAAAGCCTTATGAAAAAATGGGAGACAACTATGGAAAAGGACTTGGGCGGATTTTTCAAGTTCCTGGGAAAAACAAAAAACGCCTCTCCGTCATTTTTCAAGACCGGATCCATTCCGAACAGTCAGACAAAATTCCGGTATCTTTCTTTTCCGCTTCCGCCGTCAAACACGAATTCCGGTCTTTGCTACGCGTCAAACGATAAATATTTCATCCTTACCTCGTCGGGAGAAAGCTTGATCAAGATCTTTAACCAATTAGTAAACTAAAAACAAAAATAAAAACAGAAAAAGCCAAAAAGTAAAACCGAAAATTAATTAATTTTTATGGAAAAAAAGAAAAGCACGAAAACCGTTGAAAAAACCAAAGAAAGAGTCGGAAAAGGGCTGCTGGAAGAGTTAAGAATTAAGCTGGAAGGGGAGAAGGTTGCGGTTGAGCAAGAACTTCAAAAGATAGCCACGAAGAATGATAAGATCCCCGGAGATTGGAAAAGCAAATTTCCATTCGGTAATTCCGATTCGGGCAGCGCCTCCCTGGAACGGCAAGCGGATGAAGTGGAAGAATATACAACGCGACTTCCGATCGAACACAACCTGGAAATCAAGCTCCAAGACGTAAACTCCGCGCTGGAAAAAATTAAAAAAGGAAAATACGGGCTTTGCGAAAATTGCGGCCGTATGATCCCGATCGAACGGCTGAAGATCTACCCGGCCGCCAAACTTTGCCTGGATTGCCAAAAGTAAAAAATCTGTTAATTTGCAGGCCCCGGGCCAGCCCCGGGAACAAAATTCCGATTTTAATCGAAAACTCCGCGCTTTACGCGGAGTTTTTGTTTTGGCCAGCCCGCTCTGGACATTTTTTTTGTTTTTGTTAGATTTTAGTATTTAAAATTACCGCCAGCCAGGCTAGCCGAACATTCCTGTTTTCAGCCTCGCCGCGATAAGACACAAGGAAAAATATGCCATCAAAAGTATTTTCGGCCGCAGTTATCGGACTGGACGCTCAAATCATCGAAGTTGAAGTGGACTCAACTTACGGGTTAAGGCACTTTGAGATCGTCGGCTTGCCGGACAAATCGGTCCAGGAAGCCAAAGAGCGCGTCGCAACGGCAATCGACAGCGCGGGATTCCCGTCCCCGAACAACCAGCCTGTAAAAGTTTTGGTTTCTTTGGCTCCCGCCGATTTAAAAAAAGAAGGCGCTTTATATGACCTTCCAATAGCCCTCGGATATCTGCTGGCCGAAAAGATCATCAAATTCAACCCTTTGAGGAAAGTATTCATCGGAGAACTTGCCCTGGACGGAAAACTCCGGCCGGCAAAAGGCATAATATCCTTGGCTATTGCCTGTAAAGAAAAGGGGATTGAGGAGATCATTTTACCCAAGGAAAATGCCGCCGAAGGCGGTTTGATAAAAGGCGTTAAAATCATCGGCGTGGAAAGCTTAGACGAAACAATTGATTATTTAAATGGCAAAAAAATCATCGAACCGACAGTCACTGATACAAAAAATTACGTTTTTACCGGACATATCCCAGGAGACCTGGCTTTGATCTCCGGACAAGAATCGGCAAAAAGAGCCTTAGAAATCATTGCAGCGGGCGGACACAACCTGTTAATGTCGGGACCGCCGGGAACCGGAAAAACTTTACTGGCTAAAGCTTTGCCTTCCATTATGCCGCCTTTATCATTCGAGGAATCATTGGAAGTCACTAAAGTTTACAGCGTTTGCGGCCTTCTGTCCGCAAATTCTCCTTTAATAACGCAACGGCCTTTCCGCGCCCCGCACCATACTTCATCGTGCGTCGCCCTGATCGGGGGAGGGAATCCGCCCAAGCCCGGAGAGATCACGCTGGCCCACCGGGGAGTTTTATTCCTTGATGAATTTCCGGAATTCCACCGCGACGTTCTGGAAGCGCTCCGCCAGCCGATCGAAGAGGGAAATATAAACT
Organism: Patescibacteria group bacterium; assembly: GCA_022710775.1. GTDB lineage: Bacteria > Patescibacteriota > Minisyncoccia > Minisyncoccales > UBA5738 > CAINCQ01. The sequence continues at coordinate 21,899 of JAKLGH010000007.1, forward strand.
TATTGCGGGCGCGCCACGCTTTAACCCTTCCGGCCCGCTTTACCCTGATTTTAGCCGCCAATCCTTGTCCCTGCGGAAATTTCGGCAACCCCGACAAAAGGTGCGTCTGCGCCAGCTCCCAGATCAAAATGTACCAAAAAAAACTTTCCGGCCCGCTAATGGACCGGGTGGATCTTTTTATCACAGTGCCATCCGTTAAATACGAAAAGCTGGCGGCAACCGATAGCGACGCAAAAAGCAGCCAAGCCGCCCGGGAAAAAGTTCTGAAAGCGCGCCTCATACAGCAAATCCGTTTCAACAATTTTACCACTAACGCCGAAATGGGGATCGTTGAAATAAAAAAACACTGCCTTTTGGACGGCAGGTCGAAAACTTTGCTGAAAAATTATGTGGATTCGGGCAAATTGTCGGCCCGGGGATACCACCGGGTTTTAAAAGTGGCGCGCACGATCGCCGACCTGGAAGGCGCAGAGAACATCCTATTTGACCATCTGGCCGAAGCCCTGATGTACCGACCCAAAGGCAGTATCGGCTAGCGTTTCGTGAATGGATTGACCGTGCCGATCACTTCGAAGTGCAGATGGCAGCCGGTGGACAATCCCGTATTGCCCATTAGGGCGATATTCTGTCCCTTGGAAACCGCCTGGCCCGATTTTACGAAGATCGTCTGTAAATGAAAATATTTAGTGACCGCTCCGCTCGGATGGAGAATGGTAATATAATTTCCCGCCCCCTTGTTCCAGCCATAAGCGACGCGCTGAACCGTGCCGGACGCAGACGCGTAAATAGCATCGCCGCATTTACCGTTGGAAAGATCCACTGCGTTATTATAATGCAATCCTTGGGTCAAACGGCAAGGAAGGCTGATCGGGCACATGAAGTAATCTCCCGGAAGGCTTAAGCCGCTTGTCAAACCCCCGTTAGGTTTAACCGTTGTGGCCGCGCCGGTTTTTGCCTTGGCAACGGCTTTCGGCATTTTTCCGCCGGGAATAATTAAAGTGTCTCCGATATAAACATCGGCTTCGTCTGAAAGTTTGTTAAAAGCCACCACATCGGCTGCTTTGGCTTGATATTTTTGCGCCACAACCGATACCGTATCGCCGTTGGCTACGTTGTGGACAACGCCGGAAACCGGAAGAATAACCAAAATTTGGCCGGTTTTTATTTGCGCCGTCGCGGACAGATCGTTGGCCCAAAGGATAGTGTCGGCGCTGATGCCAAACTTTTCCGCAACTCCCGCAACCGTATCTCCCTGTTCAACAATATATTCTATGATCGCTCTTTGGTCATCTTCCATTTTCAGGTTCTCTTGGTAATATTCATCTCCCCCGACCAGCGACCCGAGAACCTTGGTAGAAACCGTGATCGGGGGAGTGGAAGCCCTAACGCAGGAGCTATCGATCAAAAGAAAATCCGGTGATTCAAGCCGGGTTTGTTTTAAGGCGTCAAGATAGGCATTTTGCGAGCTTTCGATACAAATTTGGCCATTTTCTTTGGTATTGGTAATCGTAGCCGAAAACGCCAAAGAAGCGCTAAACAAAACCGCTCCGACAAGGAGAAGTTTGGAAATATTTCTTAATTGGACCTTAATAGACACGTATTCATTATATCGCGGCACAGGGCTAATTGTCAAGCAAGAAACATGTTAAAAACATGTTAGAATAAGATTGTGCTCACACCGCCGCATTCGGCTGTTAAACAAGCAAAATCCAAGGCAAAACACGCTTAATTCGTAGCCCGAAGCCAAGCTCTCCGCCAGCCGCGGAAATCATCGCATAAAAAAAACCATCCGGATGGAAAAATCATCGATTAAAACAATATTGGCCGGACGCGGCGCTTTGCCGAAAAAAAGATTCGGACAGAACTTTCTTTGCGACCGCAACATTACCGAAAAAATGGTTAAAGCCGCGAATCTCGAGCCGAAAGACGTTGTTTTAGAGATCGGACCGGGTACCGGAATCCTGACCAAAGAAATAGCTAAAAAAGCGAAAAAAGTGATTGCCGTGGAACTTGACCGCCGGATGGTTGCGGTTTTGCGGGATACTGTTCGCCTCGAAAACGTAAAGATCGTTGAAACCGATATCCTTAAGTTCGATGAAAAATCGTTGCCGCCCGCCTATAAGGTGGTGGCGAATCTGCCTTTCTATTTATCCGCGCCGGCCATTAGAAAATTCCTGGAAAGCGAAAACCAGCCGCAAAGCCTTACTCTTATATTGCAAAAAGAAGTCGCTCAAAGGATAGCAGCCAAGCCCGGAAAAATGAGCATTTTAGCGGTTTCCGTCCAATTCTACTCTCATCCTTTGATCGTCTGCAGTATTCCCCGAAGCTGTTTCTGGCCCGTTCCCAGCGTCGACAGCGCTATTTTGAAGATTACGCCGAATAAAAACAAACCGGAAAAAAATTTTTCCGCTCTATTTTTTAAAATCGTGAAGGCGGGATTTTCCCAGCCCCGAAAGCAGTTGGTAAATAATTTTTCAAAAAACCTTTTTGGGCCCGGCAACAGGAGAAGGGAAGAGATTGAGCTGTGGCTTAAGCAATCCGGCATTGGCCCGGCCCAAAGAGCCGAAACGCTGGCAGTCGACCAGTGGATAAGTCTGGCCAAGACCTATTCATTAATAGTTTAAAAGAACTTATAATATATTAAACATATTAACGAATATATAACATGCCAATGTTCGATTTTTTTCATCGAAACTTCATGGTCTGCAATAAAAATTTTTTGCGTTCCCTTGGCTTGTTATTATTTTTGTTGCTGGTTTTTTCGGGAACCAACGTTCAAGCGGAAGATGATGATGACGAATGCAATCCCTGTTGCCATCACGTTTATTACACTTGCTCAAGCTCCTGCGGCGGCACCTTAAGGGACATACATCAAGACACTTGTTGCGGCGAATCATGCAACAGCCCCACGTATGATTGCGAGGACTGGCAAAAATGCGACCCGAGCGAAGCGGTCGGCGGAAAATGTTATTGCGACGGTTCCTGCCTGGAAAAACCCAAGGATCCGGTCTATTACAACAATCCGGAATATGTCCACCAGCCCCAGCACACCGTTGGAGACAAAGACGTCAAGTTGCCGGTAAAGCTTGAATGGACCGACGTACCCGGATGGAAAAACAAAGGCGGCCCGGGCGCCCATAAAAAAGATCCCTACGGCCCCCAATCCTACGTGATCGCCCTTAAAAATACTGCCGTACTGCCGAACGCAGAAGAAGAATACACCAAAGTCCTGCCCGAATCGGAGTTCAATTCGGTATCAGACGGCCAGCCTTGCCTTTTAAAATCGGCAGCTGAAGTTCCCTGGAACGTAAAGGCCTGTTGCAATACCGACGGCACCAATTGCGGGCCCACGGCTTATTTTTCTTTTACAACCAGCTCGGCTCCCGAACCGAAGGCGCCTTACGATCCGGACTGGGTAGGGGATAAAGCCGCCGAGAACCTGGGTGTCCATACCGACGTAAACACCTTAAAACTCGAATGGTGCCCTTTAAGAGACGTGATGGCTTACCGCCTGCTGGCTTACACTGTAGATGGCAAAGAAGAAAAATGCATTCACGCCCTATCGCAAGGCAAAGATTGCAAACCCTACGATATTATGACGGCGAATGGGGCAGGAATACCTCCAACCTCGTTAAAAAACAGCGACACCGGTTTTTTTACCAAAGATTTTACTTATTCCTGGACCGTGCAAGGATGCAAAGGTTTGGATGGAATAAATTGCACCGACTGGAGCCAAAAATGGAAATTCAAATTAAATGATTTTGCTTTAGAACCCCCCAGCCTTTACGCCCCTCCCGACGATCCGGAAGGCAAAACACCGGTCGGTCTGCCCGTTAAATTCGCTTGGGACGGCAAAGCCGGAAGCAACTCATACATCTTTGACTTAACCGGCGTAGCCTTAACGAACGAGGAAAAAAACCGCAAGATATCAACAGTAACGATAGACTATCCAAAGCTCCAACTTGACAAAATCTATACTTGGCGCGTCAAACCTTGCTGGGATTATGAATCAAAAGAATGCGAAGACGCCGCCTGGTCCAAAACTTTCACTTTCCGGACAACCGGCCGGCCTCCGATCCCGGAATCAATGAAACCGGAAGGCAGCAATGTCGGATTGCCGGCTATCTTTACCTGGGAAAACGTCCCGGGCGCGAAATCGTTTGTTTTTCAAATAGAAGGCAATGGGATAAATTTAGAAAGAACCGTAATCGATCCTAAAGTGGCGGATATCGGCTCTCCCGACCTGAAACCCGAAAAAACCTATGTCTGGAAAGTTAAAACCTGCGCCCGCGAAGCGGGGGAATTATGCGGCGAATGGAGCGAAACGAAAAGCATCACAATTTCCGCCATCGGCGCGCCGACCAATCCCAATCCTCCCGACGGATCAACCATCTATTCCGACGAACTGCCTAAAGACCTCACCTGGGACAAAGTTGACGGAGCCGGCGCTTACAGAACAACCATTACCTACACGGCGAAAGACGCGGACGAAACCAGTGAATGCCCGACCGGAACGTCAAAAGAACAGATAGTTTTGGGCCCAGCCCATCAAATCAGCTCTTCCTGCCTGGGAACTTACGTTTGGCAGGTCCAGTCGTGCCTTGATACCGAATGCAAGTTATTGGGCGGCACCGGTCCGGAATGGACGCTTAACATCAAACAAAACCCCGATAACGCGAAAACAACGGGAGGCCTGGTTATTTGCGGCCGGAATTACGACAATCCAGACACCTCTTGGAACGAAAGAAACGCCTGCAACATCGGCCATATTTTTCTTATGCTCCAGGTGATCTTCGAATTCTTTCTTTTCCGGCTGTCGATCGTTATTCTGGTAATACTGGTGCTGATCACCGGCGTGATCTTTTACACATCGCTAGGCGACGCGGCCACGATCCAGCGGGTGAAAAGCCTCTGGCGGGCGGCAGGATTAGGCTATCTTATCGTGCTGTTTGGCTGGGTGGTCGTATCGGTTCTGCTTACGGTTCTGGGCTTCCAGTTCGGTTCGTGGTGGAAAATTAAAAACTGATAATTTCAAATGAGGCCGGCAAGCTTATCCATCATAATAATCTTCGCGATGATCCCGATCCTGGCCATTTTGGCATACGGCCAGTTTAAAACCGCTTTCAGTTCGGAATTCGACGCCGGCGCGCCGGAACCGATCCTAACCAAATTTGACCCTGGCCAAAGCCTGGAAGGGTTAAAAAAGGAAAAAAATCCGGAACGGCTGGAATTCCGCGATCCTGCCGGCAAGCTGAAAATCAGCTACGATTCTTCCTGGACCAAGGCCGAAGACGATATCATCAAAAAAGCCGATAACCTAGCCCAATTGGAAAACGAAGATCTGCTGCTGCTGCTTTACAAAGTGGATTTTAACAGCTTCCAGCCGTCTTATCTGGCTGTCGAGCGCGTCAAAAATGGGAATTGGAACGACATAGTGGCAACAATGGAACAGGAAGCAAAAGCTAAAAACCAGGCAATGGAAGTCTTAAGATCGGACATCTCAAAAAACCGGGTAAGCCTGGAAATAAAATTCGTTTCGGCGGCTGATGCAAAAAATAAGATCACGACCCGCCAGTGGGCTGAAATACTGGTCGACGGGGATGAAAGCTATATCGTTTTGCTGATGACCACGGAACAAAACTGGCCGGCATTCGAAAAAGAAGCTGGCGAGATCGCCGGCTCCATAGAGTTCCTCGGCCAACCCTTAACCCCGGCGGTAGAAGAACAGCCAAATATTGATAACGATCCAGCCGCTGGCAACGGCGACAGTTCCAGCGATGCCGGCGTCATTAAAGCCATCGGCATCCCGGCGCCCGAACAAAACAATTAAAATATCAACCCGGAAAAAACATGGCCAAACCAATCAACAAAAAATTATTTTCCTTGCTGGCGGTTGCCGGATGTTTCGCGTTTTTCGCGCTGGCCTACGCCCTGGAAACTTCCTGGCCGGAATCTCCGATGAAAACCAAGGTTGACGACACAACCAACCTGGCTGTTTTCATCAAATACATTTACGAGTGGGGGATAGCGCTGGGCGGCGTGGCAACCTTTATCGCTTTTGTGATCGCCGGGTTCCAATACATCACTTCTATCGGCGATCCGCAAACCATGAAGGACGCCGTCGACCGCATCAAATCGGCGATGTTTGGCCTGGTGTTGCTGTTATCGGCTTACGTTCTGTTGAATACCATCAATCCCGAATTGGTAAGCTTCCGCCTCGACCCTTTTAATCCCCAGCTTAACGGAGAATTTTTTGAGTCTTGCCAGGCAAACAGCGGCACTTGCAGACCAGGATACGAATGTAAATTACTTGGCGAAAAAGGCATCTGCTGGCCAAAAGATTATGCCGGCCCGGTCTGTAAAGATGCCGAAATCTATTCGCAAACCAATTTCAAAGGGACTAAAACCGTCCTTAGCGTCAACGAAACCCTTGAAGGCGGAGACAACATGCCCAAATCGGTCAGAGCCCGATACATAGACGATGATTGCAAAGAATACCTGAAAAAAAATAAAGACAAAGTGGACGGCAGAACCAGCTGTTATTGCGATGAACGGGTTGCTCCCAGCGGCGGGGAGGAAGAAGATTCGACTACGATGGTCGGAGAGAAAAACGGCTGCGGCTGCGTGCTCCGGCTTTATAACGAAGATGACGGCTGGCTTTGGTCCGATTGCGGGGATGTGATCACGGACGTGCCGGCCTACGAAGCCGATCTGACCCAATGGTTCGACCGGGACGTATATTGCGTGGAGCTTCTGTCGCCCGGAGCCGATAAGTAAACCTGCGGCCGGAGCTAAACCAAAACTATGGATAAAATTCCCAAAAAACCCAAATCGTTCCAAAGAGCCGTCATGGCTCTGGTTTCGGCTCTTACTATATTTACTTTAGTTATACCCGCATCTGCTGACGCCATCCTGCTCGACGATATTACCGGCATTTTCGAGAACGCTCTGGAAGCAAGCGACGAAGTAACATCGCCCCTTCTTTCCGTAGTTCCCAAGGTTGTCGTATATTATTCCCTTAGTCTGGTCTGTCTGGGTTTTTCAACCAGCACTTTAGAGTGGGTGATCAAAAACCCAAATTGGATCAATCTTAGGGGAAAAGCGGTCACCAAGGGCTGGGCTCTGACCAGGGGAATGGCCAATATGTTCCTTTTGCTGATCTTTTTGGTCATCGCTTTCGGTTTCATTTTAAGGCTCGAGTCGGTTGACGCGCCAAAGGCCCTGCCGCGGCTGATCATCGTCGCCCTTTTGATCAACTTCAGCAAGCTGTTTGTCGGCATGCTCGTTGATTTCGCGACAATCGCCAACAATACCATCATCTATGGCCACGAAGACTTGTTGAGAACGGTTGTAGATGGACTCGCTGGTTCTATATACGCTACTTTTGGCGTTATGCTTACGGGAGTGGTTAAATCCATCCTGGCCTATGCTGTTCCGCTGGCCGGTTTGCCTAAAGTTCTTATTACGGCCAGCTCCCTGCTTTTTAAAGGAGAATTTATCTCCCTTATGCCGATATGGGTAAGCCAGATCGTCGCCGCGTCGGCCCTGACGATGATTTTCTGCCTTTATATCATTTTGTTTGTCGCGCGCGTTTTTATTATCCAGATCTTGGCAATTTTGTCGCCCCTGGCCTTCCTGTGCCTTATTCTGCCGCAAACCCAAAAATACTGGGACGAGTGGCTTAAGCATCTCATCCAATGGACCTTTGTGGGAACAGTTTTGCTTTTCTTTTTAATGATCGGCTTAAGCGCCGGCAACGCGCTTTTGCCCAGCGCTAGCGATCCGGACCCGTTCACTTGGGGTAATTTGTTTCCCGTTCTCAACGTCCCCAAGTTTTTCATTTATTACATGTTTTTGTTCATTTATCTGGCGGTATCGTTCTGGATGGTTGACCGCACCATGCCCATACTTGCCGTATCGATCATGGGCATGTCGCAAGGCCTGGCTTCCAAAGCCTGGAAAATGGGCGGCAAACAAGCCAAAGATGACCTGTTCCAGCGCATAAACGAAAAAGCTGTGGCGCATCAAAAGCGGGACAAGGATTCTAGAGATGATAGCGGCAACCTTACGCTGGCCGGCAATGACCGATTGATCCACCAGGCAAAAAGCTTTGCTTTTGCGCCAGTTCATGGTTTTCACCGCCTGAAACGAACCACGCCCAAACAGGCAGTCATCAAAGGCCAGATGGCGGCTCGTGAACGGATGGAAAAGCTTTACGGAAAAGATGACGACGGCGTAGACCGGTTCATGGAAGCAATGGATGCCAATCCCAAGCTTCTCGGACAAATGGGCGCCACCGAACGGGTCGGCGCGCTTGAATACGGTTTAAAATATAAAGGTACTGAATTTGTTCAAAGCTTGCGCAAAAAAGGGGTACTCCATGACACCTTGCAACAAGCCGCCCCTTACAGCATGAGTAATGTTATCAAGGCGGTCGGATATGATCCGGCCAGTTTACAAGGCGCTAAAGGCCAAGCAATCGCCAGAACGATCGTAAAGGAAGATTCAAAAGGCAAAGAGAATCGTCATTTAGCCGAATACATCCATGGCAATATCGGCGACGCGGCACTCAACCAGAAAGCTGCCCTTTATACGGGCGCGGCAAAAATTATGGAGAAAAAAGATACCAGCGACAATTGGGATAGGGGCGTTTTCAAGATCAATCCCACCGATACGCCAGAAGATCAACAAGCCACTCGCGATCTTCAGGAGGGTATTGCCTTTAAGGCAAGTAGCGGCCAGATCAGGAATATCGGCGATAAGCATGGCCAGGACGTTTTGGACGCAATTCAGGGGGAAATTGTTGAAAAGGATTATGGAAAATTCGCCGTTGCCAATCCTAAACTGGCCAACGCTCAAGCTATTAATTCCGGAACCGCGGAAGTTTTTCCGGCGCCTGACGATATCGCTTACATAACCGATCCGCAAACCGGCTTGGCTAAAAAACGGAAAAAAGAGCAGATGCAAGAAAGGATCCAAGGCGTCATTAATGAAGAAAGGAACCGGCGGCCGGGACGTGGCCAACAAGCAGGCCAAAGAGCGCAGGGCGGCCGGCAACGCACCACCGGCCCTGGCCAGCAGCATTGGGGCAACCAGGGAGACGATACGGGCGATCAAGGCAATACGCCTCCTCCCGGCGGAGGGCCGGGACCGGGTACGCCGCCGCCTCCCGGAGGGCCGGGACCGGGCGGAGGAGCCGGAGGCGCAGGCGGTAGCAGGCGAGCCGGACAACGGACCGGCGCCGGCCCGGAATCGGGATTTGGCGGCGCGACGCGCAGGCAACAGGCCAGCCAAAGGCCGGGACAAGAAAACTTTGGCGATTTTGGCCGCAGCCGCCCGGGATCAGGCCGTAATCAGGACGCGCGCGACCAAGCCAACCAGACTACATACCGCGAGCAAGAAGAAGAAAGGCAAGAAACCGAGCGTGCCGCGCAAGAAGCCGGGCGGCGCTATCCCAACGACGATCTGCGCGATCGCGACCGGCGGGACAGGGACGGCGGAACCACGCCCAGCGGCCGCACAACCGGCGTTTACCCGGACGACGTTAGTCGGCGCGGCGGAATCAACGGAAATCCTTAATTTCGTTTTCCATCAATATTTTAAAAGGCTTCGTTAAACGCGAAGCCTTTTAGAAAAATAAAATAGGGATCTTGATATCCCTATTCTTCCTCTTTATTTGATTTTCCTTTTTGTTGTGGCTGCCCTCCTTGCCTGGCCTGCATACCCCGCGACAATAAATGAAGCGGGGTAGTAAGACCCAACGGATCCTTGCCTTCGAGGCCAGAAACCTCTATTTGTTCCTGGTGCACATCTTTCTTGATAAGCTTGCGGAATAACAACCAGGTTTCCGTAGCTTTCTCCGGGTTCAGGCCGATTCTATCCCGCAACTCAATGATTGAATCGCGGAAATGCTCCCGCTCGGTCTTCTCGGACCTCTGCTCCAGTTCTTCTTTTGCCAGATCATCCCTGGCTTTCTGGATATAATCCGGCAAGCCGATATCCGGTACCGTAATTTGCAGAATCTCGATACCGACAAGCCGAAGAACAAGGTGCCTGGAACCGTTATTAAAAGAACTGATCATTTCCGATTTCAAGGCTTCGTCTTCGACGTTGACAATCGTGCTGATGATCGCTTCGCGAAAACCCTTTTTATCTTTTAAGGCCTTTTCCATCTTTTTTGTAATGGCGTATTCACGAATCCCTTGATTAGTTGGATCGCTAATAATGTCTTCCACGCCTGCCGCTTGCCCGACATCCAGATAGCGAATGACGGAAAACGGATTCTTGTAATCAGGGTGCCAGGTCATGGAAGCTAAAACCCCGATTGTCCCATTCTTAACAGCAACTCTCACTTGGGACAAATCAGTGTTTTTATCCATCACATCGATCCGGATCACATCCCAAATAAAGGGGATCACCAGGCAGTATCCCTCTTGAACAAGATAAGGAATCCTGCCTCCCATCCAGGTACGAATGCCGATCTGTTTCGGCGTTGCCTGCACTTCCTTAATAAATAAAATTGCAAGCAAGCCGCTGGCCGCGAAACAACATAGAGCTTGGGTAAAATTTACCCAAACCCCGCCGGCCAGATAATAAAGGCCCAAAGCTAAGGGTAAGACCAGCAACAATCCGGCGAGCACATTCATGCGATGCTCAAGACTAGCCGCAGCAGCCATCTCTGTTTGCTGTTCTTCTGTATATTCAGAGCGCCCACTTGCTGTGGGTGCCGGCGTTTCTACCGCTGGTTCCGGTTCAGGCCTTGGTAGCCCATGTTCCGAACCTTCTGCCGGATTTTGATCTGTTCCGGCATTGCGCCCCGGCGTATCATCTTCGGAAGGTAGTACCGGGCCGTGCATTGGCCCAAAATTATCCATAGCTATTCACCTCTTCTTTTTGGTATTCATCAAGCTATACTTCAATCCATATGTGAAATATGACAAGGATCTGTTTTTAAATTATAGCATACTTTACTATTTTTGTCAATGAAAATTACAGCCGCCAGGCGGCTGCTTTTTGCCAATATATGCCAGCGCAAATCAATAACGTTGCCCCCGATTTTCCCCATGTTATAATATATGAATGGTCAATGATCGCTCAGGCGGGTTTTTGGATTAATCCAAGCCTCGAATAAGCATCAATGATGCATAAAATATGCCTGAAAAAATCTCCAAACAAAAGTTTTGGGAGCTGTACCGTAAGCTTCCGACCGAACTTCAAGACGCGCTTTTCGACGACGATTTATGGAACAACGTTGCCGAAATTTGCAGCCGCTACCAAGCGAATGATAGCCATGACCTGATATCGGACGGATTGTTCAATGTTTTGCTGGGCATCCTCCCTCCCAATATTTTCATCGACGGGCTGGCAAACGAGCTAAAAACCGATAAAGCCACAACGAGCCGGATCATCCATGAGATCAACCGATTTGTCTTATTCCCCGTAAAAGAAGCCCTGGAGGATATTTATAATCTTCAAATGACCCCGCTTGCCGGAGCTCCTTCGCCCAACGCCACAAAAAGAAGCGCCTACCAGGAGCCGATAGGGTAGCTTTGGATGTCTGAGAACAAGCGGCTTTTATTTTTTCGTTTTGCGCGTTAATGAATTAGGGCATTTAAAAAGGTTCGACTGCTTTTCAAAGAGTTATATCCCGGTATCTTATGAATTTCATCCTACCCCAATTCATCGATATGGAAACCAAGGTGATCGGACCGCTCACTTTGAAGCAATTCATATACCTCGGGATCGGGGGCGGAGCGTCGCTCTTCCTTTACATGATGTCAACCTCCAATCCGGAGGGGTTTCCTTTAATAGCCTGCCTGGCTATAGTGATACTCATTATGCTGGTTTCGTTCGCCCTCGCCTTCGTTAAGGTGAACGGGATAACTCTGCCGGTACTGATAAAACATTCCTTCCTTTTTAACCTGGCGCCCAAAATTTATCTTTGGAAAAAATTCCCTAACGCCAAAATCGTCAACCCAAACCAGGGAGTGATTAAAATAGTAAAAGGACCGGCAAGCAAAAAAGCCGACCGGGTCACTACAAAAAAAAGCGAACTGAAAAAATTAAGGAACTTTATGGAAACGAAAGGCAATTGAAGCCTTAAGCCCAACGCACCACATGGCATTCACATCAACCCAACAATTCCTAGAGATCGACCAGATAAAAGAAGGCGTTATCGTCTTAAAAAACAAGGCTCTGCGCGGCCTCCTGATGGTTTCTTCGATCAATTTCGCTTTAAAAGCGGAAGACGAGCAAACCGCCATTATTTACCAATTCCAGAGTTTTCTCAATTCGCTGGATTTTTCGCTGGAAATTTTTATCCAAAGCCGGCAGCTGAATATCACGAATTACCTGGATAAGTTAAAAGACCTGGAAATAAGGCAAACCAACGACCTTTTAAGGATCCAAACCGCCGAATACCGAAAGTTCATCAATGAGCTGATATCGTCGGGTTCGATCATGAATAAAACCTTTTACGTGGTCATCCCTTTCACTTTGATGAATCTGCCTAACCTCCCGAAATCAAAAGAAGCGGCCAGGTCCGCCAGCGAGGAACAATTCCAGCGCGCCAAATCCCAGTTATGGCAGCGGATGGAATTCGTGGCGCTCGGCCTCCGGCGCTGCGGCCTTCAATGCGTTCCGTTGAACAGCCTGGAACTGGTTGAATTCTTTTGGAGCCTGTACCATCCGCAGGAATCGGAAAGCGGTTATTATCCTGAAATCCCGCCGGAGCTGATAACTTGATCCGCTCCGTTATCCAACGTTAAATTCTATGGGTCTTTTCTCTTCCAAAAAAAAGCAAAAAAAACAGGATTTAGGCCAAAGCCTCGAGATCAACACGATCAATATCAAGGATATCATCGCGCCTTCTTCGATCGCTTTGTCCAGCGAATATCTTAAGCTGGGGGAAAAATTCGGAAAATCCTTCTTTATTTTTTCTTATCCGCGCTATTTGACGACGGGGTGGTTTGCGCCGATCATCAATCTGGAAAGCCCGATGGATATTTCTTTCCATATCCATCCGATCGAGACAGGAACAACGTTGAAACAGCTGCGGAAAAAGCTCACTGAAGTGCAAGCCGAGCTGATGGAAAGGGAAGAAAAGGGGTTGGTGCGCGATCCCGCGCTGGAAATCGCTTACCAGGACCTTGAATCCCTCCGCGACAAGCTCCAAACCTCCCAAGAGCGCATGTTCAAGCTTGGAATATACCTTACGGTTTATGAAAATTCCTTGGAAAAATTGAAATCCGTTGAAACGACCCTCCGGTCGATACTTGAATCGAAATTAATATATATCAAGCCGTCTCTTTACCAGCAAAAGGAGGGATTCACTTCAACCTGCCCTTACGGTTTAGACGAGATCAATGCGCATACTCCGATGAATACCGGACCGCTTTCTTCAACTTTCCCCTTCATCTCCTTTGATTTAAGCGCCAACGACGGCATCCTCTACGGCGTGAACCTCCACAATAATTCTTTGATCCTGTTTGACCGGTTCAGCCTTGAAAACGCCAACAGCGTGATCTTCGCCAAATCCGGCGCCGGTAAGAGTTACGCCATCAAGCTGGAAGTCCTGCGCTCCATGATGATGGGAGTTGAATCGATCATCGTCGATCCGGAAAACGAATACCGGGCCCTCGCGGAAGCGGCCGGAGGTTCATTCATCAACATCTCCCTTACGTCGCCAAACCATATCAATCCGTTCGATTTGCCGATCCCGCGAGACGACGAGGATCCGGAAAACGTGTTGCGCAGCAATATTATCAACCTGGTTGGCCTTGTCCGGATCATTTTAGGGGGCTTGTCGCCCGAGGAAGACGCGATCATCGACCGGGCCCTCACGGAAGTTTACGCCGCCAAAGACATCACGCCGGAAACCGACCCCAGCCTCTGGAAAGAAAGAACGCCGTTGATGCAAGATCTGGAAGCCGTGCTTGAAGGCATGGAAGGAACGGAATCGCTTGTAAGGAGAATCAGAAAATTCACCAAGGGAACGTACGCGCAATTTTTCAACCAGCCAAGCAATATCTCAATGGATAAGCTGATGGTGGTTTTCGGCATCCGCGACATGGAGAACGAGTTGCGTACGGCAGCAATGTTTATTATTATGCGCCATATCTGGAACAAAGTAAGGATGACTTTGAAAAAAAGAATCTTGGTGGTCGACGAGGCTTGGTGGCTTATGCAAACCGAAGATGGAGCGTCTTTCCTGTACGGTCTTTGCAAAAGGGCCAGAAAATACTGGCTTGGCGTTACCACCATCACGCAAGACGTTGGCGATTTCATGAAATCAACTTATGGCCAGCCGATTATTACCAACTCATCGATACAGTTTTTAATGAAGCAATCTCCGGCAACGATCGATATCCTCCAAAAAACTTTTAACCTTACCGAAGGAGAAAAAAATCTTTTGCTCGAAGCCGAAGTGGGGGAGGGGCTTTTCTTTGCCGGCCAGAAACACGTTGCCATAAAAGGAATCGCTTCCTACGTGGAAGATCAAATCATCACCACCAGCCCCGAAGAGATCCAAAAGATCAAAAAGGCAAAAAGCGGCAACGAATGATCTTGTTACCGCCCTTCAAAACAGGATTTCGAACCAAAATATTACGGAAACAAAAAACGGGCAGTGCCCGTTTTTTTTGATCTTTTTTAGGCTATGCCGCCGGCCTCACTATCACTTTTCTTCTTGGCTCTTCCCCGACGCTGGCCGTCCTTATGTCCTGGCGTTGCGACAGCTCGACATGCACGATCCGTCTCTCATAAGGAGTCATTGGCGGCAGCAATTTTTCGCGGCGGCTTAATGACACCTCGTCAGCCGTCGACTTTGCCAGCTCCCTTAAATATTCCGCTTTCTTTTTTTTATAATTATTGATATCCAGATCAACATAGACGGTATCCGATATTTGGCGCTTCAGTACGATCTTTAAAAGATGCTGGATCTCGAAAAGAGTTTCCCCGTTCTGGCCGATCAAAGTCTGCGGCTCTTCCAGCTTTAACTCAACCGGAATCGTTGATTCTTTAACCGGCAAAACGTCCACCTTGGCTTCAAAGCCTAATTTTTGGAAAAACTCCTCAACCGTTTTCTTGATTTTTTTCGAATCGGTTTTGTTCATCATATTTTTTTGCAATTAATAAAGATAAAAAAGAATAACCGCTTCTTTTGACAGCCTATACCCGGCTTACTGACGCCCCAAGCTTGGCCGAAACCAAGCTTCTCAAAACCAAATATTGCTGGGCAATGGAAAAAACGCTTGATGTAATCCAATAAAGGCTAAGTGCGGACGGCAGTTTCCAAAAAATAAATACCGTAACAGCGGGAAAAAAGTAAAGCATATACTTCTGCATTTGGCTTTGCATCTCTTCCATCATGTCGGTTTCTCCGCCGTTGCGCGTAGCGCGGGGAGTCAGATCGGTGACCATTTTTGTCTGGAAGTATTGCAAAACACCGGCAATAATAGCCATAAATAAACTTCCTTTAGCCAAGTCAAAGCCAAAAAAATTGGAATCAATCATTCCGGGATTGGAAACCGAAGGATACAGTTTGGTTAATATTTCAGGGGTGATGCCGTAAAAAAATACGTAATACAGCCCGATCATTATCGGAACCTGGATCAAAATCAGCAAAACTCCTTTTAACGGATTTAGCTTGTTCTCTTTGAAAAGATCCATCGTTAAAAGCGTCTGCTTTTCCTTGTCGTTCTTATATTTATTCTTGATCTCTTTGATCTTTGGCTGAAGATCGGATGTGATCTTTTGGATCCGGATAGATTCGGACGCCAAAGGATAGAGCAAAAGCCTGATCAAAACAGTCAGCACGATAACCGCCAGGCCAAAACTATGGCTAGGCAGGTAATTATAAATGATGATCAGCGCGTTCAGCAGCGGCTGATAAAAGATTTGAAAGAAATTCATAGCTTGTCGCTCATAATTATTCCCGAACGCGCAAAACTCTTTTTCATGTCTTTTTCGATTCGCGGATAATCCATTTTTTCCAATCCAGGCATGGCTATAAAGATCAAGTCATGACCGGGCTTAAGAAGGGGAAGGGCGGCTCTGGCTATTTCTCTCATCCGCCTTTTAATCAAATTGCGGCCGACTGCGGTTTTGGAAACGCGCTTAGACACCACAAAACAAAAACGAACAGTTTCCAGCCGGCTCTTGGCTGTTTTTAATACCAAGAACCCTTCTTTAACGCTTTTCCCCCGCAAAAAAACGCCGTCAATCTCTTTTTTTTTACACAGACGGTTGATTTTTGGGAGCATGGGTTAAGCTGAAAGCCGTTTTCTGCCTTTGGCGCGCCGCGCCTTTATAACTCTTTTGCCGCCGGTTGTTCGAGTTCTTTTCAGAAAACCATGGGTTTTTCTCCTTTTTTTCTTTTTTGGCTGGTATGTTGTGCTCATATTATGGTTGTGTCGCGGCTAATTTTAAGCCGAAATTAATAGATTGCCTGGGAGCGGCGCGTTCTTTTTATTTTTTCGCTCCCAATCAAAATTTTTAAAACTTTCTTGTTTTTTTAGGAACAAGAAAAACAAATATTATTTTGCTTTCGGACCACAAAATAATAAGTTTATTGTACATTTTTTTAGGATTTTGTAAACGCTGGCCCCGGAATTCCCGGAAATTCCGGGCGTTTCCCCGGTTATCCCCTCAAATATGCGCCTTTTCCACTGTTTTTCCACACTATTTAACGCTCTGGATATATTCTCTGCCGTTCAAATATCGCCTTTTGGATTTTTGCCGGCCGTTTTTCTTGCAATTTTAATTGTTTTTGACTATTTTAAATTTATGATACTATGAGTTATAGCAAAATTCCCGACGGCCCGTTGTTCGGGAATTTTAGGGCCAAAAAATAAACTACCCCGGGGCAGAGCCCCGAGGTATTCCTACCGCTCCGCTATCGCTTCGCGGATAGGAAAAGTATGTTTTTCCTCCGCTTCGCTCCGGGCTGACATTCATCCCCGCGGCAAAGCCGACGGGGTATTCTGTCAGATTAATAAAAAAGGCCTTTTGTCTTTTTGTGCTGTTTTTCCCGCTTTCATTAAGCTCGGTGCGCAAGACAGTCGACACGACCATAATCTATCCAAGCCTCTTTTTCGAATACTGGCTGTTCGAAAAGGTTTAAAACATCTACTGCCTATCTCCGCGAAACGCGAAGAATTTTACCTCGTTTCAAGGTATTAAGCGCGAAAGGCAACAATTTCCCATCATGACAAACGAAGAAGTTTGGCAAGCAGTCTTGGCCCAAATACAATTAACGGTCTCTCCGGCTAATTTCACCACTTGGTTCAAATCAACCAATATTGTTTCGATTAATGAAGGCGGAGTCGTAATATCGGTATCCAATTCGTTTGTCAAAGAATGGCTGGAACAAAAATACCAAAAACAGATCCTTAAAATTCTGCACACCATCAACGAAGATATCCGGGAAATCATTTTTTTGGTAAAAAAAGACGCGGTTAAAATCCAAAAAGATCCGGTTGTTGTCAGCGCCAAAAACAACACTCGGCTTGAGGGAGTGGGGCAGCTTGGCTTTGAAGAATTTAAAATAAGCAAAGAAAGCAATTTAAACCCAAAATATTGTTTTGATAATTTTATCGTCGGGCCATATAATGAACTGGCCCACGCCGCTTCTTGGGCGGTGGCAAAAAACCCTGGTACGGCATACAACCCGTTGTTTATCTACGGCGGAGTCGGGCTTGGAAAAACCCACTTGCTACAGGCGGCAGGCAACGAGATTGCGAATAAATATCCGGACAAGAAAGTAAAATATATCCCGACCGAAAAATTCACTTCCGAAATCATTTCGTCGATCAAGAACGGAGAAATGGAAAGCTTGAAGGCAAAATACCATGATATTTCCGTCTTGATCATCGACGATATCCAATTTCTGGCCAATAAAGAAAAAACCCAAGAAGAGTTTTTTCATATTTTTAACAGCCTCTACAACAAAAATAAGCAGATCATTCTTTCCTCCGACCGCGCCCCGAAAGCCATACCGGCCCTAACCGAACGTTTGCGCTCCCGATTCGAAGGGGGAATGATAGCCGATGTCAGCCTGCCGGACTATGAAACAAGGCTGGCCATTCTTAAAGCCAAATGCCAGCAAATGTCCTTAAATTTCCCGGATGACGTCCTTTCTTTTATCGCTTCCAACGTCCAAAGCAACATTAGGGAGCTTGAAGGCGCTTTAACCAAGCTGGCCGCCCACGTAAAATTCCAAAACGTATCCCCCGACACTGAAATATGCAAGGCGGTTTTATTATCGCTTACTCCGAAGAAAGTAATTAGCTTGAAAAAAGTAATTCAAGGCGTGACCGAATTTTACGATTTAAAAGAAAAAGACCTGATGTCCTCTTCAAGAAAGAAAGAAATCGTAAAGCCGCGCCAGGTAATCATGTATCTGTTAAGAGAAGAGCTAAAAGCGTCTTTTCCGTTCATCGGAAGGAAGCTGGGCGATAAAGACCATACTACCGTTATACATGCTTACAAAAAAATTGCTTCCGAAATAAAACTTAACGAGGGGTTGCAGGAAGAGATAAACCTTTTAAAACAAAAAATTTATAATTCCTGAGTTTTCAAACGAGCTTTGGTTTTGCTTTTTTCGCCGAAATTACAAAAACCACAAAACGTTTCAAATATTCGGCAATTGTTTAAAAGAGGTGGAAAACCAAGTGAAAAAGTCAATAATTGGTTGAGCGTAGCTGGTTGATAAAATCACCCTTTATTGCCCGGCCCAATCATTCCTCTAACCATCCACAACAAATTATCATCCCTTATCCCCATTTATTCCTACCGCGTTTGAATTCAAACCAACGGTTTTCCACAGCGCTAATAATAGTAATAATAAATAAAAATATTAAAAATTTAAAAAATAATATTATTAAAGAGGGTGAGGGTAAACTTTAAAAAACCGCCCAAACATTAAATGAAAGTAACTATTTTGCAAGAAAAACTAAAAGAAGGGCTGATGAATGTTGAGAAAGTAACGGGAAAGGAATCAACTTTGCCGATTTTAAACAACGTTTTAATGAAAACGGATAAAAATTTCCTTGATCTTGTGGCCACCAATTTAGAAACAGGAATTTTATGGAAAATCCTGTCCAAAACCGAACAAGAGGGGGTCGCTGTTCTTCCGGCCGGGGTTTTTTCTGGTTTTATCGGCTCCTTGCCCGGCAAGTCGATCGAAATAGATTCGGATAATTCTCAAATTACGGTTTTAAGCGAAAAGCATAAATCGGTTTTTAAGGGATTTAATGCGGAGGATTTTCCAACCTTGCCGTTTAATACCGAGGGTGAATCTGTAGAAGTTAAGGCTGGCGCTTTTTGTGAAATGCTGAGCCAGGTGGCTAATTTTGCCAGCATTTCAACCATTAAACCGGAAATTGCCGGAGTCTATCTTGTTTTTAAGAAAGACCTGATAAAGGCTGTTGCTACCGATGGTTTCCGGCTGGGCGAAAAGACGATATATCTGGCTAAAAAACAGGAACTGTCTAAAGATTATTCCTTGATTTTACCGCAACGCGCCGTAAAAGAGATTGTAGGCGTTTTTTCCGGGCATGACAAAAACATTAAAATCTATTTTTCGCCAAACCAAATAACCGTTGAGTCTGTTTCCGGCGATATGGATTTTCCTCAAATCCAATACGTATCAAGGTTGATTGAGGGGGAATTTCCGAATTACGAAGAGATTATCCCCAAGGCGTATAAAACAACCGCTGTTTTTCCAAGGAAGGAGTTTTTAGGCAACGTTAAATCAGCAAGCTTGTTCAGCGGAAAAATCAATGAAATTAATTTAAGGATATCGATAGAAGAATCAAAGGCAGAAATATTCAGCCAAACAACCGAGCTGGGGGAATGTCAAAGCGAGATTAAATTATCGAAGGCCGAGGGCAATGATCTGAAAATATCGTTTAATTACAAGTTTTTGATCGATGGTTTGAGCGCGATCAAAAGCGATAATTGCGCCTTTGATTTTTCCGGAGAAGATAGCGCCGGCGTGTTGAAGCCGGAAGGAGACGGAACTTTTATATATATTTTGATGCCGATCAAAAAAAATTAGTTTCTGTGAAAAAAAAGGGGGGGCACCCCCCTTTTTTTTGCGGCTGCGTGCTTTCAATTTGGCGCGGCAAAAGCTTCTTTTCCGTATTTGGGGAGTATTTTATTCATAAAAGAGCGGAATATCGGCCCGGCAACCACAACGCCGGGCTCTTTTTTTAATGGCGCGTTGTTGTTGTTTCCAGCCCAGATGCCGACAACGATCTGCGGGGTATAACCCATAACCCAGCCATCTTTGTAGTCGCTGGTTGTTCCGGTTTTTGCCGCCACCTGGTAGTTGGGAAAATAAATCGGGGAATTATAACCAAAGATCGGGGCTCTTGCGTTGTTGTCAGAAAGAATGCTGTTGACCATATAGGCGCTTCGGGAGCTTAACACTCTTCGCGGCGTTTTGCTATTTTCGTAAACTAAGTTGCCGTTGTTGTCGGTTATTTTTAATATTGATACGACCGGCATTCTCATTCCGTTTGCCGCAAACACGCCGTAAGCGTTGACCATGTCGATCAGCTTTACTTCGCCGCCACCCAAAACCAGCGACAAGCCGTAAAAAGTTGAAGGATTGTGCAGGGTTGTGATACCCATGTCGGTTGCCTTGTCGATGCTTTTTTGGAGACCGGCAAGCGAGTTCAGGACTTTTACCGCCGGAACGTTTAAGGAGCAGCCGAGAGCTTGTCTTAAGGTGATCGGGCCGCGATAACTTAAATCAAAATTCTTCGGGCAATATTCTTTTCCGCCCCAAACGCCGAAACACGTTGGCTCATCAACCACTACCGTAGTATCGCTGTAGCCGTTTTCGAAGGCTGTGGCGTAAACAAAGGGCTTAAATGACGATCCTGGCTGCCTTCCCGGGTTTTCAACAGCCACGTTGTATTGCGGGTCGAACAGGCAATTGACTCCGGGCGTGCAATCTTTTGGATAAGGTTCGTCGTAGTAATTCCCGCTGCCCAAGGTCATTGCCAGGATTTCCCCGGTTTTCGGATCGGACGCAACCAGGGCGGCATTATGGGCGTAGTAGGCGTAATTTCTTTTAACGCCGGTCCTCACTTCTTCTTCCGCCGCCATTTGGAGTTCCCAGTCAAGGGTTGTGTAGATGGTTAATCCGCTTTTTTCCAAAGCTTCCTTTCCATATTGTTCCTCAAGCTGTTGTTTGACCCAAAGGGTGAAATAAGGCGCCTTAAACTCATTTTTTCTCTCAACGAATTTTATTTCTATCCCTTTAGCCGTTTCTGCTTCTTCTTTCGATAAATAACCGGTTTCCGCCATCCGGTCGAGGATGTAATTTTTTCTGACAAAAAGATCTTCCTTGTGGCTGGCATAATAACTAGGCGATTGGATGAAGGCGATTAGCGTGGCTGCTTCTCCAAGGTTTACTTCTTTTGTCGGCTTATTGAAATAAGTTTGGCTGGCCGCCCCAACTCCATATGCGTTTTGGCCGAACGGAACTTGGTTTAAATACCATTCCAATATTTGATCTTTGGAATAGCGGCGATCCAGTTCGATGGCCATTACCACTTCCCGTATTTTTCTTTCCCCGGTTTTTTCGTTTGTTAAAAAGGTTGAACGAATAAGCTGCTGGGGTATCGTTGATCCTCCGACCGAGGCTTTTTTAATCTTAAGATCCATCCAAATGGCCCGAAGTATACCTCTCGGATCGATTCCGAAATGCTTGTAAAAGTTGGCGTCTTCCGTTGCAACCGCCATTTGCTTAAGGTAGGTTGGCATCGCGTCGAGCGGCACCCAGCTTCTTTTCTCTTCGCCATATATTTCGTAAAGAAGGATCTGGCCGGTCCGGTCGTATATTTTAGTTGATTGAACCAGGTTTTTTTCGGTGAATTTTTCCGGTCTCGGCATATCTTTAGTGTAATAAATAAACAAAATGCCGACAGTTACCGCGCCTAAAAGAAACAGCACGGCCAGAAAGCCGAATATTTTAATAAAAAAAGACGATACCCTGGAAAAAAATCTTTTCTCTTTGGTTTTTTTATTGTAATCTTTTGACATTTTCTCCTTTTTTGATAATTTAGCTGATAAGGCTTTTAAGGGGTTGAAGCGGGAATGGGGGATTTATCCCCAATTTATCCACATCATGCCCATATATTATTTATATATTATTTTCCGTTTTGTTCCAAAAGAAGCTTAGCTTAACAAAGGATGTTTATTTATGGGCCGAGGGCAAACCCTGGGAACAAAAGGAAAAAAGAGGGCCTTGGCATACCGCTTCTAATTCTACAGACAAGAAATCATTTCTAACGACGCCAAGGTGTTGATTTCGGGGCTAAGCTCGCCTGCATTGTTTATGCCGCGCCGGGCGGTTTGCCGGGTTCAAAGATGATAACATCCGGAGAATAATCGGCTAAATCGGGGGATATTTGAAGATAATCCCTTTGGAAAACGAACATTTTGATTTAAAATCAAACTATATGGAAATAAACACAAACCCGCAAAAAATACAAGAGGTATTGCAGAGAGGGGTAAAAGATATTGTTGAAAGGGAGCATCTTGAAGAACAGATGAAGTCGGGGAAGCAACTTCGGATCAAGCTGGGCATAGATCCAACCGCGGCTGATCTGCATCTTGGCCATTCGGTTGTTTTAAGGAAATTAGCGCAATTTCAGGAGCTTGGCCACAAGGCGGTTTTAATTATCGGGGATTTTACTACCCGCATTGGAGATCCGTCCGGCCGGACCAATACCCGTAAGCCTCTGACGGAGGAGGAAATAAAGCAAAACATGAAAAGCTATATCGATCAGGCTTCGATGGTGATCGACATAAAATCGGCGGAGATACATTATAATGGCGAATGGTACGAACAAAAACCAATGTCTTTTTTAATGGATCTGGCGGGTCGTTTTACGGTTGCCCGGATGCTGGATCGGGAAGATTTTCAAAACAGGATCAAGCAAGGGCTGGACGTAAGCCTGCTTGAACTGCTTTATCCTTTGTTGCAGGGATATGATTCCGTTGCGTGCAAGGCCGATGTTGAGCTTGGCGGTTATGACCAGCGGCTGAATGTTTTGTTTGCCCGGCGCGTGCAGAAAAAATTTAATATGGAAGAGCAGGATGTATTAACTGTTCCTCTATTGGTCGGAACGGACGGGGAAAAGAAAATGAGCAAGTCGGTTGGAAATTATATCCGTTTGACGGAAGAGCCCAAAAAGATGTATGCCCAGCTGATGACTATTCCCGATTCTTTGATGTGGAATTATTTTGAATTGCTGACCGTTAAGCCAAAATCCGAGATTGATTGCCTAAAAACCGAGGTTGCCGATTCAAAAAAACATCCAAGAGACGTAAAAATGGCTCTTGCCGGAGAAATAGTTGCCGGTTACCGCAATCAGGGCGCAGCAGAAGAGGCTAAAGAGGAATTCATAAACGTAGCCCAATTGGGCGCGCTTCCGTCGGATATCCCGGTTGTAAAAGCGCCGTATGGCGAAGCCAATATCCTTGATTTTTTAGTATCGATCTCAGCCGCCCCGTCGAAATCAGAGGCCAAGAGGCTGGTTATCCAGAACGGAGTGAGAATTGACGATGTTGTCAGAAATGAATGGAGGGATGTTGTTGCGGTTAAAAGAGGGCAGGTTGTCCAAATTGGAAAAAACAAGTTCTTCCGGATCGGTTAAGCCGTTTTCTCTTGCCTTATCAAATAAGTTGCCGCAACCGATAGAGCATCGGCGGCATCATCGGGTTTAGGTATCGCGTCAAGATTTAAGATGCGTTTAATTTCGTTTTGAATGTCTTTTTTTTCAGCCCGCCCGAATCCGGTAATGGTCATTTTTACTTCCAAAGGGGTAAAGCGGTAGACAGGCATTCTTTTTTTTGCCGCGGCAAGAAGGATGACTCCTTGCGCCTGGCTGACGGGAACTATTGTTTTAGCGTTCTTAAAAAAGAATACGTTTTCCATAACCAAAGCTTCCGGAGAATATTCCTTGATTATCTTGGTTAACTGTTGGTTGATTTTTTTCAGACGATAGGGGAGCGCCATATCCGGTTCCGTCAAAATCGTTCCGTAAGACACACATTCAATAAAAGACCTGTTTTTTGCTTTGCTGTGTTTTATAATCCCAAATCCGGTGGTAGCCAGTCCGGGGTCTATGCCGATTATTATCATATTGTTTTTATTGCTTTGCGGGCTACGGGCAAGCCCTGGGAACAAGCTAAGGAAGATGGCTTGTCTGCCCCACAAGCACTCTTCGAGGAAGCAATGTTTGGCTGCCTGCGTGGTTATGTGCCGCTCCGGGCGGGTTTGCCGGATCCAAAGCAATAACGCGCGGTTATTGTTTTGCGGAACACGGAGCAACCATACGGAAAATCATATTTGATTATACCTTATTCGGAAAAATTCCTAAACCTAAAAAAATCCCCCGCAAGAATGCGGGGGGAGCCTGTACTGCTTTAGTCTTTTAAATTGGAGTAAACATCCTGAACGGCGTCGTTGTCGTCTAAGAGATCAAACAATTTTTCGCATTGGGCCCGAACCTTCTCGTCAGTTTCTAATTCTTCTTTTGGAATCCAGCCGATGGAGAAAGATTCAACTTTCACTCCTTTTTCTTCCAATCCCTTTTTTACAGCTTCTGGTTTTTCCGGTTCGGTGTAAACTTCCAAGATATTTTCGTACCAATGGACGTCGCTGGCTCCTACCTCAATGGCAGCCATTTCCAGATTATCTTTGTTTTTCAGTTCCGGCGTTTGATTGTTTAAATCAACATCCACGATGCCTTTTCTTTCAAACATCCACTGAATTGCTCCTTCGCCCACCATTTTTCCGCCGTTTTGATTCAGGATTGTTTTTATTTCTGCCAGCGCCCGGTTCCGGTTTTCCGTGATTCCCGATATCAGGACAGCTACGTTTCCCGGCCCGTAAGCCTCAAACAGGAACTCCACAAAAGCCTCGCTGCCGTCGGCTCCCGATGCCCGCGAGATCGCCCTTTCAATGTTGTCTTTGGGCATGTTCACCGTTCTGGCCAGATCGATAGCCATTCTTAACTTGTTGTTGGTTTCCGGATTTGATCCGCCTTCTTTGACGGCCACAGTGATCACTCTGATCATCTTGGAAAAGGCCGCCCCCCTCTTTTTATCCGCGAGATCTTTCTGATGTTTGATTGTTTTTGCGTGAGAATGTCCAGACATGGTAATGATTTATATTTTTTGAATTATTTTTATTTAACTGGCAGAATGCCTCGGGGCTCTTTCCAGGGGTAGATTATTGGTATATTTTTGCCAATTTGGCTTGGGGGAAGGCCGCAATGTTTGGTATTTACGATCCAAGAACGAAAAATCGCCATAAACAATGCGAACAACATTATATTAATCAAAAAAACGATTTAGTCAAGGGTATTTCCGTTAATTATAACAAAATTCGTCAATTTATAACAAAATATGAAGCGAAATAATAATACACCTGTTGCAATTAAGACTGATATATTATAAAATATAAGTCTTCGCAAAAAACAGCGTTTTTCAAAGAAAAAACAGGGTGGTTGGTTATAAACCCGGCCTACCCCTTGACAAAACTTACTAAAAATATTAAAATAAGGGATACTTACGAAAACCCCGGAATTGGGGGTCTGGAATTTTTATTTGACGGGTAATCTGGTTGCGACTGGAATATACCTCGTGAAATTCCAAAAATTGGGCGCAGAACCAATTTGACCCCCGATTCCGGGGTTTTTGCTGTAAAATCCCTTCTCAGGCGATAACAAAACTTAAACTATTTTTAGCAATTTATTTTGCTTTATTTTTCCGCAACGCGCTCGACTTCGTCGATTGTTGTAATCCCTTGGATCACTTTGACCAATCCGTCTTGGTACATCGTGAGCATGCCTTTTTTCCGGGCTTCTTCTTTTATGGCGACTATTGATGTTTCTCCTAATATTAATTTTTGGATATCGCTGTCAATCAGAAAAGCTTCATAAATACCGATCCGGCCGCGATAGCCGGTGTTGCTGCAGTTCTCGCACCCTTTGGCGTGGTAAATTTTTAAATTTTCGTCGATGTCCGGCATTTCCACTCCTTTTTGCCGTAAAGGCGGTATTATGCTTTGGATGGATTCTTTCAGCTTGGCCATTTCTTCCGAAGTAGGGGGTTCCAAAACGCCGCAAGCGGGGCAAACCCGGCGCAGCAAGCGCTGGGCCACGGCCATATTTGTAGCGGGACCGATATTGAAGGGCTTGGCCCCAAGGCTTACCAAGCGGGCGATGGTGCCGGCAGCATCGTTGGTATGGAGGGTTGACAGAACAAGGTGTCCGGTGAGCGCTGCCTGGAGCGCGATATCAACGGTTTCCAGATCGCGGATCTCTCCGACCAAGATAACATCCGGGTCTTGCCGGACGATTGCGCGCAAACCTGAAGCAAAATCGTAACCCTTATCCGGCTCGACCTGGGTTTGTGATATGCCCGCTAGGTGGTATTCGATCGGATCTTCAATGGTGATGATCTTGATTTCAGGATTGGCGATTTTCTTCATGAAGGCGTACAGAGTGGTTGTCTTTCCGGAGCCGGTCGGGCCAGTGACAATAATCATTCCGTTGGGCCGGTTTATTTCTTTTATAAAGGTGTCGTAAAGATCCTTTCTTAAGCCGGCTTGGTCCAAGCTTATCAGGCTTTTCGGATTCAAGATTCTCATCACAACAGATTCTCCATATTCGGCGGGGAGGATGGATGCTCTGATTTCAATGGAAACTCCTTCGACTAAAATGGAAAATCGTCCGTCTTGAGGCCGGTCTCCGACATTTAGCTTCATTTCCGAAAGCAGCTTTATCCTGGAGAGAATCGATTCGTAGGATTTGCGGTTGAAAGTCATTACGTCCTGCAAAACTCCATCCAAGCGGATTCGGAGTTTTGAATCGCTTTCCTCGGGTTCGATATGGATATCAGAGGAGTCCAAAATGATCGATCCGGCCAGAATAATCTCGATGACCTTAGTAATTGTTAATGATGAATCGGCGAGGTATTTTTCAATAACGGCGCTGAATGACGGAATGCTGCTGATTTCCTGCTTCAGCACTGCGTTTAATTCGTCGGGAATGCCTACTTTTTGCGTTATCTTTTTTGATACCTCCATGGATTCGGATTATAATTTATGATTAAGCCAGAATAAACAATGCCGGGCAGCTTGTGTTGTTTAAAAGAGATTGTTTCAAGTTATCCCAGTTCGCCAAAAAAGTCAATTAAAGATTGCCATAAGAAATCCACAGCATGCCGGGTTTACATTAGCCGCCAGACATTTCTAACATAATGCCCAAAAACGCATGGAAAAACAGACATTTTTCAGCAAATCAACCAAAGAAACTCAAAAAATCGGCCGGGATTTGGCAGAGACTTGCTTTAAAAGGAAGAAAAACCGGGAAGGCGCTTTGGTCGTGGGGTTAAGCGGCGATCTCGGGGGAGGAAAAACCAATTTTACCAAAGGGTTTGCCAAAGGGTTGGGACTGAAAGCAACGATTACGAGTCCAACGTTCGTGATTCAAAAGATTTATGAAATAAATTTGGAAAACGGCGGATCGGAAACCAAAAAAAACACAGGCAAAGAAAAAAAACCTAAAAAGCCGAAATTCAGCAAATTTTTCCATATCGACGCTTACCGCATTCGCGGCGAAGGGGAAATGGAAACGATCGATTTCCCGAAAGCCTTAAAAGATCCGTCAAACATAATCGTTATTGAATGGGTTGAAAATATTCCTAAAGCCGTTTTAAAGAACTTTTTGAAGAATTTTATTAAGGTTTTGTTTGAGTACGCCGGCAGGAATGAGCGTAAAATAACAATCGAAGGTCTTTAACGGCTCATTATTTCCATTGATCCGTGCTAACATTATAGAAACCGCATCGGCGGATATCCTTTCATGGAAACAGAAAAGAAATTCATCATCATCGACGGAAATTCCGTCGTCCATCGCGCTTATCATGCCTTACCCGATCTTACCGACAAAAATGGGGAAGCTGTCGGGGCTATTTACGGGTTTATTCTCGCGCTGTTTAAAATAGTTAAGGATTTTGAGCCCGATTACCTCGCAGCCTGTTTTGATACCCCAAAACCGACTTTCCGCCATCTCGAATTCAAGGAATATAAAGCTAAAAGGCCGGCTACGCCCGAAAATCTTAAATCCCAACTTGGCAGGGTAAGGTCGCTGCTTGGCGATCTTGACGTCGCTTTTTTCGAAAAAGAAGGTTTCGAGGCCGATGACTTGTTAGCGACTATAATAAAAAAAACCCGCGAGGAGGCTGCCGGCCGGGAACTTATGGTTTATGTTTTGACCGGAGACCGCGACAGTTTACAGCTTGTAAACGAGCGGACTAAAATGTATATTTTAAATAGAGGGGTTAAAAACAGCTTTATTTATGACCGTGAAAAAATCCTCAATGATTACGGAATCGAGCCCGAACAAGTTGTTGCCTTAAAGGCTCTGGCAGGCGATACGTCCGATAACATTCCGGGAGTCCCCGGCATAGGAGAGAAAGGAGCCTTGGAATTGCTGAAGAAATATAAAACGTTGCGCAACATATACGAATGCGCCGAAAACGAACCGGCAAATTTTTTGGACGGCTCCAAGGCGAAGTCGGCTAAGATAAGGGACCTTCTGCTGGCCAATAAAGAAAAAGTTTTTTTCTTTGAAAAAATGGTTCGGATGCGGGATGATGCGCCGATAGATTATTGCCTTAAAAAGTGTTTTTTTACCGATTTCGATAAGCTAAAAACCGAAACGGCGCTTGCCAAGCTCGGATTTATGAGCCTGGTAAAACGCATTCCGTTCAAAACGCACTTGGTGATCCAAACACTGTTTAAAATCTAAGATCCGAGAGTTTTTTAAGAAGCGTGTTTCTTAAAGGAGTTTATCATTAGCGGTTTGATCCGCAACTTATGTCGCTAGATATCACAACCTGGCTGGTGATCAATAAAGTGATCATCGTTCTAGTGAATATCGTCGGGTTTTGGCTGGCCGGTACGAGCCTGTTTGGATCTTTAGGCCAAAAAACGAACAAATATTTCTTCATTTTCGCTACTTGCTTGCTCGTCTGGATCGATCTTCAGTTTGTTATTACCTTCTCATCTTTTTTATTCCCCCTGCCTTTTAATATTCTTGGCGCATTATGGGCGAAAAGGCTGACTTACGCCGTTTTAGCGCTTTTTTTTATTTCTTTTTATTATTTTACTTTGTATTTTCCGCGCGAAGGCCAGCGTTCCCGGGCGTTTGATATCGGTTTTGTTTCGGCGTGGGTGGTTCTTTTCCTCCTGTCTTTTTCCCCCTGGATGGTATCCGAGGTTTTTTCCCCTAATATGATAACGGGAGCGGGGGATGCCGTCTATTATTACGCCATCATTATTTCCATCTTTGTCTGCTTGTTTAACGTCTTAAGCAAAAACCGTTATCTTACCAGCCAGGAAAAGGAAAAGGTCAATAACTTGATGCGAGGCGTCATTATTTTTGGCGCTTTCAAATCTTGGCCGCTCACAACGGTAGCTTACGGCAGCATTCTAAGCCAGTATTCCTTGATTTTTTTATTGGGGTTTGTCGCTTATGCGGTAAACCAGAAAGAGATCTTCGAAATGAAAGTGATCCTGGTCGAATTGCTGCTGGGCACCATCGGGGCGATTCTGCTCATTCTGCCTTTTGTGACGGAAAATATTTGGCTGAAAGCCGCGCACTACGTTCTTTTCATCTTATTTTGCGTTTTTTTTGACATCATAATGAAAAGCGTAATTAAGGAGTTCCAGGAGAAAGAGATATTGGAAAAAAAGGTGGAGCAGCGGACAGGCGAATTGGAAGCGGCCAAAAAAAACCTGGAAGAGACCAATGCCGTCCTTGAAGTAAGGGTAAGAGCGCGTACGCTGGAATTGCAAAAATTAAACCAAACCTTGGAAGAAAAGGTGGAAGAAAGAACTGTCGACCTTCAGGAGAAAATGAGAGAATTGGAAAGGTTTAACCGGCTTTCCGTCGGCCGGGAATTAAAAATGATCGAGTTGAAAAAAAAGATCGCGGATATGGAAGATGAGCAAAAGAAAAAACCGAAAAGGCTTTTAGGCGACAAAATGGAGAATAAGGGGGCGGAACCGTCTTCTGCCAGCCAGTTAAAAGCGGATTAAAAAATGTTAGAAAACATAGCTCAGCATTTCGTATTGATAAACAAATTAACGGTTTTTTTGATAAATGCGATCGGCTTAGAGCTGGCTTTTTGGGTTTATTTTATCAACCGGAAACAAAGGGTCAATAAACTTTTTTTATTTTTCACTCTTTGCTTGATAGTCTGGGTCGATTTTGATTTTTTAGGCACATTCGCGCCGTTTCTTTTCGCGGAAGCCGATGTTGTGTGGGTGACGCTGATAGCCACCAGGATTATTTTTGCTTTTCTGTGCCCGTTTTTTCTTTTTTTATATTTTTTCTCGGTTCATACCTTAAACCCCGACAGAAAGCCTAAAATAATGGAAGTTATTCAGTCGGTAGCATGGACCGTGCTGCTTGCCCTTTCGTTTACCGACTTGATTGTTGCCGACGTTGCGATCAATCCTATCGATCCGATAGCGACACAGGTAATTCCCGGCCGCTTTCTAATCTTTTATTTAATTTTTGCGGTTTTCTCTTTCGCGATATCTTTGCTCAATCTGGCCAAAAAATACGCAAAGATGTCTTCAGCCACGAAAAAGAAATTTTCTTACATCCTTGCGGCTTTAAGTCTATTTGGGATTTTTAACATAATATTCAACGTTGTCATTCCGGCATATTGGAATGTTTATCCGGGGCAAATATCCCTTATCGGGGATTATTCGATCATTCTGCTTCTCGCTTTCGCCGGCTACTTAATCATAAAAGAGAGGTTGTTTGGCATAAAAATAATTCTAACAGAGATTCTGATAGGTTTGATGGGCGCCATTCTGGCCATCATGCCATTTTTAATCGATGTGCTGTGGCAGCGCATCCTTCTTGCCCTGCTTTTTTTCCTTTTTTGCATTTTTAGCTACCTGCTCATCAAAAGCACCATTAGGGAATACCGAGAGAAAGAATTGTTGGAACATCAAGTAAGGAAAAGGACGCAAGAATTGGAAAGCGCCAAGAAAA
This sequence comes from Patescibacteria group bacterium, assembly GCA_022710775.1. Lineage (GTDB taxonomy): Bacteria > Patescibacteriota > Minisyncoccia > Minisyncoccales > UBA5738 > CAINCQ01. Next base: position 53,002 of record JAKLGH010000007.1, read on the forward strand.
ACCTTGAAGAATTAAATACCGTTTTGGAAATCAGAGTGGCGGCTCGGACGGCGGAATTGGAAAAATTAAATCAAACCCTCGAGGAAAAAGTGAAAGAAAGAACTACCGATCTCAGGCAAAAGATCAGCGACCTGGAAAAATTCCAAAAACTAACTGTTGGACGGGAATTAAAAATGATAGAATTAAAAAAGGAAATAGAAACGCAAAAGACGCGAGTCAAACAGCTGGAAGCTAAAAAAGGAAAAAGCGATTTGAAGCTGAAGGCGGCTGTGGCGCACGGTTGACGGCAAGCGGCGACTTTATTGTCTCAAAAAAGCGACAATGGAAAAAAACGATAAAAAATTAAACCAAAAAGACGAATTTGGGCCAGCATTCAGCTTTTCCAAAGAAGAGCTGTTGCTGGAGCTTGAAAACCTCAATCGGATGATGGCAGCAAAGGACATGCAGATCATCCAATTAAAGGAAAAAAGAGGGGAGGAGATCAAAGAACTCCAAGCCATTAAAGCCCAGCTTGAAGAGGCCAAGGGAATTTTGGAGATCAAAGTGGAAGCTAAAACGAAAGAGTTGAGGAATTTAACCGAAAGCCTCGAAAAGCAAATTAAGGAGCGGACTAAAGAATTGCAGGAAAAAGTGGAGGAATCGGAAAATTCCAGAGTTGCTTTGATGAATATGCTGGAGGATATGGAAGAATTGCGCCGGCGCACCGAACAGGAAAAAGAGAAAACTTTAGCCATTATTACCACTTTCTCCGACGGCCTCCTTTTTTTTGATCCGCTGAACAAGCTGACATTAATCAATCCTCAAGCCGAGAGCTATTTCGAGATTGATCTGAATGCCAGCAAGCAGCTTATCGGGGAAAAGATCGGCGATTTGAGAAAAAATCCGAAATTCGAGTATCTCGCGGATCTTTTGGGGCCGAAAATGAAAAAAATCTTCCGGAAAGAGATTCCAATGAAACAAAATTTAACTTTGGAAGTCAGCACAGTTGCTGTTGGGAATGAACAGAGCAAAGTGGGCACTTTAGTTATTCTCCACGATATTACGCGTGAAAAAACAGTTGAAAGGATGAAAACCGAATTTGTATCTATTGCCGCGCACCAGCTGCGGACGCCGATGTCGGCAATCAAATGGACGCTGCGCATGATTTTGGACGGCGACCTCGGGCCTATTACGAGCGAGCAGAAAGATTTTTTGGACAAGAGCTACGTTTCCAACGAGAGGATGATCAGCCTTATCAACGACTTGCTTAATGTTACGCGAATAGAAGAGGGCAGGCATTTATATAACCTGATCCTGGTAAATCTTGAAGACTTAACCAGCAATATCGTAAGCTCTTACACGGAAATCGCAAAAAGGAAAAGCCTCGCGCTTGAATACGTCAAGCCGGAGCAAAAATTACCGCAAGTTAAGGTTGATGTTGAAAAGATCAGGCTGGTAATTTCCAACTTGATCGAGAATGCCATCAAATATACTCCGGTCAAAGGAAGCATTGCCGTAAAAGTGTCGGTTGAAGAAGGCCGGGTGCAAGTAGCCGTAAAGGACACCGGTGTTGGAATCTTGAAAGACCAGCAGGAAAGGATTTTTACGAAGTTTTTCCGGGGAACCAACGTAATGAGGATGGAAACCGAAGGCACCGGGCTCGGTCTCTTTATTGCCAAGAATATTGTTGAAACCCATGGCGGGAAAATATGGTTCGAGTCCGAAGAGGGGAAAGGAACTACGTTTTTGTTCAATTTGCCGACAGCGGCTGTTTAAGCGCCGGTTTGCTCCGAGATCAAAGAGGTGTTCCTTATTTATTGTAAATTTCGGAAAAAAATTCTAAAATAGCCTTATACCCGCGGGTATGGAGCGCGGCTGTGCAAGCATATAAACGTTTATGGCAAAAAAAATCCTGCTAGTTGAAGATGAAGACCTGATCATAAAATTATTGCAAAAGAAGCTGGTCAGCGAAGGATACGATGTAACGATAGCCAGCGACGGGGAAGAGGGAATGAAAGCTCTCAGGCAAAACAAGCCGGAACTCGTTTTGCTTGATATTGTTATGCCGAAAAAAGGCGGATTCGAAGTTCTAGAAGAGATCAATCAGGATGCCGATCTTAGAAATATCCCTGTGATTATAATATCCAATTCCGGGCAGCCGATGGAGCTGGACCGCGCCCAAAGGCTGGGAGTTAAGGACTGGCTTATTAAAACGGAATTTGACCCCAAGGAGGTGCTGGAAAAAGTTATTAAACAGATCGGAAAATAAAATTATTTGTAAAAATAAGAACGGCCCCAAAAGGCCTGTGTAAATTAATTTAATCATATGGCAAAAAGAATCTTAATTGTCGAGGACGACCGGTTTTTAAGAGAGCTAATCGTAAAGAAGCTGTCCAATGAAGCTTACGACGTATTGGAGGCTGTCGACGGGGAACAGGGATTGCAAAAAACAAAAGAAACCAAACCTGATTTGATTCTTTTGGATTTAATTCTTCCCGGAATAGACGGTTTTGAGGTTTTAACGCGGAAAAAAGACGATCCGACAATCGCATCCATTCCCGTTATTGTTTTATCGAATCTCGGCCAAAAAGAGGATGTTGAAAAGGGGCTGGGATTGGGAGCCGTTGATTATCTGATTAAGGCTCATTTTACGCCGGGCGAAATCATTGAAAAAGTAAGAAACATTTTAAAGTAAAACGCCGTTCGAAACCGAGAGGCTCTTTGCTGGTAAAAAAGATACGCAGTAATCGTCGGATGATCATGCCTGAGCTTCCAGAAGTTGAAACAACCGTCCGCGATCTAAATCAAGAAGTCCGCAATCGGACTTTTGTTGATGTATGGACCGATTTCGAGAAAATGATTAAAAGTCCGGGAGGCTTCGCGGAATTTAAAAAAAACCTGCGAGGAAAAATTATTTTGTCCGTGCGTCGCAGGGGAAAGAATATCTTGTTTGAACTTACCGACGGATATACGCTGCTTGTCCATCAAAAGTTAACCGGCCATCTTCTTTATGGTAATTGGGTTTATGACGGGAAGAGCTGGATATCGCCAGCTAAAGGCGATTTAGCCGATCCGATGAACCGATACATCCATCTGGTTTTGTCGCTGGACAATAAAAAACAGATTGCTCTTTCGGATTTGAGAAAATTCGCCAAAACTGGTTTATGGAAGACGGTTGATTTATTTGAAACCAAAGATATTAAAGAACTTGGGCCAGAACCGTTGGATCCCGGTTTTTCTTTCGAGAAATTCCGCGAAGCGATAGGGGCAAAAAAGGGGAAAATAAAGCAGGTTCTTATGGACCAGAGCGCGGTCGTTGGAATTGGGAATATATATTCCGATGAAATATTGTGGGCGTCTAGGATCCATCCGGCGCGTCCGGTCCAAAGCCTTGGAAGGAAAGAGCTAAAAGCGATATACGAGAATTCCCTTCGGATTCTGGCTGAAGCGGTCAAGCTTAGGGGGACGACAGTTATTTCCAACACCGAGGAGTACCGCGGCATCGGCGGCCGGCGGGGGAAGTACCAGGAGAAACTCAATGTTTACCGTCTTAACGGTACGCCATGCCCTGCCTGCGGCAGGAAGGTGGAGCGCGTCAAAGTTAACCAAAGAAGCTGGCATTTCTGCTCCAAGTGCCAAACATAGCCAAAAACCGCAGCCTAGCCATAATTTCAAAGAATTACCGATGATCATTTTCTTATACGGCGAAGATACCTACCGCCTGAATAAAAAATTGAACGAAATTATACAGCAATACAAAAACCAAAAAAAAGGGTTGAATTTTGTTTCATTCGATGCCGCAGTTTCTCCGTACGAAGAATTTTCCCGGGAAATCAGACAAAAGTCCATATTCGGGGAAAAAAAGTTCGCAATTGCCAGAAACGTAATTTCAAACAAGAATTTCAAAGAGGACCTGCTAAAAGATATTGATAGTTTAGCCGGATCCGGAGACGTGATTGTGGCTTGCCAGGAAGGCCATGTTTTAAAAACCGACCGGTTGCTTTCCGCATTTAAAAAAAGCGCCAAATGCCAGGAATTCGAACTGCTTAGCCCAATAAAACTGAATGCATGGGCTCAGAAGGAAGCTGAAAGCCTTGGTTTAAAAATTTCGAAAGCCGCATTGGACAAGCTGGTTCTGTTCATCGGCAATGACTTATGGCGATTATCGAACGAAATCCAAAAGCTGGCTAATTACCGTTACGGAAAAAATGGAGAAGCTCAAGAAGAAGATGTCGTATTGCTGGTCAAACCCACGGTTGAAACCGATATCTTTAAAACCGTAGATGCTTTGGCCAAGAAAAACAAAAAACTGGCTCTTTTGCTGGTTCATGAGCACTTGGAAGCCGGAGATTCCCATTTTTATATCCTTTCGATGATCAATTACCAATTCCGAAACTTGGTCATCGTAAAAGCTGAATCAGAAAGGGTAGGCGGCAGCCAGGGATTGGCTAAGGACTTTGGTATTCATCCTTACGTTATTCGTAAATCGTTAGAGTTGAGCCGCGCCTTTACCTCGGCTGATTTAAAGAGGATATACTTAAAGATTTTTCAAATAGACTTGGACGTAAAAACCGGAAAATTAAATGCCGAAGTTGCGCTGGACCTGCTGATTTCTGAAATTTAACCAACGTTAAGGCGAACAAAAAACCGCAGTTTGATGCGGTTTTTTGTTCGGTTTCAAGATTTATTATTTTGCAAACCCAAGGGTACCCTGGGAACAAAATATCGACGATTCCAAAGGAGGCTACTCCTTTGACCCCGCAGGCTGCGGGGAATACCACAGGAAAATCGAATTTATATTTTTCTATCGGTATTTCGCCTCCCGGGGTACGAACCCCCGGCGGTGACCGAAGGAAATCCCGAAGCATTGAGGGGCGACCAGAGGATGTTTCCTCCCCCGCAGGATGCGGGGCGGAGTACCTAAGTCCTCCTCATTTCTCCCCGCTTTTTGCGGGCAGGAAGCCTAAGGCTTCATTTTGTTCCAAGGGCTTGTCCCGGGGTCTACAAATTAATAAATATTTTACTTCTTTTTGGCTTTTAATGCTACCGGTTTGGATAGGAATTTTGTGATTCTTGATTTTTTGCGGGAAGCGGTGTTTTTTTTGATCACGCCGGCTTTAGCCGCTTTATCCAGAGCTTTATAGATCGCAGAAAGGCTTTTTTTCGCTTCGGCAACTTTTTCCTGCCCGACAAGAGCTTTTGCTTCCTTTAAAAGGCTCTTCGCTTTTTGTTTATAAGCGGTATTGCGGATCTTTCTTTTTTGGCTTTGGCGAAGCGCTTTTTTTGCTGATTTTATTATAGGCATTTTTTTCTTTTACAAGACTTACGCAGTCGCCCCATTTTCTGCGTTAAAGTATCCGGGTGCTAGTCGCCCAAGCCGTACGGCTCCGGCGCACCCTCGCGCTTTGCCTTGAATCTGTGCCAACCGCGTAAGTCTTGATTTTAATATGGTTGAATTCAACAATAGTCATCAGTATAACACTATTCCAAATTTTTGCAATAAAAAAGAGGCGGAATGCCTCTTTAAACGCCTGGTTTCGTCAACAACCGCAATCCTTGCGCGAGCTAACATAGGCCATGAAAGTTAAAATGATAGCGAATATCACCAGAAAATAATTTTTGCCGAAATGATAGCCGCTGCCATCTTCTTTCACGCCATAAGAAAAAGGCGAGGGCGGCGGTTCGTAAGTTTCGACATACCTGTAGGCCTTTTGCGTATTATTTGCAGGCAAAAAGGAGAATTCGCGCAGAATATTGCTTTCTTTGTCGATCAGCCGGGAAAGAACCACGCCGGTTGTCGCGTTTCTGATAAATTCGGCGGCATTGGCGTTAAATTCCATTTCTGTGCTATCAAAGCGGGTACTGCGCTGGATATTGTTAAAGCCGTCCATCTTATAGATCTGGATGCCTTTCTGGGCCATGGCGTTTGGTATCGTTTGGTCCCAAGCGATCGGCTGGTCGGGCGCCGGATAAAGGGTCCAAATCCATATAACAGCCAGAAGAATTATCGCTACAGCTTTTACGATTTTGGCAATTATCTCGCGTTTTCCAAGCATTTTAGCACCTCTTAAAGTACTAGGCTGCATTATAAATAAAATTTTTGATAAGTCAATTTTAAATTAAGCTATTGAACCCGGCGGTTCTTTAGGTAAAATGGAGGATAACGTTAAATTATTCATATTATGGCGATACGTTTAAAAAAAACAGTTAAAAGGTTAATGCCTAAATTTGCCCTCGGCTGGTATCATTACGGCCTGGCTCTGACCGGCGCGCTGATCTATGGGTTTCCGGCGCGCAAATTGTTAGTGATAGGGATTACGGGAACCAATGGCAAATCAAGCACCGTAGAGCTGGCGTCGAAAATAATGGAAGAATCCGATATTCCGTCAGCGTCATTATCGTCAATCCAGTTTAGGATCAAAGAGAAGGTAGAGCCAAATATCCTAAAAATGACAATGCCGGGCCGCTGGACCATCCAAGGCTTTTTTAGACGGGCAGCCCAGGCTGAATGCATTACCGCTCTTTTAGAGGTTACGTCGGAGGGTATCAAACAGTATCGCCACCGGTTCATTGGATTCGACACCGCGGTTTTTACGAATCTTACGCCCGAGCATATCGAGGCGCACGGAAATTTCGAAAACTATAAGCTGGCCAAGGGTGAATTGTTCGCCGTTGTAAAAAACCGGCATATTATTAATCTGGACGATCCCAATGCCGCTTATTTTCTGAGTTTTCCTTCAAAAGAAACTTATGGGTACGGTATAAAAGGGGAGAAAAGGGAGATCGCGGATGTAAAAAAAGAGCTTAAAATTTTTGAAGCAGAAAATATTAAAATCGGGATAAAAAATATTGGTTTCCAGGTAAAAGGCGTTGATTTCTCGATAAGGCTGGACGGTGCGTTTAATATATACAATGCTTTGGCCGCCATTTGCGTTGGCTTTTCCCAAGGGGTGAGCTTGGAGGGATGCAGTGCCGCTTTAGCCAAATTCGAAGGCCTGGCGGGCCGGATGGAAGAAGTGCAGGATAAGCCCTTCCGCGTTGTAGTGGATTACGCGTTTACTCCTAACGCCCTTCAGAAGGTTTATGAGACGTTAAAAGGCCAGGTTGGCGCCAAGGGCGGCAAACTGATTTGTCTTTTGGGGGCGTGCGGAGGCGGCCGCGACAAATGGAAACGGCCGGTTTTAGGCGGCATTGCCGGGAAATATTGTAAAGAAATAATAATTACTAACGAGGATCCTTATGATGAAGATCCCCAAGAGATCATTGACCAGGTAGCCAAAGGAGCCGGAGTGGGCGCTCTGGGAATAATGGACAGGCGGGAAGCGATAAAAAAGGCATTAAGCTTGGCCGGGCCTGGCGATGTTGTAGTAATGACCGGCAAGGGCTGCGAGCCCTGGATTTGCTTAAAAAACGGCGAGAAAATTCCTTGGAACGAGAAAAAAATAGCGGTTGAAGAGTTGGAAAAACTGGGTAAAACCGAGGGATAAAACGGTTGAAAAACAGTGGATATTGTTCTTGGCTTATTCTTGACAATTTAAAGCTAACAAGCTAAACTTTAATCTAATAGAACAGTTGCCGGAGGAGCCCCCTTAATCGGGGATTTTAAAGTTGTTATATAAGTTTATTAATTTGTAGACCCGGGCGAATTCTGGGAACAAAATGAAGCCTTAGGCTTCCTGCCCGCGAAAAGCGGGCAGAAATGAGGATTCCAAAGGAAGCATCCTTTGGTCGCCCCTCAATGCTTCGGGATTTCCTTCGGTCACCGCCGGGTGTTCGCACCCCGGGAGGCGAAATTCCTATGAAAAATATAAATTCGATGAGTATTTATCTGAAATATCCCGTTTGGGGAAAAAGTTTACTGATTTTTGTGCTTGGCTTTAGCGGCCTTTGGCTGGTTTTAAGCGATGGTTTGGTTGAGGCGGAAAGCCTGGCTAAAACCCAGACCCCCGAGGCCGTTTTGGAGGCAGTTGAAGAATTGGACGATTTGCCTATGGCCGAAGACAACAGCGTTGTTGCTCTGGCCGATAATACGGCTGCCGCAAGCCGCGAAATAAGCGATGCCGAAGCCAAACAGGCTAAAAGGATACCGGTAGTGGTTACCGCTTATTCCAGTACGCCTTGGGAGACCGATGATACGCCTTTTATCACCGCGTCCGGAACAGAGGTCAGGGACGGGGTTGTGGCCAATAATTTATTGCCTTTTGGGACTCGCATCATGATCCCGGATCTTTACGGAGAAAAAATCTTTACCGTTGAAGACCGGATGCATTGGAAAAAAAGCATATACCAAGTGGATATTTGGTTTCCCTACACCAGCGATGCGATTAATTTCGGAGTTAAAAGCGCTTCTATCGTAGTTGTCGACTAGCCTGGGAGAAAATAATTAAGACGCGAGCAGCGTTTTTTCAGTTAAGAATAACAACTGGAAAACAAGAAAACAGGATCAAAGACGCCGGAAACGTTTTTTTGTGCCGGAAAACTGCTATCTAGTCGCAATAAAAGAGCTGTTGTCTAACAGCTCTTGTCGCCTTTAACTCCGCTAACAACTGTCCCGGAAATTACATAACAGCTTGGTGCACTTCCTCTTACGATCGCAGACAGCCATTCTTTGTAGCTAGCCGGCATGTCGGCGAAAGCAGGCGTTCGATTATCGGCGAGCCAGCGGGCCAGCGCTTCCTCGGATTCCATTACCGGAGAAACCGGTCGTCCGTCAGACACTGTTTCGTACATCTGGTAATGGGTTTTTTCTGCTTCCGGCCAGTCCGGCATATAGCTGCCTTGGCACTCGCTTGGCCGCGGGCCGGCAAATTCTTCGTATGTCCCAACGAGAAATAATTCGCTTTTTTTAATCCTGTGCTTGCCGCAACAGGCAATACCTTTTCGCCATTGCTCTGCACCTTCCTCCCAAGCCGCGATATTTTCCTTAAGGCTGCCGCGACGGATCGGGATGTGGCCGCCTTTTTCATCTTTCGGATGAACCCAGTTTTTGGACACCCGGCGAACTTCTCTGCTTATGTAAATACCTCCGTCTTTTAATTTTTTATATAATATTTAAATTATTTTGTCAAATATCTTTGGTAATGTATACATACTTTTTGCACTCTTCTGGTAATCTGGGGGCGTATGAAAACCATGCCCAATTCCACTCAGGAA
>JAKLGH010000008.1 GCA_022710775.1 Patescibacteria group bacterium
ATTTGGAGCATTGCGCTCTTAACGGACTCACTCCCAATGAGGCGTTGAGAGTGCAAAATGTGTTTGCCTAAAACAATCGTTATAGCTGCCGGCAATCTTGAATATCCGCCAATTTCCTGTAAAATGTCTTTATGAAAGTTGCGATCTTAGGCGGCGGAGTTTGCGGGCTGTATCTGGCGTCAAAACTCGCCAAATCCGGCATTGAAACGGAAGTTTTCGAAAAGAATTCCTTGATTGGAAAAAATTGCTGTTCCGGGCTGTTCTCGGAACGTTTGTTCGATTATATTCCCGAAAGCCGCGAACTGGTTAAAAACGTCATTAGCCAGTGTTTTATCCATTTTCCAAAAAAAACTTTCAGGCTGGCTTTTAAAAAAAAATTTTATGTTATCGACCATGCCAAGCTTGACCAGATGATGGCTCGGATCGCCCAGAAGGATACGGCGGTCATAACTCTGGGAAAAAAGATCGACCAGAACGCTATAGACGGCTTAAATCAAAAATTCGACCGGATTATCGGATGCGATGGAGCGCTATCGGCAGCGCGCAATTATTTAAAGCTGAAAAAACCTGGTTACAATCTCGGCATCCAGGCTTTCGTTGACCAAAGGGACGAAACGGATTATGTGGAAACCTGGGCAACCAATGGCGGTTTTATCTGGAAGATTCCCCGGGGTGAAAACCAGGAATACGGGATAATGGAGCATCCCGACCGGGCCCGAGGATTATTCGACGGCTTTGTATCAAAAAAAGGCCTGATAACCATGGATCTAAAATCGGCTTTGATTCCGAATGGGTTTGCCTTGCCGGATAACAAACGAATCACTTTATGCGGCGACGCTTCCGGCCTTACCAAACCCTGGTCGGGAGGGGGAGTTATCTGGGGGCTGGCCCAAGCCAGGATTTTATTGAAAAATTTCCCAGATTTTCTAAAATACAAGAATCGGGCGGATTACTGCTTTATCCCCGAGATCGCAGTATCAAAAATCGCGAAAAAAATAGTTTACACGGCGGGCTTCAGCGTGCCAAATCTGTTGCCGATAAATTACCGCATCGACGGCGACTTCATATTGCCGGCAATTTTTAGATTTAATCGCTAAGAAATAACTTATCCCATGCCAAACAATACTGACCAATTACCGCGACATCTAGGCATTATAATTGACGGCAACCGACGCTGGGCCAAGGCATCGGGAAAACCCACGCTCGAGGGCCATAAAAAAGGTTTCGATTCGGTAAAAACGATCATAGAAGCGTCGAGGAAAAGAGGAATAAAAACGCTCACTTTTTTTTGTTTTTCCACGGAAAACTGGAAACGGTCCGAAGAAGAAGTCGGCTACCTGATGAATCTGCTTGAAACCGCCTTGATCGATTGTCTTAAAAAATTCGGGGATGAAGATGTGCGGATCAAGGTTATCGGACAGATCAAGCGCCTGCCTGATTCGATCCAGAAAGAAATCGCCAAGGTTGAAAAAGCCACCGAGAACAACAAATCGATGCTGGTAAACCTGGCCATCAGCTACGGCGGCCGGACCGAGATCGTTGAAGCCATTAAAAGCATTATCAAAAGCGGGGTCAACCCCGACGAGATCACCGAAGAAACGGTCAAAGAACATCTTTGGACCTCCGACGTCGACCTGATCATCCGCACCGGCGGCGAGCAACGGCTGTCGGGATTCCTGTTATGGCACGCTGCCTATTCGGAATTTTTGTTTATAAAAAAATACTGGCCCGAATTCACCGAAGCCGACCTGGACGCGGCCCTGGCCGACTACGCCGCCAGATCCCGGCGCTTTGGAAAGTAAATGACGGCGATCTGAACAATATTGCCAATACTAATCCGGCGGAGCCTGATATCGGGACCGCTTTTTTAAAACGTCTGACAAAAGACCAAAATAATTTGGCCGCCATCGGCGCAATAAATAAATATGAAATTCGTTAAAAAAAACAATGCTAAATTGTTTGAGGCAAGCAAGGCTTGCCGCGTTTTTGAATACCAGCTTGGTTATAAAGACATTGAAGGCGTAGCGGCCAAGATAACCGGCCGATATCCAGATAAAGGCTTTTGCGTTAATGAGATCAGCCGCGAGCTCGGTTATGTCATTGAAGGCCAGGGGAAAGTCGTTATCAACGACACTGAAATATCGTTGAATACCGGCGACCTCGTTTGCATCGACCCTAATGAAAAATTCTTCTGGGAAGGTAATTTTACTCTCTTTCTGCCCTGTACCCCAGCCTGGAACCCAAATCAGCATAAATTCGTCGAATAACTGGTAGTGCGATTTTTTCGATAAATATGCGACACGAGTGTTAAGTTATTATGTGGTTTTGACAAATATATGAAAAAGGTGTTAGATATTATCGGCTCTTTTTACAAATTGGGAGAAGGCAATGTCGGTACTGATCCAGTTGGAGGACGGCTCAATTTTGAATTACAAAACCACGCGCCGAGTAGTATATTGCGTAGAGTGCGGGCAAGAAGGCTGCACCGCAAGCGGAATCGATCGCGAAGAGGACGTTAAATATGTGACACCCTGCGGCCTCGAAAATAAACGATCCGATTGGCCAGGGTGCGCTCATCTCGATTGCGCCATAAAACTCGCTCCAAATACCGAGGCCAGTTGCGTCGAAGCGCAATTGGGATATTTAATTGGTATACTGGTATTTTTATTTGGCTTTTTTGTACACCCGATGCTCGGATTTTTAGGTATCATAATATTCTTATTAAGCTACCGATCCGAAAAATCCCAAAACGAAATTGCCTCTAAAACAGCGTTGCAGCTGCTCGAGGAATTTAAAAGATCGCAAACCATCTACGGCCGTCCGGCCAAAAAAATTAGTTCTTACCCGCGCCAATAGCGCGGTTTTTTATTAGCGTTAAAAATCCGAACCCAGGCGGATAAAATTTAAAAAATTTGTCGACACACTGGAACCATTCGCGCGAATGTGCGAATCAAGTCTGGCAGACGCAAAAAACTCGATAGTTTTTCAACCAATACCATTCGCACATTCGCGCGAATGTGCGAATGGTTGAATAGTTTTTTTAAATATTGTATATAGTTTGGCAATGGATAAGCTGGAAAAAATATTAAAAGCTTTTGCCAGCCGCCGCCGTTTGGCGATCGTGCGGTATCTTTTGGATGGCCGGTTCGCCCCGGTTGGCGACATTGCGGCCAAGATCGGCCTGTCGCTTAAATCCACCTCCAAACACCTTATCATTTTGTATAACGCCGACATTTTGGAAAGGGAGCAAAAAGGCCCGCAAATGTATTACAAGATAGCCGGCAATGTTGAGCGGAAAGCCGCTGCAATCTTAAAACTATTGTAATCTTTGATGGCTTATAGGTTGTTTTGTTTTTTTGGCGCCCTAACACCCATCGCGCCCGTTAATATTTGTTTGTTCATGTCTTTCTAATTTCACCCCTGTCTAACTTCTCAGTTCCTTCATTCGCACATTCGCGCGAATGTGCGAATGAAGGTTTGGGAAAGTAAAGGAAAAAATAGGTACAGGAGAAAACGACTTGCTGGGTAAAGAGGGCAAGGGGGAAGAAGGGAAGAAGGGCAGGGAAAAGATGACAGTAAAATCCGGCGTTGATTGTGGTATAATTATGGCATGGACAAAAAAATTATTGCCATTGTAATTGTCGTTAGCGCGGCGATCGGAAGTTGCGTTTATGCCCAGGTTCCCGAAGTGCCCAAGCCGGTTTGCGTGCCGGTGCACCAGGACGGAATTGATATTCCTTGCCCCGGTGAAAACAGCCCCGCCCCAGCCGGCGAAAACAATCCAATCGAGGAATCGGGCAAAAGCCCAACTTATCAAAACCTGCTGCAAAATTTCTATCTCGCGGTCAATGACGGCATTGAAAGCCTGGCCGAAGCTATTCGCCAAGGCTTTGACAGCGCCGGGAATTTTTTAAAAAGTATCAAATTTTAAAAAAAGCCTGCGGAAAATCCCCTTAACGGGGATTTTTGTGTTCTTTAAACGCCAAAACCGGCGCTAAAACGGCGCAGACTAACAGGTTTTGATATTCGCACGCCGGAGAACAAATTCATTCGCACATTCGCGCGAATGTGCGAATGGTTGGGCTGGATAATGATAAATATATATATAAAATTTTATGGAAAATGATGAAAAAAATGTTTTAAAGGGTGTTTCGGATGGGTGCGGGAAGACGGAAAAAATATTCGCGAATTATCCGAGGAAGAAGCAAAAAACTGCAAATCTTTGGGTGTCGCCTATGGCCGCGTCTTTGGATTTTGTTGGTTTATCGCTCAAAATCATTGCGAAAATTTCCGCCAACGGGTAATCGGATACAGAATCATTAAAAACGACCAAACCGCGTCAGTAATGGAAGATGCAACGAATTCTCAATATATTGCTGTGGAATTTTACGAATAAATTTTGAGCAAATTCTTAGGTTCTTATCTTCAGATAGCTACTCAAACCTTGAAAGCTGAAAATTCGATGCCATTTAAGATAGCGGCGGTCTTAAATTGAAAAAAATACTGAAAGTGGTATTTTTAGCTTATTAACCATTGGATTGGCTGGGGGAAACAGTCCTAACTAAAATGGCAAAGATTAAGGATCTTCCCCGGGTTGATAGGCCGCGGAAAAAGTTGGAAAAATATGGCCCGGATAAGCTATCTAATCCAGAGCTTTTGGCGGTTTTGCTCGGTTCGGGCATTAAAGGTTTGAACGTGCTTTCGCTTTCCAAACGAATCGTTAAACTGATTGGAGAAATAGGCGTAAACAAAGTATCACTGGAAAAATTACTGGAAGAGAGGGGATTAGGCAAAGCAAAGGCGCTGCAAGTAATCGCGGCGCTGGAATTTAGCAAACGGATGAATTTAGACAAAAAACTAGAAATTTTATCTGCCGAAGATGTTTGGAAGTTGTGCGCGGACATTCGTGCGTCAAAAAAAGAGCATTTCGTCGCTTTTTATCTGGATACGCAAAGCAAACTGATCGAACGCCAAATAATTTCCATCGGAACGCTCAACGCCAGCTTGATCCACCCGCGCGAAGTCTTTGAACCGGCCGTGGCGCTTCATGCGGCCAGCGTAATTGTGGCACATAACCACCCCGGCGGAGACCTGGAGCCGTCGCCGGAAGATTCCGCGGCAACAAAACGCCTTGCCGAGGCGGGGAAAATCCTGGGGATTGAGATAATTGACCACGTTATTGTTGCCGAAGCGGGATTTTTTAGCTTAAAACGCAAAATTTGATTTGACACCATATTTGATGTACGTTATTATGTACATATAACAAAAATTTATGGATCCCAAAACTACAATTTCAATTTCCGAGGCCAGAAAAAGGATTTTTGAAATCGCCGAGGAAGTGCAAAAACCGGATAACTATTTTACCCTAACTGAAAAGGGCCGACCCAAAGCGGTTTTAATGTCGGCAGAACAGTTTGATTCCTGGCAAGAAACGCTAGAAGTGATGCGCGAATTCCCTAAACTTAATAAGGATGCCAAAGAAGTTAATGATGCGGTTAAAAGCGGCGAATATAAAAATTGGACAACGCTTGAACAACTTTTAGCCAAAGAAGGTTTCGTGGCCGCCGAAAAATCTGTAAAAAAATATGGCATACCAGCTAAGAATCAAGCCAAGCGCGGAAAAAGAGCTAAATAACCTGCCCAAAAAGGATTATTACCGGGCTTTGGCGGCCTTTAGCGTCATCGCTGGCGATCCGTATGCGGGAAAAAAGCTTGAAGGCAAGCGCGCCGGCCAATACTCAATGCGCATCTGGCCCTACCGCATAATTTATTCGATTTATAAAACAGAACTGCTGATTGTAGTCATTTCCATCGGCTAGCGCCAAGGAATTTACTAAAATTGCACACAAGCAAGATGATACCGCAATTTGATCTTGATAAAATTAAATTTGGAGTTGACGAGGGCACTTGGAAGCGTGCGGTCGAGATTTACGAAGCAAAAAAAGTGACCAAATTCACGAATGATTTTGGCGGTTACTCTGCGGTGGTTTTGGGAACGCATCCGTATAGCGTAAGTGTTTCATCACAGCACTATGACCGCGGCAATTGCGATTGCTATATGGGCCAGCAAGATATTTTATGCAAGCATATGGTCGCGGTTGCAATCTATGCGATTTTGCGAGGCAATCCAATTAAAGAAGAAGAAAAACAACAATTCAATCAGCCGAAATGCAGTGGCAAATTGGGTGAACTGACCGCGCTAGATCTAATAAAAACCAAAAAGGCGATTACCGAAGCCATGCGCAACGTTAAAGCATATTCCGGCCCGTCACGCACCTGGTTTGCCTACCAAAATTCGCTTTCCGAAGGCTGCAACCGCCTATCAAAAATCATTTGCGAACTACCGATCAGCCTGCAAACGACGACGCTTTTAGTTGACCTGCTTTTGCGGCTGGATAAACGGGTTTGCTCGGGCGGGGTTGACGATTCCGATGGCACGGTTGGCGGGCTTATGACACAAACCGTGGAAGTACTAAAAGATTACGCAAAACTTGATCCCGATTGCGCAAAATCGTTTAAAAAGCTCTGTGGCGTCGAAACTTGCTTTGGCTGGGAGAAACCGCTGGTTGAAATTTACAATAGTAAAAAATTCGCTAATTTACAATTAAACACTAAAAATCCAAATTGAAAAAAGGAGCCAAAAGTGATAGTTTGACCTATTAGGGTAAAAGAGGAAAATAAAAGGGAAAAGGCTGAAAATCTCATCAATTTCAACTTACATTTGAAGCGAAGCACAACTCGTCCTGATTTTAGCGAAGGATCCGCCGGTGATTTTTTATAAAAACTTCTTTAAAATATGTTTCTTTCCGACAACGAAAAGCGCGACATAATAAAATACATTGAGGTAGGCAAACCTTTGCCGGATAAATACCGGTTTTTGTTGTTTGAGGATAAGCGCGAAGTAGAGCTGGTATGGAACGGAAAAACTAATGAAGTAACTAATGTGGTTTTGCCGTTTCAGACGATTGAACAGGTTGATGAGCCGCGCAGTGAAAAAGAAATCAAAATGCAAAGATCGCTCTTTGATATTGATTCGCGAGGACGCCAGCTTAAAGGCTGGACCAATAAGTTGATCTGGGGTGACAACAAACTGATACTTTCGAGCTTGAAAAACGGGCCAATGCGAGAAGAAATTGAAAAACAAGGCGGCATTAAACTGATCTATATCGATCCGCCTTTTGATGTGGGCGCAGATTTTTCAATGAATATTGAAATCGGAAACGAAGAATTTACAAAAAAACCGAATGTTTTGGAGGAACTGGCTTATCGCGATACTTGGGGTAAGGGCGCGGACAGTTTTATTGCGATGATTTACGAGCGCCTTTCCCTGATGCGCGACCTATTGGCTGATGACGGCAGTATTTATGTCCATTGCGATTATAGGCTTACACATTACGTGCGCGCTGTATTGGATGAGTTGTTTGATAAAAATAGATTCTTGAGTGAAATTATCTGGCAAGGTGCCGTTGGTGATACTTCCGCTAAAAATAAAAAATATATTAAATCGCATGATACTATTTTTTTATATTCAAAGCTAGATGAATATATTTGGAATGATATTTTTCAAGCATACGGCGAGGCTAGTAATAAGCTTTATCGATACGAAGATGAACAAGGTAGATATCGGTTGGTGCCGGTAGACAATCCAGGCGGTGGTGGATATATTTATAGCTTCGGTAAAGGAGAAAAACTGCCAGCAAATGGTTATCGGATGCCAGAGTCAACGGCTAATCAATGGCTCAATGATGGAATTTTAATTGTTGAAAATGGTAAAGTGCCAAGTAGGAAGCAATATATGAACGAAAGTGGTGTACGGTGTAAGGATGTTTGGGACGACATCTCATCATCGGTTGCCAAAGAATATCCTACGCAAAAACCAGAAGCATTACTTGAAAGAATCATTAAAGCATCAACGAATGAAAATGATATTGTTGCAGATTTCTTTTGCGGATCGGGGACAACTTTGGCGGTGGCCGAAAAGTTAGGGAGAAAGTGGATCGGTTCGGACTTGGGTAAATTTGCGATCCACACCACGCGCAAGCGAATGATCGGGGTTCAGCGGCAGATGAAAAAAGACGGCAAAAATTTTCGCGCGTTTGAAATTTTAAACCTCGGAAAATATGAACGCCAGCATTATATTGGCATAAATCCGAATTTGCGCGACGAAGAAAAACAACAACAGATTGTACAACGCGAAAAGGATTTTATTTCATTGGTTTTATCAGCTTATAAAGCCGAAGCGTTTGATGGTTTCAAAACATTCCACGGCAAGAAAAGCTCGCGGTTGGTGGCAATTGGGCCAATAAATTTGCCAGTATCACGTTTATTTGTCGAAGAAGTTATCAATGAATGCTTGGAAAAGAAAATTACCAAAGCCGATATTTTGGCGTTTGAATTTGAGATGGGATTGTTTCCGAATATCCAAGAGGAGGCGAAAAGCAAAGGCATTGATCTGGCGTTAAAATATATTCCGCGCGATGTGTTTGACAAACGGGCGATTGAGAAAAACCAAGTGGTATTCCACGATGTTTCTTATATTGAAATAAAACCGATTATCAAAAAAAACACTTTAGCGATTGAGTTGGCCGATTTTTCGGTATTCTATAACCAAGATTCGATTAAAGAAGTTGAGGAAAATTTGAAGAATGGTGGTAAAAAATTGATTGTCGAAAACGGCCAGATTATCAAAATTTCCAAAGACAAAGACGGCATAATCGAGAAAGAAAATTTAGCCAAGGAATGGACCGACTGGATCGATTACTGGGCGGTTGATTTTGATTTTGAAAGCAAAAAAGAGATTATTCGAGTACCGGTGAAGGAATCGGTGCAACCGAAGCTTGACGGATCAGCCGACCCCCATCAAGCAAAGTTACCGGATTTTGAGGAAAGATGGACCGGCGATTATATTTTTGAAAACGAATGGCAATCTTTCCGCACCAAAAAAGACCGAAATCTTGAATTGATAAGCGTTGCCAAAGAAATGCCGGCCGGAAAACACAAAGTGGCGATTAAGGTCGTTGATATTTTCGGTAACGATACGTTGAAGATAATTGAGTTAAGAATATGAACGGTGGAAATTGCAAAACAATTTTTGTTTTTATCGACGCATCAAACCTTTGGCAGGCGCAAAAAGCGAAGGGTCGGTTTTTCGATTACGAAAAATTAACTGCTTATTTGAAGGGAAAATTTTACAGTGACAAAATCAAGGTTTTTTATTATACTGCCTATCCGGCAGACGGCACCAGATCCTACAGCATCGATAGTAAGCACAAATTTTTTACATTTCTGAAAAAAGGATTGGGATTCACGGTTGTAAAAAAAGAATTAAAAAGAATCCAAATTGCCGCTGAAAATGGGGATGCGATCAAAGAAAAGGGGAATATGGACGTTGAAATAACCATTGATGCCTTGCATCATATCGACAAATATAATGTTGCGGTGCTATTTAGCGGCGATGCCGATTTTCTTGCTTTGGTTAGTTATTTGAAGAATCGAGGTAAAGAAGTTTATATTTTTTCATCAAAAAATAATATTTCGCAGGAATTGCGTACGGGTGGAAATGGTTATTTTGACGTGCTTGAAATAGAGGCGAATATTTGGGGTCGTGATTTAAAGTATCGTTCCCGTGATTGTTAACAAAACAACCCTCCTCGCGGAAGGTTGTTCTTGGATGTAATACCCTTTCAGTTATGGATAAACTGAAAGACAACTATTATATATCATAATTTAGGATCCAAAGCAAGCGGTCAAGAATAACGATTTATAAATATCAGAAATTATGGCACTGCACAAGGATTTTCCAACTTCGCCTTATGAAATACTTGATCCGGCAATCAGATGGTTTCCGGCTGATGAAAATTTACGCGAAAAAGGGTATGAAAAGCTTTTGCCGCCGCTTGTTGCCGAACTTCGTAAGAAAGTTACTGCTTGGCGCGCGTCCGGCTACGAAGGGTTGAGCGAAACCAGCAAAGCGTTGCTTAATTGGTGGTTTTTGACGGATCATCCGGTTGAGAATAAAGATGGCGAATTGTCTCTATTTAGATATTATTTTTCCCAGCGTGAAGCGGTAGAAACCGTTATTTGGCTTTACGAGGTTGCGAAGTCCAGGGATAAATACGATCTTATTCGGTACGATAGCTCTGGTGCGGTTTCAGCGGGAATGTTTGACGAGGATTGGACGCGCTATGTGATTAAAATGGCAACCGGCGCGGGCAAAACCAAGGTTTTGAGCTTGATGTTGGCGTGGAGTTATTTTCATAAATTATATGAAGCGGATTCAAATTTGGCCCGCAACTTTTTAATTATTACGCCGAATATTATCGTGCTTGATCGTATTCGCACCGATTTTAACGGATTAAAAATTTTCTTTGCCGATCCCGTTTTGCCGGATAATGGATATTGCGGCCAAAACTGGCGCGATGATTTTCAATTAACATTGCATATCCAAGATGAGATCGGCACGGTAAGAAAAACTGGAAATATTTTTTTAACGAACATACACCGCGTTTATGAGGGCGCGACCGAAGCGGCGGGATTTGACGATCAAGATACTGCCGACTATTTCCTGGGAAAGAAACCCGCGGGCGCGACCAATGAATCAAAACTTGATCTTGGTGATATTGTCCGTACTGTGGATGAGTTGGTAATTTTAAATGATGAGGCGCACCATATCCATGATCCGCGCCTGGCGTGGTTTAAATCCGTGGGCGATATTCACAATCGGCTGAAAATGAAAGGCGGGGCGTTATCGTTGCAAATAGATGTTACGGCAACGCCAAAGCATAATAATGGCTCGATTTTCGTGCAAACAGTGAGCGATTATCCACTGGTTGAGGCCATACATCAAAATGTGGTTAAGCACCCGGTATTGCCCGATTCCGCCAGCCGCGCCAAGCTTCAAGAGCATAAATCATCAAATTATACCGAAAAATACAAAGATTATATCCATCTTGGGTATTTAGAATGGCAAAAGGTTTACGAAGAACACAAAAAGCTCGGCAAAAAAGCAGTGCTGTTTGTGATGACCGATGATACGAAAAATTGCGATGATGTGGCTCAATACCTTGAAAACACCTATCAGGATTTGAAAGGATCGGTTTTAGTAATTCATACGAAAAATAACGGCGAAATTTCCGAAAGCGCAAGCGGTAAAAAAGAAGAAGAATTGAAAGAATTGCGCCAAGCCGCTAATGCAATCGATTCGATGGAAAGCCCGCATAAAGTTATTGTTTCAGTGTTGATGTTAAAAGAGGGTTGGGATGTCCGCAACGTAACGACAATTATTGGTTTGCGTCCCTATGGAAAAAACCAAAAGCAAAGAAGTGATATTTTGCCGGAACAAACGCTTGGCCGCGGTTTGCGGCGAATGTACCGCGACCCGGATTTGCCGGAGTTTGTCAGTGTTGTTGGAACAGATGCTTTTATGGATTTTGTGGAATCGATCAAAAGTGAAGGAGTCGAGCTCGAACATCGCAAGATGGGAGAAGGTTCGGGGCCGAAATCGCCTATTGTAGTTGAAATAGATCGGGAAAATTTAAAAAAAGATATAGAGCAATTGGATATTGAAATACCGGTATTAACGCCTCGAATATACCGAGAATATAAAAATCTTTCGGAATTAGTGCCAGTGAATTTTGATTATAAGAAAATCGAGCTTAAAGAGTTTAGCGAAGAAGAAAAGCGGGAAATTGTTTTCCGCGACATTGCCAGTGGAGAGATCACGCATAAAACCGAGTTGGACAGCAATTTTATTCCAAATTACCAAAGCGCAATCGGTTATTTTGCGCAGGTAATCATGAAAGAACTCCGTCTGGTTAGCGGTTACGATATTCTTTACGGTAAAGTAAAAGAATTTATCCAGAATTATTTATTTAACAACCCAATAGCCTTGGATAACCTTAATTCGCTTCGCAATCTTTCAGAAATCGAAGCCTCAAGAACTGTTATCGAAACATTCAAGAAAGAAATCAATAAATTAACAGTACTTGATAAAGGCGAAGCTGAAATCCGCGATTATATTAAGATTAGCAAAAGTCGTCCGTTTGTGGTTAAAGATCAGGGATATATCGTACCCAAGAAGAGCATATTCAATAAAGTTGTCGGCGATAGCCATTTTGAGCTTGAATTCGCCAGCTTTCTTGAAAATTGCGAGAACATAATCTCATACGTTAAAAACTATTTTGCCGTCCATTTTAAGATTGATTATAAAAATGCCGATGGCAATATCTCTGATTATTACCCGGATTTTATCGTAAAGATCTCGCCAAAAGAATATTACATCGTAGAAATAAAGGGCCGGGAGGATTTAGACGATATAGAAAAGATAAAACGGCTTGAGCAATGGTGTACGGATGTAAACATAAATCAAAAGAAAGCCAAATATCAGATGTTATACATCAGACAGGAGGATTGGGAAAGGCAGTCCCAAAAACCAAAGAATTTTGGAGATTTAGTAAGAACATTTAGCGGCATGAGAACCTCACCAAGTAAATAAAAAACTATGCATATACTTATTAATTGGATCGTTATGGCGTTTGCGGTGATTGTTTCGGCTTATGTTTTGCCGGGCGTTACTTTAAACGGGTTTTGGGCGGCGATTTTGGCCGCGCTGGTGCTGGGGGTCATTAATGTTTTCATTAAGCCCTTGCTCATTATTTTGACCTTGCCGATCAACATTCTGACTTTGGGGCTGTTTACGCTGGTCATTAACGCCCTAGTCATTATGATGGCTTCGGGTATTACTCCGGGATTCAAAGTGAACGGATTTTGGAACGCCTTGCTGTTCAGCATTGTGCTGTCGATAGTGCTTTTTATAATTAATAAGGTCAAATAACGGCTGGGTTTGGCGAAATCGTATCAAAATGATACGATTAAGGCACTTAATTGATACGATAATGGATAAATTATCTCAAAAAGAACAAATTATCATCTCCATTCTCATCAAGAACGGAATGATGCAGTCATCAGCAATCAGCGGCGAGTTTAATAAAACCGGCGGCGCCGTTTCGCTGGTAACCATAAAAAGGGCCTTGACGGAAATGGCGGAAAAGAAATTGGTCGCGGTTTCCGGCTCCGGCCGGTCCACCGGCTACGCGATCACGGCTTTGGGCCGGTTAATTTCCGATATTGACGCAAAAGCTTATTGCAATGTGGAACCGGACAAACGTTATGGATTGAGCAGTTATAATTTCGACCTGTTTCCCGCCATTCCAACGGAAATTTTCAACAACAACGAATTGGCCGTAATGGATCTGGCGGCGGCCGATTACGAACAAAGAACCAGCAAGATATCGGAAACGATTAGAAAAAAGGAATTGGAACGCTTCATCATTGAATTGTCCTGGAAATCCTCAAAAATAGAGGGAAATACCTATACGCTGCTGGATACCGAAAAATTGATTTTGGAAAACAAGGAAGCACCCGGCCACGACAAAAACGAAACACTCATGATCATCAACCACAAAGAAGCGTTGAATTTCGTTTTGGCCAATACCGGGGAATTCAAAACGCTAACCCGCGCCAATCTCGAAAAACTTCACGAGGTGCTGGTAAAAGATATGGATGTTGCCTTGGAATTAAGAAAAGACGCGGTTGGCATTGCCGGCTCTAAATATCGGCCCCTGGGCACGGCTTATCAAATCCAAGAGGCGATCGCCCTTTTATCGGACGCCATCGAAAGAGCCGGCTCGCCTTACGCGAAAGCACTCTTGGCGGTCCTGGGAATAAGCTATATCCAGCCGTTCGAAGACGGCAACAAAAGAACCGCGCGCTTAATGGCAAACGCTTTTCTTTTTGCGCATCAAAAAACGCCACTCTCGTACCGAAGCGTCGATGAGGAAGAATACCGCGAGGCCGTGATCGTTTTTTACGAACTGAATTCCTTGACACCGTTCAAAAAAATTTTTATCGCGCAATTCGACTTCGCGGCAAGAAACTACGCCTTAAGATAACCGGTTAAAAATTTTGGCAGCGATCATCCGGAATTGTGCTGTCGATAGTGCTTTTTATCATCAACCGGGTCAAATAGGCTGGCGGTGAGGGCAAATAATCATAAAAAATATTATGAAACTGACGCGTGAAAACTTTTTAAACTTTATTTTGATCGATACGGTGTTTTGGGCGGCTATGTGGTATTTTGTCCTGCCAAAATACCTGCAAGAAGCGTTGATCGATCCTTTGATAAAAAATTTCTATTACTACGCGCTACCCCTGCTTTGGATAATAGCAAACGTCTACATATTCTTTTCCTTCAAGCCAAAAAAACGCAATTGATTAATTTTTAACGGCCGACGAAACCCGGACACCGAAGCAAAGAAATCGCCGACAGGGCGGTTTTTTGCTAAAATAAGCTATATGAACAAATACACGCCCAAGAAATTCAATAAGGTCGCGAAAAACAAGCAACAGCTTAATCCGGTTTGCCGTTTCCAAAATCTGGCCTCGCGGCTGGAGCGGCGGACATCCAGAGGGAAAAAGAAGTAAAATATAAAAATTACAAATTTGGATTTGGATAAATAAAAAATTATATGGATAACGAAAAGCCAAAAAAGATGAGCTTGTGGAAATTTGTTTTAAGCGATCCTAAATTTTCCGCTTTTAACCGAGCGGAATACGTTTTATTCAACGCGTCCGCCTTGGCGGCGCTCGCAATGCTGGTAACGGCTTTATGGTATCTTAATTTTTCGCCCTGGATTATAGCGGGCGGGTTGATGGTTTTTTTATGGTCGGTCAGGATAACCATAAAATTCATTTTACCTTACGTCAAAACGCAGGGAATCACCCCGCAAGAAACCGCACGGCAGGAGAAAAAAATGATCCCCATTGCCATTATTTTTTTTATAGCGCTACTGGTCGGAGTTCCCTTTTTATTGAATTACCGCTACCAGGCGCTAACGGGACACAGCGTTCTTGATTTTTTTGGCGGCACGCCAAAAAACGTGCAGCCGATCGCGAGTGATAAGTTCGTTCTCTTGCAGATCACGGCCGATTCCGACGACCTGTCGGATAATCCCGCCTATGAATCGAGCTTTTTCTCTTTTGACAGAAACAGCGGCACACTCACCTTTAACAACTTTAACGCGGAAAAAAAGCTAGACCAGACGCTAAAAAGCTATTATACCGATCCGGAAGTCATGGTTATGACCATTGAGGACAACAAGACCGGCCGGGAGTTCCCCGGAAGCGACGCGTATACGCTTTTGCCGTCAAATCTTCCTTATTTCCTGTCTTTTGAAACCCATGAATACGACCGGCCCAGGTTAACCGCCATCGGCCAAAACGGCGAAATATACGTTACCCAAAAAAGATTGGACTTAAAAACTTTGGAACTGGAAAAAAATATGATGCGAAAAAATAATGCCGGGATAATAACCGAAACGGTAAAGATTGAGCCAAACCAATCCTATAAATTCATTGATAAAACCGGTACCACGCTAAAACTGGTCCATTTGGGCGTTTTTGAAAAATCAAAAATCACTTATTCTCCCGCCGCCAGCCAAACCCAGAAACTTAACTAAAAAACCGCGGAATACTTAAGCAAACAAATACACGCCCAAAAAATTCAATAAGGTCGCTAAAAACAAGCAACAGTTTGATCCGGTTCGCCGTTTCCAAAATCTCGCCACTCGGGTCGAATATTCCAAATCAAAAGGGAAGAAGAAATAGTCTGCTAATATTAAATATGAAAATAACCACTTTGGCTATTTTAATACTTGGCTTGTCTTTCGCGGAAGCGGTTTTTGCGCAAGATTGCCCGTTTGGCGTGGTTGACGATCCCTATCCGGGCCAGTGCGGACGCTATATCGATGCCGATAATAACGGATTCTGCGACCACAGCCAGGAATTAACCTTGGACAAAGTTATAAACAGCCAGTCTGCCAGCCAGGCGGCAGGCGAACAAGCTTTGGAAAAAAACCGGCCGCTCATTGATTATTATTTTTGGCAAATCACGCTAGCGATCGGCGCCGCCTGGTTTTTCAGCGTCCGGCTTGCCAAAATGGGAAAGCTGAAACTTTCAACCCAAAGGAAATTTTGGAACTTGATGCTTTTAGCCGCTTTTCTGGCTACGTCTGCCACTTCGATCATAATCCTATTGAACGCAAGCTACGGTACCGCCATTAAAACGCCCTTCGACCTTGGTTTTTGGCACATCGAAACCGGCCTGGCTATGATAATAATCTCGGTTTTGCATATCTTTTGGCATATCCCGTATTTTAAATCCTATTTTTCTTAATAATTGATAATTTGTTCCCCGGGCTTGCCCGTGGTCTGAAAATTAATAAAAAACCGGTTGAATGGCCGGTCATTTCTTCACGAAAAACAATTACCAGTATTTCACCCGGCTTGGATTCAACCCACCATCCTTATAATAGTAAGCTGTGCGCGATATCCAAATAACGGCTTCTATTGCGGCAACGCCAAAAAAGATCAATTGAGAGTTCAATGGAATCGAGACTATAAAAGAAGCCGCAAGGAATATCATAAGAAGTATTTTGAAGAATTCCGTACAAACAAACGGCAAAGCAACGTGAACCTGGCGCGCCGGATAACCTTTGATGGTTCCACTTGCAATAAACTCCGTGATATCCTCTTTCTCTTCTTTTGCCCGCTCCCTGTCTTTTTGATTACCCGATCCGGCCAAATACCACTCTGCCGCTTCCAACACACAGTTTATGTGTTCACAGTCGTTCTCTCCGCACGGCATTTCATACCAGCCTCTTTGGCTTTTGACGTAATCTTCCGGGTTGGTAACGTAATATACGCTCATACCATAAGCTTCTATCACGCCGCCCGCCAATATATATACGGTCACCTTAACACCTCTTTTAAAGGAACTTGAGCTATAGATAACATCGGTTGATGTTGCAGTCAACTAGATAGAACCTTGCCAAAACCAGCTTGTATTTTGAATCAAAACAGGCAATAATAAGTTTGTTTTAAAATCCTTAATCACTAATCCTTAATCTTTAACTAGGGTTCTTTTGGTCAAAGATTAAAAGATCAAGGATTAATGATCACTCAATAACTATGTCTTTACATGTCGGAATCGTGGGTCTGCCCAATGTGGGAAAGTCCACATTGTTTAAAGCGATCACCAAGAAACAGGTGGATTGCGCCAATTATCCGTTTTGCACCATCGACCCGAACGTCGGGGTGGTTGCCGTACAGGATAATAGGGTAGACAGCCTGGCTGAACTGACCAAATCGGCGAAAAAAATCTATACCACGGTGGAATTCGTGGATATTGCCGGGCTCGTAAAGGGAGCAGCGCAGGGGGAGGGGCTGGGCAATAAGTTTTTGACCAATATCCGGGAAACCGACGCTACGCTTTATATTCTGCGCGGCTTTAAGAACGAAAAGATCATCAATACCGAAGAAAATATCGATCCATTGCGCGACAAAGGGATTCTTGATACCGAACTGGCCTTAAAAGATTTGGAAACCGTGACCAAGCGGGTTTTAAACCTCGAAAGCGACGTGCGCGGACGAAAACCGGAAGCAATCAAGGAAATGGAGGTGCTGCCCAAAGCTAAAACCCTGCTGGAAGAAGGAAGGATCTTAAGCGAGATCGAGTGGACCGCCGATGAAAAAAAAGTTTTGGATAGCTACCAACTGCTCACCATGAAGCCGCGGCTATATGTGATCAACGCCGCCGAAAACGAAATAGCGCCTGCCACTTTAGAAGCTTTCCAAAAAAACAACTGGCCTTACGTGATCATTGATATTCTCGAAGAAAGCGACGCCGAAGGTCTGTCACCCGCGGAGCGGAAAGAGCTTGGCTTGCCCGAAGACTCTAAGCTGGAAACGCTGATCAAGAAATCATACGAACTATTAAACCTCATTACGTTTTTCACCACCGGGCCCGACGAAACCCGCGCCTGGACGCTAAAGAAGGGGAGCACGGCCCCGCAAGCCGGAGGCGTGATCCACAGCGACTTTGAACGGTGTTTCATCCGCGCCGAAGTGATCAACTGGCTCGACCTGATATCGGCCGGAGGGTTTACGCAAGCGCGCGAAAGGGCCCTGCTGCGGACCGAAGGCAAGGAATATATTGTCCAGGACGGAGACGTGATCGAGATCAAAGCCAACGCCTAACCGCATTCAACCTACAGGTAGCTGTTGACAAATTTTCATAATCAGATGATAACAAAAACAGTGTTTTTAAACCGGAGGTTTAAAGATGGCCGCCAAAACTAACTTGGGAAGCGAGGAAAGGGTAAGCGCGGTATTAGCCGCAGTGACTAAGGCCGTTTTATCGGGAAATTGGGCCGGAGACGAAGAAATAGCGAGCATCGTTAATAACATCGGGGCCAACGCGGAAAACGCCAGATATATTTATACTTTGGAATCGTTGCTTAAGGACAGCCCCGAGGATTCGGCAACAGCCCGCGCATTGAGCGAGCTCGTCGGAAAACTTAATCAATGCCAGCAAGCTTGCCAAGGTGGCAGCGCCGACAATCATTATCATACTGCGCGCAAAGGATCGGTTGTAGGAATATTGGGCTAATAATAATCGGGCTTGCCAAATCATCCTAAAGGCTTTAACAGCCTTTTTATTTTTGAGCCGCCAAATTGGCGGGCTTTGCTCCTGCCAATTGAGCCGGATTGACTTTGCGCAAAAATCGGCTAATATTTCAGCCAGCACCATAGGAGGGAAAAGAATACCGAATCAAGTGATTCCGAAAAAAGAATTTGAAAGCGGATTGGAAGAAGTTGACCGAATATACAATAGCCCGGAATTCCAAGAACAAACGAGACAATTCATCAGAGATTCAAGCACTATTCCGGAAAACGAGTTTGACCAGCCAATGTCTACCATATCAAGCTGCCCGATAATGCTGGCATCAATCGTTCCCAAAGAATAACGCGACTAGCAAGCTTTAGCCAGCCGAGCCGGAAAACGGCTCTTTTTTTTCGGATCGGGCCAAAACATTGACACAACGGCCAATTACGATAATATCGAACCAGCATCTTAAAAAGGAGGCCAAATAAATGCCTTGGGAAAAAGAAGAGGCTGAACCGTGCGAAATTGGAATTTTGCTGGCCGATATCGCCTGCGCCAAACCTCTTTACAACTGGTCCAACGACGAGGAAATAGCGGCCAAAATCAAAAAAATTAAACCATGCGAGGCCAATTTCCGCTATATGGAACTTTTTAAATCCTGGCTAACAAAGGCCCCAAAAAATTCAAAAACGGCGAAAGCTTTGACCAAGCTTATCGAAAAGCTTGAAAAATACGAACGTTCCCACCGGATCTACATTCTTTAAACGAATGATAATCGGCGCGAATCCGTTAATCTTATAGTAAAGAAGGAGGCGACATGGATGGACAGGAAATATTGGCCAGATGAATTAGTCAAGCTGCTGGATAGTTACTTGAAAACCAAAAGCGAAAAAGACTTTGACAAACTGTTGCGGTGGCTCAAAAAACCATGGATGGATTTTAACATCCTCTACAACGTATATACCGAGCTTAAGGAGCGCGATATAAGAATCATGGCGGCGGATTTGCCGGAAAAGTATTTGGATCTGCGGCAAAAAATTATCGAGCTAATGCTCCGCGGCGCCGTGCACAACCGCTACGACCGCTACAAACTATACAGCTTATACGAGATCGCCGAAAAAGAAGGCAAAGCGGATGAGGTACTGGCAATCATCGACCATTGTGCGGAAATCGGCCACAAAGGATACGACGCCAAAACTTGGAGGTTTTTCTGGGCCAGTTTCCCGGATACCAAGCTTTCAAAACTGGCCGAGCAAAAATTGGCTGAATTGGGCAAGCCGTTGCCCGAAATGACGGAAGATGAAAAAAACCTGTTTGTGATCCAGTCAATAGTCGGATCGTTTGCCGCGTAAATCGCGGCTTTTAATTTAGCGGCGCGCGCCGGGCCAAGCTTAATTGACAAGCTATAAAAAAATGTTATCATAATCAATCGTACCTTAAAGGAGGAAGACGCATAAACGTTAAAAGCGAACCGGCCGGCGCCGGAAATATTGAAATATTTAGAATCGAAGATTTAATCGAGATAGCCGGCATCGGAAATTTGATTGGCGCTAGCCTGGCTCATTTACCCGAAGACATTTTGAAAAAAACCGTCTTCATGGATGTGCTAAAAATCCACAATACCGCGCGCTCCGGCTCAAATATCCGGCGCAGGGCCCGGGAAGAATTGCTTAGCCGAAACCGGCCTTTCTACGTGTGGGAAGGCCTGTATCTCAGCAAAGCCAAACCCGGAACTCTGTTACGAAAATTTGCCGCGCTCAAAATGCTGGAACTGGCAGACAGCGATATTGAGGGTAGGATCGCTTACGATGCAGTTTATCGGCTTGCGCCGGAACTACGAATAGAAGCAGGGGAGAAAATCCTGGAAAAGATCGATGATCCAAAGACTTTGCGCAATATTGTTACGCAAAAGAGTTACCCGGAAATAAGCCGGCAAGCCCAAAGCAAATTGGATAAAATGTTCACCCTATGAATCGCCAGTCGGCGATTCTTCTTTTTGGCAAGCGATTGTTGAG
Organism: Patescibacteria group bacterium; assembly: GCA_022710775.1. GTDB lineage: Bacteria > Patescibacteriota > Minisyncoccia > Minisyncoccales > UBA5738 > CAINCQ01. The sequence continues at coordinate 20,518 of JAKLGH010000008.1, forward strand.
GCGCTAACCGTTTCCGCAAATCAGTGAAGGGTTGGCCTCGCAATCCAAAATCTTTGGGTCAAACCCCCACAAATTTGCCTGTTGTTTTTACCAAATCTTGACAAAATAAATATTTGATATATAATAATTAGTACGATTTAGAGGTGAATTAGATGGAAAGAAGGAACGCGGCAATCTTTGCGGCCGTAATTACGATCCTGATAATGTCATTATACCAGATCGGTTATATGGCCGAGGGATTTGTCGGAGTAAAAGAGAAAAACGGTGTTGTTGATGTTAACGAGATTACGCCCGGACATTTTTACGTCCTGCCAAAATCGGTCAACATCACCATGTATAGCACGGATGAACAAAGAATAGAGCTGGTCGCGAATATAAAAACAAACGAAGACTTTGCTGCCGAACTATACGCGGATATAGTATATATTTTAGACGGTAACAAAGCGGGCGAGCTGCAAAGAGACTATAAAAACGGCAAGCTTTTTGCCACGGTTTGGAATCAAACCGGTGGCGAAAGCATACCGCCCGGTACGGCTCGTGAGACTCAGCTAAGACTGCCCGAAGCGATCTTGGCGGCCGCCTGCAATCAGGCCGCAAGTAATTTATACGCCAAAGATCTCTTTACCGACCAGCTTGAAAACGAAACGCTCGCCAACCTGAAAAACAATAACTTAACGCGCGTCTACGGCTTGAATGTGACGCATTGTATTTTCAGAGGCATTCGTTTGACAGATGAATCAGAGGAAAAAATAGAAAATGCCGTTAGAGCACGGCAGAACCTATGAATCGCCCGACCGGCGATTCTTCTTTTTGGCTTTTCTTTTTACAAGGTTTTTTGATATCATTTACTAAATATCCGCCGGAAAGCTTTTGCGCTCCGGCCAAATAGGGAATGACCACAAAAATCATTTTTTCCAAAATTTGCCTTGAATATACCTGCCCGGGTTCTCCGGAAACCGCCGAACGGATCGGTTGGGCCGTAAAATTTTTGAAAACAAAAAAATTCACTTTCATAAAACCGGAACCTTGCGCCGACGACGACCTGCTCCTGGCCCACAGCCCGGCTTACGTAAAAGCGGTCAAAAAAGGGGAGATCGGCGACGCTGACAGCCCGGCTATCAGCGGAATATACGACTATGCCAAGCTTTCTGCCGGAGCGGCGATCGCCGCGGCCAAAAATAACGCTTTTTGCCTGATGCGGCCGCCCGGCCACCATGTTGGGATCAATGGCGCCGCGCTTGGCGTTACCACCCGCGGATTTTGCTATTTCAACAACATCGCCATCGCCGTAAAAGCTTTAGGGAAAAAGACTTTGATCATTGATTTTGACGGCCACCACGGAAACGGCACCGAGGAAATTTTCTTGGGCGATGAAAACGTGTCTTACCTTTCCGTCCACCGTCTGGGAATTTACCCTTGGACTGGCAAGACCAGCCGCCAGAATTGCATAAATTTCGGCTTGCCAGACAAATCCGGAGACGGATTATATGTTGAAACGCTTAAAAATGCCCTTCTTAGCCTTGATTTTGCCAAATTCGAACAGATAGGCGTTTCTGCCGGTTTTGACACTCATGATGGCGACCTGGCCTCTATCGGCCTAAGCTCAAAAGGATTTTCAGAGATTGGTAAACTGATCGGCAAATTGGGCAAACCAACCTTTTTCGTGTTTGAGGGCGGGTACGACGGAGAAACCGTCGGCAAGGATATCTACGCTTTCCTGAAAGGATTCGAGAATGCGGATTGATCATTAATCATTGATCCTTGATCTTTAACATTGGCTAAGGATTAATGATTAAAGGTTAATGATTATTACCATCATCCGTTTTTCAACCGTTTTCCGCTATGGAACTGGCGATGGATATCGCGCAAGCGTTTATTTGTTACATGGGTGTAGATCTGGGTCGTGGAAATATTCCGGTGACCCAGAAATTCTTGGATCGACCGCAGGTCAACGCCCTGGGAAAGCAGATCCGTAGCCATGGAATGCCGGAGGGTGTGGGGAGTGGTTGATAGCGGTACTCCACCCAACACAGCGTAGTTTTTTACAATTTGCTCAATAGCCGCCTTTGTTAGGCGGTTTTCGTCGCTTTTTTTTGAAAATATGTGCACAAATAACGCTTTGTCCTCGGGCGTACAATACCCGGATCTTACTTCCAAATATTTTTTTATCCAAGTTAAAGCGCGCTCGGAAAAATAAACGGTGCGCGGATGGGAACCCTTGCCAATAATACTAAGCTCGAGATCTTTTTTTTGCTTTAAATTAACAAATTGCTCGGCATTCAAGGCAACCAGCTCGGCTATGCGCAAACCAGTGGAAAAAAGCGATTCCAAGATCGCCCGGTCGCGAATGCCCTTAGGCGTTTCAACATCGGGAGCCAGCAATAGCTTCTCTATCTGTTCCAAGGTCAAAAACTTCACTTTTTTTTCGCGCCTTACGTCCTTGGGCAAAGAAATCTTATCCGACGGCAGCGAAACTATATCTTTGGCCGCAAAGTAGCTAAGAAGGCCCCGCAAAGCGATCAAGTAATAGTTTTGGGTCGCTTTGCTTAATTCTTTGCCTTTGGAGTTCAAATTTTTTGACAGATATACCCTATACCCCCAAATATCGTCGGCCGTAAGCTGGTGGGGAAGCAAGTCCTCCTTATTGGCGGTCTTCAACCATAAGACGAACTTTTGGAGGAATTTAGCGTAGTTTTCCTGGGTTTTGGAGGATAAGCCTTTTTCAATGTCGCAATATTCCAAATACGCCGGAATATGGCAGATCATCGGCAGTTTTGATTCTTTCATAAATATTTTAATAATAATTATTTCAAGAAAATAGCGCACTCCGACACTTCTCTCAAAACATAAAAAAGAAGAAAGGGGAACGCGATTCGCCGCAAACACATAGTTTAACCCACAAGGATTGAATTAATGTAGGTTAATTAAATCCTTTTATTATAAATAATAGCACCCCGCATGGGTGCGTCAATATCCTTCCCCTCCAGGCCCGAACAATCCAAAATTATCTGGTTTTAAAAAGAGTATCGATCCAATCACTGAAACTGGCCTTTATTTTGGCGCTGGAGGCCGATCTTGCCTGCTCCTTGATGTTTTCCACGTCTTTCGCTATTTCGGCCCGCAGCTGGCCAGCCTCGGTTGAAACCTTGGAAACCACCAGTGGATATTGCCTGCTAACCGCAGTTTGAACGGAATTTGACCAGTTTATCGCGGCCCGGCTCGTAGTGGATATGAAATCGTCGGGTATATACAGGAACGCCAAACCCATCAAGGCCGCCAAGATAACCAGTTTAAGCAGCAAATACGCAGTCCTTTCTTTAAAATCGCTAAGCATTGGATATTATAATGATAATGAATCTATGGCAGCCCTAAACCTTAATAAAGTTTTTTGCTTGCCAAGGACGTCGGCAATTTCAAACGGCCCCAAAGACATTTTCTTGGCGCTCAACGCGGCCCTCATCGGCCAAAGCAAATAGCCCCGGTCCCATTCGGTTTTGTTTATTTTTTTGGAAAAGCTTTCCGACGCGGGCAGAATTGCCTGTTCTATTTTTTCCTTGGTCCATTCCCCTTCCCCAATTTTAGAAACTAAATTAATTAATTCGTCAAGGGCAAGTTTGGTATTTTCGGCCGTGGCATCTTTCCATTTCAACATGTCGATACCCGTCTCCAAGTCCCTGGCAAAAAAATAATCTGCCAATTCCGAAATCTCCGCCAGCTTTTTTAGGCGCGGCTGTAGATATCCGGCGATCTTTTCCAGGTAATCGAAACCGATCCGCTCCCCCGTCGCTACGATCTCATAGGCGTTTTTATCGTCTTCATCTAAAGCGATCAATCCGCTTTCGGCCAGATATGGAACGCAAAGTTCCGCCAAAGCTTTCGCGGAATGCCGGCGGATGTAAAAACCGTTCAAATAATCCAGGCGCTTGGCATTGAAAACCGCTCCGCCTTTTTGGATCTTTTCCAATGAGAAATCGCGGATCAAGCCTTGAATCGAATAAACCTCTTCTTCGGTACCGGGATTCCAGCCCAAAAACGCCATAAAATTGATCATGGCCTCCGGAAGGTAGCCCATTTTTTTGTATTCGGTGACCGAGGTCGCCCCATGCCTCTTGGAAAGCTTGCTCCGGTCCGGGCCCAAAATCAAAGGCAAATGGGCATAAACGGGAATCGGAAAACCCAGCGCTTCCTGGATCAATATTTGTTTCGGGGTATTGGGAAGAACATCCTCTCCCCTGATCACATGAGTAATGCCCATCACACTGTCATCGATCGTTGAAACAAAATTGTACAGCGCGTTATCAAGATCCTTGGCAATCACGAAATCCCCCAGCAAGGCCGAATCAAAGGATAATTCACCCCTGACAATATCATTGAATTCGATTTTTTTGATTTTGGTCCTGAAACGGATTACCGCCCGCTCCCCTTTTGACAGTCTTGCTTCTGCTTCTTCTAAGGATATTCCGGAGCATTTGCCCGAATACACCGGAGGCTCGCTCCGGGACATCTGGTATTGCCTTTGAGCTTCCAAGTCCTCGCGAGAGCAAAAACAATAATAGGCATTTCCGTCTTTCAGCAGTTTTTTTAGGAATCCGGCGTAAACCGGACCTCGCTGCGACTGGTAATAAGGGCCGTCGTCATAGGTTATGCCAAGCCAGCCCAGCCCATCAATGATGTCCTGAATGTATTCCGGTTTAGACCGCTCCTTGTCGGTATCGTCAAGGCGGAAGACCAAGCGTCCGTTATGCTGTTTGGAAAATATGTAATTGAAAAGCGCCAGCCGGGCCGTGCCCAGGTGCATCAGTCCCGTCGGGGAGGGAGGAAAACGGACGCAAACTTTTCCGTTCCTGGCTTCTGTTTGATCTTTTTCTTCCATATTTCTTACTTGTTATCTTGCCTGATGATGGCCTAAAATCAAGGCTTGGTCAAGTAGCTTTTGATATACTCGGCAATGATCTTGGCGGCTTTAGGCCTGGCGAAACGGGCAGCCGCCTCCGACATAGCTCGCATTTTTTGCGAATCCTCGAAAAGGTCATTGATCTTGGCCTGAAAAAAATTAACGGTAAAATTATTTTCTTCAATAATCAAAGCGGCGCCATATTGCGCATAAGCCATCGCGTTCTTTGCCTGATGGTTCTGGGCCGCTTCCGGCAATGGTATGATAACGCTTGGCTTTTTGTTGGCGGCAATCTCGAAAATACTGCCCCCTCCGGCGCGGCTGACAACAAGATCAGCGGCCGCGTAAGCCTGCGCGATCGTGTTTTCATCGGCGTAAGCTATGGGATGGTAAAAAGCTTCGTTGCTTTTAATAACAGCTTTCGATTCCTTTATTACGTCTTTAAAATTCCGCTTTCCCGTAAGATGGATGATCTCGTACTTGCCAAGCAAGAAAGGCAGCGCGTCCAAAAGCTTGTCATTGATGCGCTGGGCGCCTAAAGATCCGCCTTCCACGAATATGACGGGCCGGGTACCCGAAAGATTAAAGGTTTTTTTGGCTTCCGCCCTCGATCCGGAATATACCGTTTCCCGGATCGGATTACCGGTTAAAATAAGCTTGTTCTGGTTGAAAAATTCCGTTTTCGGGAACGATGAAAAAATTTCCAGCGCTTGGCTTGCAACCTTGCGGCTGGCCAAACCCGGAGCTACATCCGATTCCTGTAAAAAAATCGGAACGCCTAAAATCCAGGCCGATATCGTAATCGGATAAGAACCGAAGCCGCATTTTGAATAGACCAAATCGGGATTTAGAACAAAAATGTAAAAAAAAGACTGCAATACGCCGATCGGTATCATCACAAAAACATCGATGATGTTTTGCAAAAAAGCAGCCAGGCTGAAATAACGCCTGATCTTTCCGCAGACCACGTGCCTGATCTTGATTCCTTCCGCCGCCAGCGCCGCGTCGCTGAACGCGTCTTTCGGGCCAATGTAAATAATGCTCAGGTCTTTTCCCGAACAGCTCTTTTGCAATTCCCTGATCACGGCGATAATCGGATAAAGATGGCCGCCGCTTCCTCCCCCGGTGAATATGATTTTCATAAGTATTGCGATTATTGGCTGGCTAAACACCCCAAGCCTTTTTATCTGGTTCCGATTAGCTTAATTATAATCCCGATCAATTGATTTATCGAGGCCGGATCATTAATTACAGCCGCGGCCGCTTGCTGATATTAAGCATTATTCCAACCGCGACCAGCTCCGCCATCAAAGCCGTACCGCCGTAACTGATGAACGGAAGCGGAACGCCGCTTAACGGTATCAAGCGCGAAGTCGAAGCTATATTGATCAGCGACTGCAGGGCAATCCAGAATGTTATTCCTGAAACCACCAGGCGTGAAAATTTATCCTCGGTAAATTTGGCGATCTTAAAACCCCGCCAAATAAAAAATGAAAATAAAAAGATTAAAACCGCGCATCCGACAAAACCCATTTCCAAGGCGTACGGCGCAAAAACCGAGTCTCCGATAAGCTCCGGAATATGGGCGGCTTTTTGGCTGGAAGCCCCGAACCCCTGTCCGAAAATCCCGCCGGAACCCACGGTGATCAAAGCTTGATTGGGCTGAAAATTGTTCCCCATCGGATCCATTTCCGGCGACAGCCACGACATCAGGCGATCGAACCGGTAAGGTTCAAGCGCGACCAGCGCCAATAAACCGATCGCGCCCAGGAAAACGATCAAGGCTGTGTGTTTCAGCGGCGTGCCGGAAAGAAAATACATGCATAAAGCCGTCAATGTAATAATGCCAAACGTGCTGATATCGGGCTGGAAAATAAGAAAAACACCAACTAATCCGACAACCGCCATGAAACCCATAAGTGTTTCGCTAAATCCTTTTTTGGCAATCTTTTTTTGGGACTTTTCGGTTTTTGATGCCAGCCAGCTGGCAAGATAAAGAATAAATACCGGCTTTAAGATCTCGGATGGCTGAACCGTAAACGTGCCGAAATTAAGCCATCTCTGCGCTCCGCCGGCCGAAAAGCCGATTCCGGGGACAAAAACCAAAGCCATCAACACAATGGTTCCTAAAAGGCAAACCGGGGCGACTTTTCTGATCTTTTCCAAGCTCATAAAATAAGCGACGGTGCCCAGGATAAGGCCGGGAATAATGCCATTCGTGATCTGATGGACAAGCAAATAGTAGCTGTTGTGGAATTTCGCCTGCGACAAAATTGCCGAAGCGCTGGATAGGATCAGCACTCCGATGACCAAAAGCGAGATAACCGCGATTAAAAGAAAATAATCGGGTACTTTATTTTCAACTTTCATCATTGTTTTTTCAGATTAGGAAGACAGCTGGCTTTCTTTACGTTTGATTTCAAGCTTTCCTTAAACAAACGCGCTTTTTCTTCGTAATTTTTAAAAAGGCTGAAACTCGATGAAGCGCAAGACATTAAAGCGATCTTGCCGTCTGCGGTATTGTCCAAAGCCGCCCTCACCGCCTCATCCATGGTGCAAGAAAAAATAAACTTGATGCCTTTGAATCTTGCGACCCGCCCGGACCGGCCGGCCAGAGCGGATATTTCTTTTAAAATGCGCTCGCCGGTCGTTGGAAACAGAATTACGGTTTTAATTTTTGAGTCCAGAATCTTTTCGGCAAGCTTGCAAAAAGGCTGGCCGCGGTCAAAACCGCCGGCAATCAGCGTTTCAACCCTATCCCCCAATCCGCCGATCGCCGCGACCGCGCTTTCTTGGATCGTTGACAAAGAATCATTATAAAACTCTATGCCGTTAAAAACTCCAACCGGCTCAAGCCGGTGCTTCAAAGGTTTGAATTTTTTTAGCGCCGCCGCGATTGTTTTTTTATCGATTTTCAGAATTTCCCCTACTATTGCCGCGATCTTCGCGTTCTGGTAGTTGAATTCCCCCATCAGCGGCAGATCGGACGCTTTAAAATCCCAATCACGCTTATCAAATGCGATCTTTTGGGCGCGGGATCTTTCTGCGATTGCCGCAGTTTCGGCATTGCCGGAATTGTATATCAGAAAATCATCCGCCGACTGGTGAAGCGCTATGTTTGCCTTCGCAGCCGCGTATTCCGAAAAATCACGGTAATAATCCAAATGTTCTTCGTATAGATTGATTAAAACGCCGATATGCGGACTTTTGCCTAGGCCGAATAATTGGTGGCTGGACAGTTCCAAAACAAAAAAATCGTTTTTTTTAGCTCCCAGCAGATCCATTAAAATCGGCTTTCCGATATTGCCTAAAAGCTTTACGGGTTTTTTGGCTTTTTTAAGCACGGCATGGATCAAGGCGGACGTAGTGCTTTTTCCCTTGGTTCCGGTAATCCCGATAATCGTGCCCGGGCAAAAATCAAAAAAAATCTTGGTTTGCCAAATAATCTTGCCGGCGGCGTATGCTTTCTCGATCTCGGGAAGATGGATCGGAATACCCGGCGCTTTAACTGCCAGGTCGTATTTTTCTATGGCTTGCAAATAATTTTCTCCCAAATGAAGCTTCAGGCGCTTGTCTTGAGCGATTTTTTTTTGAAAAACTGGATCCAGCCGTTCCAATGGGTTTCTGTCAGCCAGGCCAATGGTCATCTTGGGGAAAAGAAGCCGGAAAAACAAAAAACTGTCCAAGCCTTCCTGGCCTAAACCCAGAATCAGGATTTTCTTATCCTTAAAACTTTTTTTGATGGTTTGTTTGTTCATGCAATATATCCAATTTATCACAAATTAAGCCTGAATTGAAGCAGAATATTGCCAATTGGGAAAATACCTGTTTTTACAAAAAATCTTCCTTTTGGGAAGATTCAGAGGTTTTTTCTAACGTCCGTCAACTTTTATCCATTTGACCAAGCGGATTTTTTTGCGGAAAGCCGCAAGCTCTTCCCTAAGACGGAAGATCTCTTCTTTCATTTCCGGATCAGCCGTGTCGATCAAAAGCCGGAAAAAATCTTTTTTCGCCAGCGGATCAAGAACGAGGCTGATAGCCAGCTCGGGAGATTGAGGCACGGATTTTTTCAATTCAGCATCGGTCCAATCCCGCGAAATATTAAGAAGCTTTGAAAACCACTCGTTTCCGCGGTAATTTGCCAACACGGCATTGATCCTGGGCAAAATTTCAAGCCAGTCAGACTTGAGGCCGTCGGGCGTCAACGGATTTTTTTTAAGGCGCAATATTTTTCCTCCGCTTTGTATTATTGGGTTTTCTCCATTATTGTCAAGAACGCCGGCGCGCAAAAAAAATGTTGCGGACCGCAACATTTAAAATGTCTTGCCTAATACGTGGAGCGCCAGCCCGGCAAGCAATAAGATAATTAAAATGAATAACCAAGTCAGGTCCGTTTTCTTTGTTTTATATCTCAGCGCCGTCGCGTTTAATTCTTTGAAAACATAACCTCCTTCGAGTATGCAATATGTCTCCGACCGGGTAACCCATGGACCGCCGCGCTTGTTAAAAGCATAAAAGTTCCTGGTCAAGCATGGCAAATCCAGAACATCGACGTATCTGATGGTATCCAAGCTGAGATTTATCGTTTCGTTCAAGAAAGCGCTTAAATTGTTCTGCCTTATTTCGGGAACTGCGGCGCCGCCGGCCCCGCCGAAAGCAACGTGACCTACCCAGATATTTGTTACATCATCCGCTCTCTTAAAATCAATTCCGTGCTCGGCTGCGTGCCGCGCGATGCTTTGATCAAGCAGAATTACTTTTTCTTCGTAGCCGTCATTATGTTCGCTGCCGCAGCCGCACGCGCATGCCGCGAACAGCAGGATCAACAAAATAAATTTCAACTCTATCGCCTTCCTTTTTAAAAATTACTGGTTTTTATATAAGACTTAGCTTTAATTTTGTCAAGGCCATGTAAACCCCGCCGGTTGACTTTCATCCGCACGCCTCAATATGGGCCAAAATATGGCCCAAGCCGAAAAACTATCGAAGCAAAAAAGAACGCAAAACTTTTGCCAGCGGCGATGGAATAAAATTTCTTTTATCCCAGGCGGAAAGCAGGGTTTTGGCCTGGCTTTCGATCCGCGGATATTTAGGCAAGATATTATTTTTGAAATGTTCCAGAACCGGCGGCAGGCTGCCATAGCCTTCTTCTTTTTTCAAGGAAAGGTAAAAAGCGGCTGCGGTTTCGGCGCGCGTTCCGACGCATTCAAAAGGCTTCACCTCCCCCACCAATTCCTCCATCAGCGGAATAAGGCCTTTGTCCTCAAATAGATCAGCGCCAATGATCTTGATCATTTGCTCTTTTGCGCAAAACGGATATAAAGCCGCGTAAGTGAACAGGCATTTCGGACATTTTTTACACCAAGTGGCCTGCGAGGAATCCGTTATCCGGTAAGGCTTGTTGCAGCTTAAAAAATACGGGAAGTATTTTGGAAAACGACAAAAAATCTTAGCGATCTGGATCTCATACAGCGGCCGCAAGCTGCTGAAAAATTCTATATTTGCCGCCAAATATTTCTTTGAATAAAACCGGAATTTCTTTTCGAATTCAAAACTTTTGGAATACTGGTGGTTGATCTTTTGACCCCGGTATTCCACATTGCCCTCGCTGGAACTGCGCTCCTGGGATATGGCAATATATTTTTTATCGAACAAAGCGGCCAAAGCTACGCTGAGAAACGCCAGATAGGAAGAAAACGGAGTGTGGCCGTTCAAAAAACCTTTTTTATTCAATGTAAAAAGGCGGCGATCAACCGTCCTGTATATCCTGATATCCTCCGCGCCGGTCGCCTTAACCAGTCTTTGAAGCGGCGCGTTTGCGTTCAGCACGAATATTGCGGCCTTTTTTTTCGCGGCTTTGACCGCTTCGTATGTTACCAAAGCATCCTTCCCTCCCCCGACCGGCACTAAAAAATCGGGGCTGAATTTTTTTCTTATCGCGGGGGAAATCCCGGGTTTGGACGCCTGGATTTTGAAAACCGGCGAAAACGGTTTCAATCCGTTCTCGTAAAAAAACTGGCCCATGCCGTTTAAAAACAATCCTTTCCAAAAACGGATCTGGGCAGAATCGAGATAACCGCATTCAACAACAATCTCTTTGGGCGCGGCCGTTTTCCAATAACTTGGTATTTCGGCCAGGCCAAGGTGGAAGACAAGATTATCCAGGCCGTCCTTGCCCAATTTTTTTACCGCGGCCGCAGAAACGTTTTCGATCGACAACTTTGGCTCAAACAGCAGGTTTGGTTGGATAGAAAAATTAAACGCCGCCTTTAGGGCGCCGTCAGCATAAACCCAGGAATACCCGCTATAAATCAATTTAGGATACCTTTTTTGCAAGGTTTGAAGATCCATAGTGTTAACCAAGCAGTTTTATGGCCGCGCCTAAAGACGCCAGCACTATTCCAATAAGCCAGAAACGCATCGTAATCTGGCAAGGCGTCCAGCCAATGGCTTCCAGATGGTGATGGATCGGAGTCGATTGCCAGATCTTTTTTTTGCGGAATTTCTTGGACAGCAGTTGAATGATCACTGATCCGGTCTCCAGCACCAATAAGCCAGCAATAATTGGAAGGACCACGATTGAATCAGTTAAAAAAGCAACCACAGTCATTGTTGAAGTCAATCCCAGGATTCCGGTCTCGCCCATGTAAAAACGGGCGGGAGGAATGTTAAACCACAAAAAAGCAAAAAGCGTTCCGCAAATAATCGCGCAAAAAGTTGCCAAATCTGTTTTGCCCTGGACAAACGCAATGACGGCGAAAGCGCCAAAAATTGCCGAAAAAGTGCCGCCAGCCAAGCCGTCTAATCCGTCGATGACGCCTCCGGCCCAGGCAGCCAGCATCACGATAACGAACAAAGGAACATAAAACCAGCCGATGTAAATATCGATACCGGACGGAAAATTATAAATAAGGGGAATATGCATTGTCACCCAGTCGAGTTTGTAATAAAACCAAAGGCCGCCGATCAGCCCGATCGCGGAAACGATTGCCATCCGCCGCCAAAAACTCAATCCGCCGCCGATATATTTCCCGCCGCCGTACACCGTAAGCACATCGTCAAACAAACCAACCAATGATCCGACGATCAAAGTGAACATCGGCAGCCAGGTTTCCTTGCGCGACATAAAATCAAGCAATTTCATCCACCAGGGATTCGGCACGAACGATAATGCCCAAAACAGCGCCGCAACGATCGCGACCGAAGTCCAGATCATAATACCGCCGCCGCGCGGCACGGTTGTTTCCCTCACTTTATGCAACGAATGGAATACAGAAGCAATTTCTCCCGAAATTGCCTTTAGCCGCGCTTCCTTTTTCCAAAATTTAATTTTGTACAGAAAATTTATCAGGTAAGGAGAAATTACCAGCGATGTAATTGCGGCAATTGCCGAAAAAGCCAGTATTCTGATAACTTCAAAAGTCGCCAATGTCATTGATTATCTTTAATTAATTGTTGGACAAATTGATCAATTTTTGCATTTCCCGCACGCGGCTTTCGGCGGAATCGGCTCCAAAAACCGCGTTGATGTAAGTTGTGTTTTGCGAATTCCGCGAAACAACGATCATGCACCCTCCGGCTTTGGCGGTATAGCCTGTCTTTCCGCCAACCAGAACCTGGCCGTCCCAAAATTCCAGGCTATGGATTCCGTTAACGGTCAGATAGGCCGGCATCCGGGCGGTCATCTCAAGAATCTCTGAATGGTTTTCAAGAATATACTCGGTCAAATCAACCATATCCTTGGGAGAGGACATATTCGTGTCGCCATTGCTTAAATCAAGGCCGGACGGATTGAAAAAAACAGTCGAATCCAATCCCAGCTCCGCGGCTTTATTGTTCATTTTATCAACAAAGTTCGAGGTGCCGATCACTTCCGACAGCTGGAAAGCGGCATCATTGGAGGAATATTGGAGCATTAATTCCAATAATTCCTTGATCGTATACTCATCTTTAGCCGTTAAATTACCGAAGACCGGAACATCATCTTGGGAAGCGGCGGCGGACGAAACTAAAACCAACTCATCGTAATCGTACCGGTCTTTGTTTTCCAGCACAATGGTCGCGGTCATAAGCTTGGTCAGCGATGCCAAAGGTATGGGATCGTCCCCATCAAGCTTGTATATAAATTTCTCCCGGCCGTTAGCCCCGATTTTCTTAACCAGCGCCGCTTTGGCTTTTATTTCCAGAGGTGCCTCGCTTGAACGCGCGGAACTCGCCAGCGCCAGATTCGCGATCGGCCGGCTGATATCGGCGTATAAATAACTTTCCAGACCGTTCTGCGCCGAATTCAAGCTCCAGAAAACCAGCGCGCTAAAGATAAACCCTTGCATAAAAAAAACAACGCGCCGCTTGTTGGGCGATGTTTTTTTCATTTCCTCTTCGCAGAAAGTTGATTGAGTGTCCATTAATGCTATTGTTTATCGGCAGCTTTCGGAATTTCCGTTCTTATGTGAAGTTCTTTCAGCCGCGATTCCTCGATTTCAGCGGGACTGCCGAGCATTAAATCGCGGTTATCGCCGGTTTTCGGAAAAGCAATCACTTCGCGGATATTGGGTTCGTTCATGATCACCGACAAAAAACGGTCAATTCCGGGCGCCATCCCTCCATGCGGCGGAACACCATAGGAAAAAGCTTCGAAGTAATGTTTGAATTCTTTTCTCACCTCCTCGGGAGCGTGGCCGGTCACTTCAAATACTGCCGTGAACGTATCCATGTTGGTATTCCTGATGCTGCCGCTGAATATCTCAAACCCGTTCAGCGCCATATCTTGCTGATAGGCGTAGATTTCCTCCGGATGGGCCTTGATCTGTTCCGGATCGTCGCATTTAGGCAAAGTGAAAGGATGGTGCATCGCGTTCCATTTCTTGTCGCCCGACAGCCACTCAAACATAGGAAAATCAACAATAAAACAAAATGCCAATTCATTAGGATCGTTCTTGTTTTTGCGCAAATCCGGCTTGTCGGTTCCGTAACGTTCTTGCGCTTCCTTGTAGGTCATGCGAGGGAACGGCGTTTGCGTAATGGTTTTTTCCGGATAGAGCTCCTTAACAAGGCTGGTAAAAAGCCGTTCGGCCAAGTCCAGAATTTCTTCTTGGCTGGCGAACGACATCTCAACATCAAGCTGGGTATGCTCCGCCTGCCGGTCTGACCTCGGATCTTCGTCGCGCAAACAGCGCGCCACCTGGAAATAACGCTCGATGCCTGCGACCATCAGCAGCTGTTTATATTGTTGGGGGCTTTGCGGCAACGCGTAGAACTTGCCAGGCTGAATGCGGGCCGGAACAACGAAATCGCGGGCGCCTTCGGGCGTTGACTTGGTCAGCATGGGTGTTTCAACCTCGATAAAATTTTCCTTGGTTAGAAATTGTCTCATAAAACTGATAACACGGTGGCGTTCCGTCAAGTTCCTTTTCAGCCGGGAGCGGCGCAAATCAAGATAGCGGTACGTAAGCCGCTTTTCTTCATCTATATCATAGCCGTCGGTGTCTATGGGAAAAGGCAGCGTTTCGGCTTTGGAAAATATCTCCAGGCCTTCGGCCAGCATTTCAACTTTTCCGGTTTCGATCTTGTCATTCACCATGTTCTGGGGCCGCTGGTTTACCGTACCCTCAATGGCAACTACCCACTCGGAACGCACTTCTTTTGCCTGCTCAAAAAATTCCTTATTGGGCATGACAACGATCTGGATAATGCCGGTTTTATCGCGCAAATCGAAAAAAATTATTTTGCCATGGGTTCTCACCGTCTGGATCCAGCCGCACACACGGACTTTTTCGCCGATTTTATTCGGCGTTTCATTGATAAATATTCTCTTCATATATAAGACCTATATAAGACCTAAGATTATTTGGTCATTCCCCCAATAAATCAAGGATACTAAATCTTGGGCCAATTTTCAACTATCAGGGGTTTCTTGTTTTTAACCGGAATGATCGAATAGATCTCTTCGGTAATAAAAGGGATAAACGGATGTAAAAGCTTCAACGAGTTCGCGAGAACGTATATCAAAGACGCGCGCAAATTGTCGGCCTCTTTCGGCGATTTGGCGTCGCGGATCGCGACCTTGGCCTTTTCGATGTAAATATCGCAAAAATCATGCCAAAAGAATTCGTACAGCTCCTTGGCAGCCGCGCCAAACGCGTAAGATTCAATTTTTTTGGAAACGGATTTTTCGATTTTTTTCAGCTTTTTTAAAATCAAGCGCGTGTCTTTTGCCGCCGCCGCCGGTTCGGTGTCCGCGGAATATTCCCTGGCTTTCGCTCCCTGAAGCTGCATCAACGCAAATCGCGAAGCGTTCCACAATTTATTGCAGAATTTCTTCCCGGCCAGCATGTTATCTTCGTTAAAGTGCAGATCTTGGGATTCCGTGATCTGCCAAGCCAGCCCGAAGCGCATTCCGTCAGCGCCGTATTTATCGATCAGCAGCAACGGATCAATGCCGGTGCCAAGAGATTTGGACATCCGGCGCCCGTCCTTGGTAAGGACCGTGGCATGGATGATGACATCGGAAAATGGGATTTTTCCGGTAAGCTCCAAGCTGCAAAAAATCATCCGGGCCACCCAGAGATTGATAATGTCCCGCGCCGTGCTCAAAACCGAGGTCGGAAAGAAATTATCCAGGTCTTTTGCGGCCTTGGGCCAGCCGAAAGACGCAAACGGCCAAAGAGCCGATGAAAACCAGGTATCAAAAACATCCGTTGATCTTTCCATCGCGCACTTTTTGCAAAACGGGCACTTTTTCGGTTCGCGAGCGGATACAACGTAATTATCAGGTTCTTTTTGGCAGAACCAAACCGGAAGCCGCTCCCCCCACCAAAGCTGGCGGGATACGCACCAATCGCGGGTGTTCCGCTGCCAGTCGAAAAATACCTTTTCCCAGCGCTTGGGATGGAATCTCACTTTATTCGATCTTACCGCCTTGATGGCTGTCTTGGACAAGTCTTCCATTTTCACAAACCATTGTTTTGAAGGAATAAGTTCGATGGTCGAATTGCACCGGTAGCATTTGGGCACCTGATGGACATAAGGCTCGATCTTCTCGATCAATCCGGCCGCTGTAAGCTCCTCTACGATCATTTGCCTTGCTTCCGCGGCCTTGAGCCCCCGGTAAGCAACAGCAACATCATCGGCCATCCGCGCGTTTTCATTGATTACCTTAATTACGGGCAAATTATGGCGCCGCCCTATCTCGGCATCGGTGAGGTCGTGGGCCGGCGTCACCTTTACGGCGCCAGTTCCGAATTCCAGATCAACCAGGCTGTCGGCTACTATGGGAATCACGCGGTTTGCGATCGGCAAAACCAGATTTTTCCCGACCAGGTCTTTATAACGGATGTCTTTGGGATTTACGGCCACGGCCGAATCGCCAAGCATGGTTTCGGGCCGGGTAGTAGCCACAACGACAAATTTTTTTTCATCCCCAAGCAGCGGATATTTAATATGCCAAAGGCTTGATTTCTCTTCTGAATGCTCCAATTCAAGATCGGAAAGGCTGGTTTTGCAGCGGGGACACCAGTTTACCACTCGCTCAGCACGGTATACCCAGCCCTTTTCATGGAAATGGATGAATGCTTTATCGATGGCTTTTATATATCCCGGATCCATCGTAAAAGCGGTGCGCGACCAATCACAGCTAGCGCCGATTTTTTTTAATTGAGCCAAGATCTTGTTTCCGTATTCTTCGCGCCATTCCCAAACCTTCTCCAGGAATTTTTCCCGGCCAAGCTCGAATTTGTTGATACCTTCTTTGTGGAGTTTTTTCCCAACCACGCTCTCCGCCGATATCCCGCCGTGGTCCGTACCGGGCAACCAGACCGTATGATACCCGTTCATCCGGTAATACCGCACCAGAATATCCTGGATCACCGAATTCAATGCGTGCCCCATATGGAGGCTTCCGGTAATGTTGGGAGGAGGCAGAACTATGGAAAAATTTTTTTTGGGCCGGGGCTTTATTTTATCCGGGTCAAAAAAACCTTTTTTCGTCCAGAAAGCGTAAATTTTCTCCTCGGTAATTTTTGGATCGTATTGGGAATTTAGATTGTCCATGTGTTTATCCTTCGTTTTGTTTGATGGGAATAGTGATGATGAATCTGGATCCTTTATCCGGACCGTCAGATTCGACGCGCATTTTTCCTCCCTGGCTGGCAACGATCTGCGAGGTAAGATACATACTAATTCCTTTTCCGCCCTCATGGACGCTTTGAGCGCGCTTTCCCCGTTCGAAAGTTTTTGAAAACAAGCCGCTTCGTTCATCCTCATCCATGCCGATGCCCGTATCGGAAATAGAAATGACAATGCTGTCTTCCTCTACGCCGGCTTCCATCGTTATGCCTCCTTTTGCGGTATATCGTATAGCATTATCTATGATATTGCAAAGGCCGCTTTTCAGCCGGCGGCTGTCCAGCATCAACTCCGGCAGCGCGTTTTTCGGCTCTTCAAATTTCAGATAAAGGCCCTTATTTTCCGCCAAGCTCTGGAATTCATCGGCCACTTCCCGCAGCAGCGCGTCTATCCGGATGCTTTCTTTCATAAATTCACCCTTGCCCATCTGGTATTTGGCAACATCAAGGATATCGTCAACCGTCTTAATCAGTTTCTCGGCCACTTCCATGCTCGAAGCAATCCGCTTTTTGGCATTCGCGTTAATCTTGCCGAAAGATCCTCCGTAAAGCAGGTCCATATAGCCTTTAATAACGGAAAGGGGCAAACGCAAATTGTGCTCGGCCGACAGCATAAACTCGGTCTTGGCTTCGTTCAGCCTTTTTAAATCGTTGGCCAGTTTTTCCGCCTCGATTCTCAACCGGCTTTCCTCCGCGGCGATGCTTTCAGCCTCTTCCCGGCGCTTTTCCTCGCTTTGCGTAGCCTTGATCAAATAATATCCGATCAAAACAGCGATGGCCAAAGCAAGGATGGTCAGAATGCGGTTGGTAGGGTTTATTACGAAAAAAAGCTGGGAACCGATCAACAAGATCAAAGAGCCGACCAGCGCCTCGGTGGCAAAAAGCCGGATATTGAAAACCCGGTATTCCACTATCAGATAAACCAGGAAGGCCAGGAATATCGGCATTCCGAATTGCCCGTATTGGATAATATACCAATCCAGCGTAATGCTGCTGATTATGTTGCTCCACGAAAAAGCCATGAGGCACAGCTCAATTCCGATCGTAAGCAATAAGATTTGTTTTTTAAATTCCTTGTCGGCTTTCCTGTATCTTGAATACGCAAGCGCCAATATCCAAACGGATACTATCACCCCCAGGAAATAATAGTATCCCAAGAAAGCCTCTCCTTCCATAGGTTCGCAATTAACCAGATCGAAACCGGTCAAATTATAAGCCGTGGGAGTAAGCAACAAGGTTGGAAGCAGCAGCAAAGCCATTAAGCATTTCTTCGCGAAGGAAAGATCCTTTTTATCCACGAAAACATAGTAGAAATATAAGTTTAAAATATAAAATAGCGCAAACAAGATACCCAATAAAGACCACGAAAACATGGTCAGCGGGCTGTTGTATCCGTATTCCCAGATCAAAAGGTCGAAAAAAAGCCACAAAGAAAAAACTGTTGTGATCGAAAACAATATCCGGCCCAGCAGCTGCCTGTTTTTGGACAAAACATAAAATCCGATCAGCATTGAAACTATAGCGACGGGTATATGGGAAAAATAGATCAAAAACATGGGAACCGCTTCCTTGTATAAATGGCAAATTTCAATATTTGAAACTAAATTGTAATCCATTTTATGTGTCTTTTATGTTAGCTTTTATAATTGGCTTTTAGATTTGGCTATTTTTAAACGCGGTTGCTATTTTCCGGGGATAATACTGCCAATACAGATCATTTTGCGATTCCAAGGGAACCGTTGGCACGATCAACGGCTTGACCCCGAAAATATTTTGCACCCTCTTAAAACTGGGAATAACGACTTCCCGAAAAAAAACTCTCTCCTCTCTATTCCCGATTAAAAAGTTCTCGAACAAAACGGCGTTGCATACGAATAATGACAAAAACTTTTCGTAAAACTCAACGGGCCGGCCGCCGTTCCTTATTATCCAGTCCGAAAAGTCACAAATGTTCGCCAGCAATCCGGGACACAGAAGATTAAGCAGCTTATGGTGGAAACCGATAAAATCTTCGTTCCAGACGGTTTTTATTTCGGAAAATTTTTTTCCTTCCGATCCGCTGATATCAATTATCGTTTTAGTTTCTATTTTCTGGCCGCCTTTCTTTCCTTTGCCGCCATACAGGAAAAGCCTGGCGATATAATATTTGCACTCGTTCTTTGAAACGTACTTGTCTTTCCTGTATTCGGGAATCGCGCAAAGCAAATTCATTTCTTTGCTCGCCTTTAAATATTCCAAAAAACCATAGTTTGGGCTCGCTACGTGAGCAGCCAGATAAGCTTTCGGACCGTCCGTTAAAAAAGGAGGGATATCCCCGTTCAGATAACGATTAACCTTTTCCCTTAGAATTCTGTTGTTCCATCTTTGCCATATTTCATCTTTTGCCAGATTGAGATTCGTATATACGTTCAAACAGCCTTCCAAATGATTTTCTTTGTTTGCTCTATTCCCTTCATTCAACATAAGCTCATTGGCGATTAACCGATAATGCGAACACCGATGCTCAAAACAGTATCGGCGGGCCAAGAATGGCTTTTAGATTATAATTTAGAGGCGATCATCAAACATGGTCCTACCGGAAATCTCCTGGATCGCTGCACGCTTCTCCCCCGGCTTCATTCGATTCTTCGCAGAATATCTCTTCGCAATCTTCGCCCTGGTCGCAAACCAATCCCGTACAACCAATGGTTTCGCAAGGCGGCATATTGTAAGCTTTTTTCTTTATTAATTTATAATAACTCACGCGGTCTTCCTGGCTAGCATTAAGGCATTCTTCATCGTATTCGGGATCGCACTCATAAATGAAACATCTTTCGGTTTTTAAGTCGCAAGCGGTCTGGGCGATAATATAATAATCGGATAAAACGTAATATTTATAAAACGCAAAACCGACAACGGCAGTAATAAGAGCCATGAAAACGATAAATAATATTTGAGATTTGTTGTCCAAAATTTTTAATTTTTTGATGATTGTCGATAATTGCCAAAAATCGGCTTTATGGTATTTTACTGCAAATTTCATTCCGGCGCTATGGCCCTGATTTCTAAAAACCGCGATGGTCCGACCGTCCGGTCTTATTTTTTTTCGTTGCCGTCGGCGGCCGGAAGCTGGATGTAAAAAGTGCTGCCTTTGTCCGGACCGTCCGATTCGACGCGGATATTCCCGCCATGGCTGGCTATTGTCCGGGATGCCAGGTATAATCCAATCCCTTTTCCATGGGTATTGGTTTTCCAGGCCCTTTTTCCCCTCCTAAACGTTTTTGAGAAAATGTCCTTTTTTTCCGCTTCTTCCAAACCGATGCCGGTATCGCTCACCGTAATCTCCAAATAGTCGCTTGCCGCCGCGATCTTCACTTTTACCCCGCCTTCTTCCGTGTATTTGATCGCGTTATCGATGATATTGTAAAAAGCCTCCTTTAAAGACGTGTATTCGCCCAAAACTTTTGGAGCCGGCATTCCAACTTCTTCGAGGTCCAAATAAAGGTCGCTGGCGCGCGCATAAGCCAGTAAATCGGTGGTTATTTCCTTGATCATGCCGGGTATATCAATCTCGCTTTTTTGCGGAATATTATTGTCCATCCGGTATTTAACCACATCAAGGAATTCATTAACGATCTTGATCATCTTTTGGGTCTCTTCAAGGGATGCTTTGATCTTCGTCCGGGCTTTTTCGTTTATTCTTCCGTAGGCCCCGTCCAAGACCAGGCTCAAATAGCCTTGAACCACCGTAAGAGGGCCGCGTAAATGATGCTGGGTCGACAAAATAAATTGCGTTTTTGCGTTCTCAAGATGTTCCTGTTCGTCTTGTCCGTGTTCCGAAGCCGCGGATTTGGCGGCGCGCCCTGCTTCGCTATTTTTCCGGACATTCCCTTGTTTTAACATTTTCAAATAATCGACGCTGAAAGCAAGAAAACCAAAAAAGAGGAACAGCCTCCAGCCGGCTTCATAGGTGTAAAAATTGCGCAAAACATCAACAAAAAGCAAAACGCTCACCAGTGCCGCCAAGCTGGCCTTGACCATAAAATCCGTTTCTGACCTATTATGCTTTTTTTTCATTTTTAATATTTTTATTCAACCGCCGCCATGCTGGATTTTTTACCCGGAATCGCTGTCGTCTTTCCGGCAAATAAAATCCACCGCCAGCTAGCAGTCCTGGCAACAATCGAATTTATATTTTTCTATCGGTATTTCGCCTCCCGGGGTACGAACCCCCGGCGGTGACCGAAGGAAATCCCGAAGCATTGAGGGGCGACCAGAGGATGTTTCCTCCCCCGCAGGATGCGGGGCGGAGTACCTAAGTCCTCCTCATTTCTGCCCGCTTTTTGCGGGCAGGAAGCCTAAGGCTTCATTTTGTTCCCCGGGCTTGTCCCGGAGTCTACAAATTAATAAAGGTTTGGCGTTAATCCAAGATAAAGCTGATCACCGACTTGACCGCCGGCAAATTGGCCATCAAAAGGATGAACAGAACAACAATATAAAAAATGACGGTTACCGTATCTAAAAACTTAGACATTTTTTTTAACGGATCCAAATAAGGATTCCGACAGGCCGTAAATATCTCCGGCTCCCATAATTACCAGCACTTCACCGGCCTTGACATTGCCAGCGATCCATTCGGCCAGAACGCTCCGGCCGATATAGATAACCGACTTTTTTTTGGCGGCTTCAACCAAGCTTTTCGAACTTACTTTGGCTGTGCCGGCTTCTTCCCTGCCGGCTACCCCATATATATCGGTCACAACGATCCGGTCTGCCGGCGCCGCGTTCAAAACATTGGCAAAGTCGCTGAATAAAGAAAGGGTGCGCTGATATTGGTGCGGCTGGAATACAACTGTAATAAATCGGCGGGGCCATTTTAAACGCGCGGCGCTGATCGTAGCCGACACCTCGGTTGGATGATGGCCGTAATCGGAAACCAGGGTAACGTTTTCTCCTTTTATCATTATCTCATTAATCTGGAAGCGCCGCCAAGCCCCCTTGAATTTGGAAACGGCTTTGATCGCGTCTTCAGTTTTCACCCCGAGCATTCGCGCCGCCGATACCGCAGCCAAAGCGTTGTAAACATTATGAATTCCGGGAACCTGCAAAACGGTTTTTAATTGTTCGAATTCCGGCAAGCTCGATCCGTATTCGATTATTTTGTAATCATTTTTACGGCTTTGCTTAATAAGCGCGGCCGCGTTCTTATCGTCGGCATTAACCGCTAAAATACCTCCGCCGTCCAAATGTTTAGCAAACTCCAGAAACGCGCGCCGGTAATTACCTTCATTCTTGTAATAATCTAGATGGTCAGCCTCGATATTCGTAACAACGATGATCTTTGGCCAGTAATTCAAAAAAGAGCCCAGATGTTCGCAGGCTTCTATCACCAAGTATTCAGAACGGCCCCGGCGGAAATTGGTATCGCCAAATTCTTTGATCTTTGTGCCGACCACCACGGTCGGATCAAGCCCGGCTTCGGCCATCGCGAGAGCAAGCATGGCCGTAGTTGTACTTTTTCCGTGAGTTCCGCAGACGGCGATCGTAAAATAGTTCTTGGTAATCCGGCCCAGGGCTTCAGGATAGCTCAAGCATTCGATACCCATGCCCCTGGCCTGTATCAGCTCCGGATTGTCAGCGGGAACCGCGGGGCTGTAAACCAGCAGCGCGGGCTTTAATTTTTTTAGGTCTTGAGCATTTTCATAAAAAAAAGCGCCGGCGGTTTTTAAGCTGTCAGTTATCTCGCTTTTCGCGATGTCGCTTCCGAAAACATCCCAGCCTTCGCTTAGATAGTATCGGGCCAAGGCCGAAACGCCGATCCCGCCCAATCCGATAAAATAAATTTTTTTTCTGTTTCGCATAGGTCTCCCTTCTTTGCGCTATTCGGTTCCCAGTGTTGCGCTTTCAAGAACGGTATAGACAGGTCCTCCTTTTTTTAATTCGCTTTCCATTACTTCGATCGACTCGGCCGTAAAAGAAATGGAAATGTTTTCGTCAATGCCGGGTACCTCTTCTGGATCCATTTTCCTGATTTCGAATTGGTTTATCCTCGCCAAAGTGATATGCGGGCTGAATTGCGGAACCCCGTTTTTTTCCATCTGGCCCGCCCCGAGGTCGTAGAGCGTATGTTCAAGATCCTGGCGCAGTCCGGCCAATTCCGCGGACGCAGAACCTTTAGCCCAAACCATCCGGGGCGGGACTTTTTTGGGCGGCCCGTAAACGATCCGCTTAAAATCAAGGGTTAAAGGCTCGTGCCGTTTGGCTACAGCAGAAACCGCATTGCAAATATCGGCCGTTTCCTGGTCGCTGGCGTTGCCGATAAATAGCAATGTTACGTGAAGATTTTCCTTTCTGGTCCAATTTGCCGGCAAATCAAGCCATTGGTCCTGGTAATCGAATAAAGCCTGCCTTACCCGCTCCGGAAGATTAATTGCCAAAAAGATGCGGTGGAGATTGTTCATTTTTTTGATTTTCGTTCTTTTACCGGCGGCGTGCCTTAGAGTTATTCATTATAGCGCATTTTTAAGAAAAATCGATTATATATTTTTTTATTTGAAATTTCGCCTTCCTGGTTACGATCCCCGGGGCTGCGACCGAAGGAGACCCCGCAGAATTGAGGGGCGGCCAGAGGATGTTTCCTTTGGACTTCCCACCCATCGGTTCCCCGGCAAGCCCGGGTCTGCTTCTGGATTCAGGTTTGCCTCCTTTTGCCAGCCAGGCTTCCGGCTTTGCAGCCCAGCCGCCCCCCTTGTAGCGGCGGCAATATAATAATAAAATAATATAATGATGTCTATTTACGATAAAAAGACAATAAACATTCATAAAAAATCAAATATGAATCATTTTTTGTTTTCGAAAAAAAACGTTTTGGCCGCGGCCGCGGCAGCCGGTTCACTCTCGCTGGTCTGCATTCTTGGCACAGTGCTTGCCGCCTGGAATGATCCAAATTCATTTCCGCCCAACGATAACGTTGAGGCGCCGATCAATGTTTCTTCGTCCAGCCAGACCAAGGCCGGCAACTTTAGCGTCGGCGGCGGGCTCGACTATTGGATTACCAAAGACGGAGACAGTTTCGTCCTGCAAAATGACGCCGGAGCCGACAAATTAATTATCGGGCAGGATGGAAACATGACGGTTAACGGCCGGATAAAAATCACCGGAGGCTCGCCGGGAAACAATAAAGTCCTGGTATCCGACATTAACGGTCTGGCCGCTTGGCAAGCGCTGCCGGTGACCTTGCCGGCCGGGGCTTCGGGCCAAACCCTCCGCCACGACGGCACCGGCTGGATTGGCAGCGTCGTTCTTTATAATGACGGTACCAATATCGGGATCGGAACCTCGGCTCCCGGATCCAAGCTTGAGGTGGCTGGCCAGATCAAAATTACCGGCGGAACCCCGGGTTTAAACAAGCTTCTGGTATCCGATGCTTCCGGCTTGGCTTCTTGGAAAACCGCGGCGGATGTCGGAATCAGCGGATCGCTGCCAGCCGGTGCCAACGGCCAAACGCTTAGGCATAACGGTACCGATTGGATCGCCAATAGCGTTATCTCCAACGATGGAACCAATGTGGGCATTGGAACAAATTCCCCGGCGGGAAAATTGGATATAAATTCGGCGGACGCTTTATTCGTGTTGGGGCAGAACGTACTTTCCCATGTTTTCGCGGGCAGCACTTATCTTAAGGCTCCCAGCGGACAAACGATCGCTTTCCAGATACCCAGCGGCACGACCGTCGCTTCGATCGACTCAACGGGAATTTCGGCCCCGGCTTTTTATTACACCTCCGACAGAAGATTAAAGAATAACATCCGTCCGATCGCGGAAAGCTTGGCTAAAATCCAGGAACTTGACGGAGTGTATTTCAATTGGGTCGCAGACCAATCTCCTTCGATCGGCCTGATCGCCCAAGACGTCGAGAAAATATTCCCGGAGGCGGTTGCCACAAACCCGGAAACAGGTTTAAAATCGATCGATTACGGAAAATTGATCGCTCCCCTTATCGAGGCGGTAAAAACTCAGCAATCGCAAATTCAGGAACTGAAACAAGAGATCGATGATCTTAAAAACAGCGCCAATTGCCAGTAAAAACCATGAAACTGTTTTTTTTGCGTAAAAAAAACAAGTGGACCTCGCGGCGCATGGCAATTCTAGCGTTAATTGTTTTAATAATTTTATTGTTGGCGGGATCATACTTCTATCATAAGCAAATAGCTTCCGCGCCCTTAGACGATGAAATTGAACCGGCCGATACGGCGATACTTGATCGCGGCGCTTCTGAATTGGCGGATAAACAGGAACGTGAATTCAACGCTCTTAAGGAAGATCTTGATTCTCCGGAAAAAGTTGCCGCTTATATCAAAGATAATTTTGCGATTACCACAGACAGCAGCCAGACTGCCCTGGCGCCAAAAGAACTTTTTATAAAAAATTCGGGCGGACCGCAGGATATTGCCGTATTCACGGCTTTTCTTCTGGATTGGAACGGCTACGAAGCCGGCGTTCTGGAATATGCCTGGTTGGAAAACGGACAAAAAAAATACTACGCAGTCGCGGTTTTCAGGGATGGCGATACGCCAAAATACCTGATTGCGACTCCGGCTAAGATCGACCTTATAGCGCACGGCTGGTCATTTAAAGACTTGATCCAAAAAGAAGAAGCGCGAACGGGCATTAAAATTGAAGAATATGCGTTTTTTGAACCTGGCCAAATCAACCTCATAACAAATGATTGGGCTAAAAATCAGTGATTATGAAAAAAACGCTATTTCTAACATCAATCATTGTTGTTCTGGGTATCATTTCCGGATCTGATGCCCTTACCTCTTCTTCTTACCGAGCCAACCAGGCGTCAACCGTAACGGTCGACGAATGGAGCGAATGCCGCCTGGTCACCAACCAGCCCGCGGCCAAGGATACCTTTGTCCCCACCAATACCGCCCTGGAATGGTCGGAATTCCGCATCCATTACCCCAGCCACATTTCCCTTGACGCATGCAACAGAACCCTCGCCGTGGCTATGGCCGGCACGGGTGCCGGCACGGTAACCAGCAGTCCGGCGGGTATTGATTGCGGCACAACCTGCTCGGCAACATTCAATATTAGCGATACAGTAACTCTCACCGCCACTCCCGCGGTCGGTTCCACTTTTACAGGCTGGTCGGGCGGCGACTGTTCGGGAACCGGAGCCTGTACGGTCACATTGGCTAATGATACCGATGTTACGGCCACATTCACGGTGAATATCTACAAATTAACCGTAATAAAATCCGGTAACGGCTCTGGCGTTGTTTCTTCCGGCCCCGCGGGTATTGATTGCGGCGCAACGTGTTTGGCAACTTATGCTCACGGGACCAGTATAACGCTAACCAACAATGATGATGTCGGTTCCCTGATTACCGGCTGGTCGGGCGGCGGCTGTTCGGGTACAACTCCCTGCGTTTTCACTATTACCGGCGACACCACCGTTACCGCCACGTTCACCTTGACAAATTTTACTCTTACGGTCACTAAATCCGGCTTTGGCACAGGCACGGTGACCAGCAATCCGGCCGGCATCAATTGCGGTACCGACTGCTTGGAAATCTACCCTGCTCACGCTCCCGTCACGCTTACGGCCTCTCCGGGCGCTGGTTCGGTATTCGCCCGCTGGTCCGGCGCTTGCACCGGGGGAAACAACTGCGTAATAAAAATGGACTCTGATTTATCGGTAAACGCGTATTTTAGTTACCCTGATTGCAAAGTTACGCCCCCGGGCGGAAAGCGTATTTTCACCACCAGCTGGAGAGGAATGTACAAAGGCAATGAAGTGCGCACCTATGCCATAGCCGATAATTATTGCCAAACTTTGGCTACCGATGCCGGGCTACCCGGAACTTACAAAGCATTGATTTATCTGGGCGGACGCCTGCCCGAAACGGTTTTGCCTCTCGGATTTGCTTTTTATAACGGGGAAGATAACGGCAGTTACTGCGACTGGCACCTAGTGGCTAACAGCCGGGCTGACATGTGGGTCTTGCCTCTTAAAAGTTCGATCCAATACGACGAATTTGGACACGATACTGCTGTTATTTATGTTTGGACTAATTTTAAATCCCATGGCGATGGAACCTATGAAACAATAGATTATTGCGATTCGGTGGATACCGATCCTTGTCCAACCAGTTCTTGGCCCTGCACCTTGGCTGTCATTAAATTTTCGGGGCTTTCACGATGGGCCAACTGCGTTCAATCATATTATGGTTATTCAGAAAAAACTAACGTAGAATGGAGCGGAAAGCTTTGGTGGGCACAAAATGCCTGGTCTACCAAATATCCGGGTTGCGTATGGCCAAGCATAATGGATCACTGTAATGCATTAATTAAAGGTTTGTATTGCGTTCAACAATAACGAAAGATTTAATCAGATTATGACGGCAAAACTATATGGTTAAAAACGCGTTAAAATTAATTTTTCTTGCTTTGTTGTTTGTTCTAGTGTTTCCCGCCGACTTAAATGCCGCCACTTCCTACCGGGCCAACCAGGCCTCAACCATAACGGTCAACGAATGGAGCGAATGCCGTTTGGTTACCAACCAGGCCGCGGCTAAAGACACGTTCG
The DNA here is from genome assembly GCA_022710775.1 of Patescibacteria group bacterium. Taxonomy (GTDB): domain Bacteria; phylum Patescibacteriota; class Minisyncoccia; order Minisyncoccales; family UBA5738; genus CAINCQ01. The sequence continues at coordinate 48,110 of JAKLGH010000008.1, forward strand.
TACCAACGAATACCGCTCTGGAATGGTCGGAGTTCCGCATCCATTATCCAAGCCATATCAGCCTGGCTGCCTGTTCTTTGTCGCTCTCTGTTTCTAAGGCCGGCACGGGCGCCGGCACGGTAACCAGCAGTCCGGCGGGCATCAACTGCGGGGCGGCTTGCAGCGCGAACTTCGCGGCCGGAGCGACCATCACCCTCACCGCTGTGCCCAATGCCAGCTCAACTTTTTCCGGCTGGTCGGGCGGAGGATGTTCGGGAACTGGAATATGCACGGTAATGCTTAGTTCAAATACGACCGTAACCGCAACGTTCAATATTATCACCTACGCGCTCTCTGTTTCTAAGGCCGGCACGGGTGCCGGCACGGTAACCAGCAGTCCGGCGGGCATTAACTGCGGGGCGGCATGCAGCGCTAACTACAGCTCGGGCGCGTCGGTAACGCTTACTGCGGCTGCCGATGTAGGCTCCGCTTTCGTTGGCTGGTCGGGCGCCGGATGTTCCGGAACCGGGACGTGCACGGTGACAATGTCGGCCAACGAAACGGTGACAGCGACGTTTAATGTTGCTAATTACACGCTTACGGTAACGAAATCGGGTCTGGGCGCCGGCACGGTAACCAGCAGTCCGGCGGGCATTAACTGCGGGGCGGCTTGCAATTCGATATTTGGCGGAGGCACTTCTGTTACCCTCACCGCAACACCGAATGCCAGTTCCAAGTTCGCCGGCTGGTCGGGCGGAGGATGTTCGGGAACTGGGACGTGCACGGTGGCGTTGAATGCCGATACCGCCATTGACGCCAAATTCAATCCCGCCACTTGCACGGTCGTGCCCGGAGGAGGAAAAAGGGTTTTTGTCACCTCCGCGACATACAAGGGCGCCTCGGTCCGCACTAATGCCGCCGCTAATACTCTTTGCCAAAACTTAGCTTCCGCTGCCGGCCTTTCAGGCACGTATAAAGCCATGATTTACCTGAATGCCGCAACGCCCGATACCATTATTCCGGCCGGAAAACCGATATATAACGGCGGGCTCACGCTAAACGGATGCGAGTGGAACCTGGTCGGCAACGATCGAACCGATATGTTTAACTGTGATAACTGCCAGCCAGCCGTAGCCGACGGATTTGAGCCTTATTTGCGCAATCCCATCAAATACGATGAAACGGGAACCGAACGGTCTTATTCGGTCTGGACCAATATCAAACCGTGGAACGGCAGTTGGGATATTTCACTGGTTCAGCTCTTATATAATTCGACGGCCGCCTGCAACCACACGCCCGACAGATTGTTTTCTTGCTGTTCTTATGCAACTTGCCTGCCCTGCATGACTCACATTGATATAGTACCCGCTAAAAATGGTCCGTCGATAGACTGCACTAAAACATCAACTTGGGACTATTTTATCAGAAACAGTGACGGCAGCGTGAAATCCCTGGTGGTTGCGGGAGACAGCCAATCGGCTACCCAAAGATGGAGCGGCGACGCTCAAACCGGTAAAACCTATTTTATGGGCACGGGTTATACGTTGGCAAGCGGCTGCGCCCGCGCGATCGATAAAACCTATTCAATATGCGATAACATGAATATGGGCCTTTACTGTTTCCAGCAATAATCGCGCCAAATAAAACTGCCTTTAGACGATTATGTTCAACGGCATAAACGCAACTTTAAATTTTAAACTTAAAAAACCTGGAATTAACTTATGAAAGAAGCGTATCTGTATGAAAAAACGGCTAAAAAAAGGGTAAAATGCCTGAATTGCGCCCATTATTGCGAAATGGCTCCGGGAATCCGCGGAGCCTGCGGCGTCCGGGAAAATGTCAACGGGAAGCTTTACGCCCTCAATTACGGCCGGACTGTCGCCGTACAGGTGGATCCGGTTGAAAAAAAACCGCTATTCCATTTCCTGCCCGGTTCGCTTACCTTATCGATCGCGGCCGCCGGCTGCAATTTTACCTGTGTAAACTGCCAGAACTTTGAAATTTCCCAAACTCCGAAAAAGATGAAGGATATTCCGGGACAGGAAGTTTCGCCGCAGGAAATAATCGAACTGGCCAAAAGCCTTAACGTGCCCAGCATATCATATACTTACGTGGAACCGACGATTTTTTCGGATTACGCTTTGGATGTAATGAAGCTGGCTAAAGAGCAAAAAATCAGGAATATCTGGGTAACGAACGGATTTCTTTCAAAAGAAGCGTTCGATCTAGTTTCCCCGTTTCTAGATGCCGCCAATGTCGATATCAAGGGCTTTACGGAAGAATTTTACCAAAAAAATTGCGGCGGACGGCTCGAGCCGGTACTCGAAACCTGCAAGAGAATGAAGCGCGCCGGCATTTGGATAGAAATAACCACGCTGGTCATTCCAACCTTAAACGATTCGCGTTTTGTCCTCGAAGACATTGCCAGGTTCATCGCTCAAGATCTTGGTAAAGACGTACCTTGGCATGTTACCCAATTCAGCGGGCTGATATCGTGGAAACTGAAAAGCTTGCCCCAAACCCCGGCTAAGGTTCTGAAAATGGCTTATGATATCGGTAAAGCCGCCGGTTTAAAATATGTTTATACCGGCAATATTCCTGGGCTAGCCTACGAAAATACGATGTGCCCCGCGTGCGGTGAAATCTGCGTGGAACGCGAAGGTTATATCATCAGCCGCCACGATAAAAACGGCAAGTGCGGAAATTGCGGCGAAGAACTGAATATTGTCGATTAACCCCTTTCCTCGCTTTTCTTGCTCTTCTTGCTTTCTCGCTTTCTTGCTTTTCCGGCTTTCTCGCTTATTATCTAATCCAATGATCTCTTTCGCCTGTATTTCCCCCCATCCGCCTCTGCTTCTGCCAGATATCGGTTCAAAAACTGACCGTTCGGCCGTGGCTAAAACCATTGAGTCGCTGGAAAAATTAGGAAGCCTATTGGCGGCCATCCAACCGCAAACGATCGTCATCTCTTCTCCCCACCCGGACTGGGGCTTTAATGTGCCGTTGCATTTTTTGGCAAACGGGATTTCCCCCGAAGTGATAACGGTTCTTTGCGGGCTGGAACCGCCCGATGAATATTTCAAAAAAGGAGCCGAATTTTATTTAAAACAACTAAAAAATCTCGCGGATAAAATCGCTTTGATCGCGTCCGGCGACTTGTCGCACCGCCTCAAGGTCGACGGTCCCTACGGATTCCACGAGCAAGGACCCTTGTTCGACAAAAAACTGGTCGCGAGCCTAAAGAATAGCGACGTTAAAACCATCATCGGCCTGGAAAATGAATTTCCTGAGGCTGGAGAATGCGGCTTGCGTTCTTTTTGTTTTTTGCTAGGCATCCTCGAAGGAGCGAAAATCGGCTGGCAGGCCGACATTCTTTCTTACGAGAGCCCTTTTGGCGTCGGCTACCTGGTCGCCAACTTTGATCTTAAAACTCAATAACATGAAAATTACAATTAAAGGGCCGTTAAAAGACAATATCAATAACCTGGCGCGAAAGCTTGGATACCAATTCCAGCGGGCAAAAAAAGACGAAAATGGCATAGACGAGCTGGAATTCTCGCGCGTTATGAGCGCGTCCGGCTATCCTCGCTTTCATCTTTTCTTGAAATCCGAGGGTGAAAATCTGGTCTTCACTCTTCATTTGGATCAAAAAAAACCAAGCTATTCCGGGTCGTCGGCCCATGCCGGAGAATATAGCGGAACGATCGTCGAAGAAGAAGCGAAAAGGATAAGAACGCTAATGGAAGGAACTTAGAAAAACGGAGTGTCAATTCGGCTTAAGTTCGCTTGATCGCACCGAACCTGTGCTATTATTGGCCGGGTTTATTTAATCGGAGCAAAACTGTTGCAATGGATATATTTGCTAGTAGCGGATAAATTGGATAAAATGAACCAATATATTTAAAAACGAATGCATTTAACTTCGTAAATATTATTTTTTCATTTTTTCAAAATTTATATGGAATATTTCAATAGTTTTAAAAATCCGCTAAACGTATTAATAATATTAATGTTTGCAGCGTTTCTGGCTGTTTCTTCCGAAGTCCTGGCTTGGAACAACCCCAATACCGACCCGCCCAACGACAATGTTGATCCTCCCATCAACGTATCGGGAGACCCGCAGAAAAAATCCGGCGATCTTAACATCGGCGGCGGGCTTGATTATTGGATTACCAAGGACGGAGACAGCTTTGCCCTTAAAAACGACGCCGGAGCCGATAAATTCATTGTAGGCCAGGACGGCAATATCATCGTCAACGGACAAATAAAGATCACGGGCGGAACGCCGGGATTGAACAAACTGCTGGTTTCCGACGCCGCCGGATTGGCGTCCTGGAAGACGGCGGCGGACGCGGGTATCACAGGCTCTTTGCCGGCCGGAATGTTGGGCCAAACCTTGAGGCATGACGGATTTAGCTGGATAGCCAACAGCGTCATCTTCAATAACGGTACGGATGTCGGAATCGGAACAAACGCGCCCGCAGCCAAGCTTGATATCAATGGTCAGATTATGATCCGCGGCGGCTTGCCGGGAGCCGGCAAGGTTTTGGTTTCCGACGCAAACGGCCTGGCTTCTTGGGAAGCGCCCTCTGCCGGAGTGATTGCTTCATCCTGCTCCGCGGGAACTGTCGTTACCGGCATCGACTCCGGCGGTAATCTGGTTTGCGGACGGCAGATAATTTCGGGAGCCTGCGCCGGGAATAAGTTCGTTAAAGGCATCGATGGCGCGGGAAATATCATTTGCGACGATCTCCCGCCGATTTGCGCCGCTTCAACTTGCACTTCGCTTGGTTATAACTGCGGAAATTGGCCCGATGGTTGCGGCAACACGATTAGCTGCGGAAACTGCGTGAGTCCTCAAATCTGCGCTTCCGGCGTATGCGCCGCCAGCTGCACCCCGAAAACTTGCGCCCAGCAGGGTTTTGCCTGTGGCAGCCAGACTGACGGGTGCGGAAACGCTATTAATTGCGGTAATTGCGCGTCCGGCCAAACCTGCGTAAGCGGTACTTGCAAAGACGAGGACTGCAAAGGCAATAATTTAGGGGGTAAAAGAATTTTCGTCACAAGTGCGGGCTACAGCGGTTCCCAAGTCCGCAACGACGCGGCCGCCGATACGCTCTGCCAAACCCATGCAACTACCGCCGGTTTGCCCGGCACCTATAAAGCCTTGATTTACTTGGGTAGCCGCCTGCCCGAAACAGCACTGCCTCTGGGCTATGCTTTTTATAACGGTCAATATACCGGCAGCTATTGCGACTGGAAATTGGTGGCTGGCAGCCGGGCATTGATGTGGTCGCTGCCGCTGGCCAATCCCATCCGTTACGACGAATTCGGCAACAGCGTAGTCCTTAATAGCGTTTGGACCAACTTTAAATCGGGCGGCAGCGGAACATACAACGTTATTGCGAGCTGTGGTTCCGGCTTTTGGGGCGATCAATGTCCTCCAAGTGGAACACTCGCATGCTGGCCCTGCCGGGCAGGAGCAATCCAGTGTGGCGGTACTTGGTGCTACACCCCTTGCGTTACCGCCTATTATGGAAATCCAATGTCTACTAACGTTGCCTGGAGCGGAACACTGTATAGCGTCACAGGATCAGCTCAAACTGATATCATTGCCGCAAAAAATCAGGCCACATCCATACTGAACACCTGCCAAGCGTTCCAGCGCGCCCTCTACTGCGTGGAGCAATAATATTATTAAAATGCATAACTTATCCACTGCTAAAAACATTAAAGCGGCAAGCCTCTTGATCATTACAGCTTTAATCGCTTATGTTTCCAGCGTCCTGGCTTGGAATAACCCAAATACAAACCCGCCCAACGACAATGTTGATCCTCCCATCAACGTATCGGGAGACCCGCAGAAAAAATCCGGCGATCTTAACATCGGCGGCGGGCTTGATTATTGGATTACCAAGGACGGAGACAGCTTTGCCCTTAAAAACGACGCCGGAGCCGATAAATTCATTGTAGGCCAGGACGGCAATATCATCGTCAACGGACAAATAAAGATCACGGGCGGAACGCCGGGATTGAACAAACTGCTGGTTTCCGACGCCGCCGGATTGGCGTCCTGGAAGACGGCGGCGGACGCGGGTATCACAGGCTCTTTGCCGGCCGGAATGTTGGGCCAAACCTTGAGGCATGACGGATTTAGCTGGATAGCCAACAGCGTCATCTTCAATAACGGTACGGATGTCGGAATCGGAACAAACGCGCCCGCAGCCAAGCTTGATATCAATGGTCAGATTATGATCCGCGGCGGCTTGCCGGGAGCCGGCAAGGTTTTAACTTCAAACGCAGTCGGGCTCGCGAGCTGGGAAACACCGGCATCAGGAACCGCAAGCGGTTCCTGCCCGGCTGGCGCGGTTGTAACCGGTATTGATGTTTCCGGAAAAATAATATGCACGCCTCTTTCTTCGCTTTGCACTCCAACCACTTGCTCAAATTTGGGCTATAACTGCGGCTCCTGGCCTGACGGGTGCGGCAATACCCTTGACTGCGGCACCTGCCCGACCGGCCAAACCTGCGCAAGCGGTACCTGCGCTACCTCTTGCACACCCAAGACTTGCGCCCAGCAGGGCTTTACCTGCGGCAGCCAAAACGATACGTGCGGAGGATCGCTTAACTGCGGCACCTGCCCGACCGGCCAAACCTGCGTAAGCGGTACTTGCAAAGACGAGGACTGCAAAGGCAATAATTTAGGGGGTAAAAGAATTTTTGTCACAAGTGCCGGATATACAGGGCACCAAGTTAGAACTAACGCGGATGCGGACGCTATATGCCAGGATCATGCCAGCACGGCTGGCCTTACCGGCACCTACAAAGCTTTGGTCTATTTGGATGAAGATCTGCCAGAAACCGTTTTGCCTCTGGGTTATGCCTTCTATAATGGTCAATATACCGGAAGCTACTGCAATTGGCGGGAGGTGGCTGGCAGCCGAGCGCTTATGTGGTCGTTGCCGTTAAAAAACCCAATCCTCTACGATGAATACGGCAACATCGCGGTTCTTCAAAGCGTTTGGACAAATTTCATATCGGGGGGCAGCGGAACTTATACCGTTCTCGACATCTGCGGATGGGCGTCTCAAGCCTTTGGATTAGCCTGGCCTTGCCTTCCGGGAGCTACGGGCTCGAATGTAACGTCTAATTATAAAGTGTATCCATGCGTCACGGCCTATTACGGAGATCCGACAAAAACCGATGTAAATTGGAGTGGTATTTTTTATCACACTACGGCTGGTCTATGTACTGACGTTAATTGTGCGTGGAATGAAATGTCCTCTATGACAGAAACCTGCCAGAACTTCCAGCGCGCACTCTACTGCGTGCAACAATAACGCCGGTTATTTAATACGGCCCCGCTAACCGCGGGGCCGTATGCGTTAAGCCACTCGATTTGCGGTTGACTTAAAGCTGGTTTAAAGTTAAATAATGGCCTAATGGCCAAATCTTATACTGTTATGGATATAATCAATCTATCAGCTAACAACCGTCAAAAAGTTTTGAAACAGGCGGCATCGGCTTTGGCTTCATCAAAAAACGTTATCTGCCCCACCGATACTGTTTACGGTTTGCTGGCAAACGCAACGGATAACCGGGCCGTAGCCAAGGTTTACCGTATCAAACAACGCGATCCAAACAAGCCTCTCCCGGTATTCCTTGAAAGCATCGAAGCGGCGGAAGCGATCGCGGCCGTCAGCCCCGGTGATCAAAAAAAACTGCGCGCGGCCTGGCCCGGAAAAACGACCTTTGTCCTGGACTTAAAACCGGGAATCGACATTCCGGCGGCGGAAGGAAAAAAGATCGCCTTAAGGGTTCCAAGCCATGAGTTCCTTTTGGATTTGCTAAAAATGGTGAATTTCCCCGTAACCGCAACCTCAGCCAATATCGCTGGGTCCGGCCCATATGTTGAAATTGCCGATGTTTTGGCGGAATTCAAAATCCGGAATGAACAACCCGATCTGGTAATCGATGCCGGAAATTTGCCGCCGACAAAACCGTCAACGATCGTTGACCTGACGGATAACGAAAAAATTTTACGCCCATGACCAAAAAAACCGGCAACACCATTAAAAAAAGCCAGGAACTCTCCATATTGAAAGAGATCATCGAAACCATCAGCTACAACCTTGATCTAAAGGAGGTTTTGGCGCGCATCGTGCAAATAGTCAGCGGCGTCACCCGGGCCGATTCCTGCTTTTTATATCTTGTCGACGGCGATACGCTGATACTCCGGGCTTCACTGAATCCAAAGCCGCTAGAGATTAACAGCATCAAGCTGAAATTAAGCGAAGGCATCACCGGCTGGGTGGCGCGCAACAAAAAAACCGTTGCCATTGAAAATAAGGCTTACGACGACAAACGGTTCAAATTCGTCAACAGCCTGCCCGAAGATAAATTTGAAGGCTTTCTCTCGGTTCCGATCATTTACCGCGACCGTGTTTTGGGGGTTATCAACGTCCAACACTCCAAGCCAAAAAAGTATTCCAAAAACGAAGTTGTTTTGTTTGAGCTGGTCGCCAAAGCCACCGGCGGCGCCATCGAAAACGCCCTGCTTTTTTCGGAAAAAGAAGCTTTAAAAGAAGCGCTGGAAACCCGGAAAGTCATTGAGAAAGCCAAAGGCATCCTGATGAAGGAATACAACCTCTCCGAAGACAAGGCCTATAAGCTTCTCCACAAAAAAAGCATGGATAAAAGAATATCCATGAAAGAAGTGGCCACCGCCATCATCATCTCCAACGAATTCAAACCCTAAACCTTATTTTTGGTATTGATTGCGGCAGGCCGCTTCCCGGCTTTTTTAGCATGGAAAAAAAACGCCAATCAAAAAGCGAATTCGTGAAGGTTTAACCTCAAGAATTCGCTTTTTTAAGGTCAATCCTCCACTAATTCGCGGCGTTCGGTTGCGCGAACGCATTGCCAAGCCCGCCTGAAATCAAATATCCTCTCCCCCGTTTTCTAACCAGCACCTTGGAATCACTTTTGAAGTATTTCTTCCGGAGTTTTGAGATCGATTCCCATGTGTAAT
>JAKLGH010000009.1 GCA_022710775.1 Patescibacteria group bacterium
TAATTTGGAGCATTGCGCTCTTAACGGACTCACTCCCAATGAGGCGTTGAGAGTGCAAAATGTGTTTGCCTAAAACATAAGGATTCCGGGAGCGGCTTATGGCCGGAATAAAGAATGATTCTCGGCACGAGACGCAAGCGACCTTTTCTGCATCAATATCCCGACTAAAAGGATTGGCATTACCGCCGCGGCCGTTAACGCCGCAAGGACGGTCTTTGGTCCTTTGCTGCAATCGCCATCGGCGCCATCGGCGCAATCGGGATCGCAAAAACCGTCATTTATTGATTCGCAATATCCGTCCTTGGCGCCGGAAGAACAATCTTTTTCGCAATTTCCGCCATTTTCACCCCTCTCGCAAACCAAATTCCCGCAAAAACTCTCAAGATCGGCTATCGGAACGCTGAATAAGAGCTTTCCGTCCGGATCATAAATATCAACCATTGCCGCTTCGGACCGATAAGGAAGGTTAGCGCGGTAATCTTTAGCCTCATTAAAACAAGTTGTCGTCTCCCCGCTAACCATGCTTAAATCAGCCGCTCCGTCAGAACATTGCCGCCAAGGAAAGTTCAAACCGTAAGTACCCAGAACCTCCCCATTCGAGCCAATCAATCTCGCGAGATAAACCGGACCCGCCGGGAACGGATCCGGTATAGCAAATCCAGTTGATATGGCGTTCAAAAACATCTCCCCGCCGTAAAAATTAAAATCTAAAACCAACGCTTTGCTCTCACCGTCGTTTTTCAAAAAGCCATTCCGGCCAGCGGAAACTCCTTTTGAACCGCTAATTTCTACGTTAACGGATGAAAAATTACCGTAACTGTCGGTCGCGACGATCTCAACCAGCGTATTTTCCAGATTTTTTCCGTCTTTAAGCCATTTTGCGGAATAGGATCCGTCTAAGGCGGTTCGGCCGCCTTTTTCTCCGCTGTCGCCAAGATAGACAACGGCAAAAACTCCGCCCTCGCCGTCGATTATTCTCGCCTTCACCTCGCTAATGGCGCTATTGTCAAAAACAGCCGCTTCAATCTTGAGAAAACCGGCTTCAATCTTAGCCGACGGCGATGCGACAACAGGCGGTTCTAAATCCGAAATGCTCCCGGATTTTTCTGTCAGAACGCGAAAGTTTATTTGCGACGACACCTGATTCTCGTTTCCGGCACGATCCCGGCATTTGACGTAATATTTATAAACCCCGTCGAAAACCGGGACGGATTCTTGCAAATGATGCGTACCTCCAGTCTCGGCAAAAGCCTGGCACATCTCCGAAAATGAATGGTCGATTGCGCATAACTTGCAAAACGAATCTTCGTCGGTATCGCAGGAAAGCGTCGCCAACGAACCCGAAACCTGGCCCTTCGGCCTTAAATTATAGATTGCCGGCGGCTCATTTTCTTTGTCATCGGCTCCTGTCTTTACAGCCATCGTTTTTTCCCGCTGTTGCCCTAAATCATCATCGGTTTGGTCAATAATCGCGTCTCTTTCCTCTTTTAATCCGATTCCGATTCTTACGCAATTTAGATCGGTGCAAAGATCGCACACGCCTTCGCTGCAATTGATTGTGTAAGAATCTCCTGTTTTTGTGTTTTCGATTTTTTTGTGGCTGGCAGCCGTCAGAATATCGGGAACGCAAGAGACGGTTTTGTTTCCCAATTCACCGGCCTCGCTTTCAAAAAATAGACCGCCGCGGCCGCAGCTGCCCTCTTGGCACCCCCCCCAAACACCGTTATATGACTTTGCGCCGGCGGAAATTTTATCAGCTTCGCAGAACCGGTCGCGGCACGACGAACTTTGTTCATAAGCCAAAATCGCCCCGGACAACGAACATTCACCGTTAAAACAGTTGACGCATCGGCCGTCAACGCAATTTTTCAAAAAAAACCGTCCTTCTCCTTTCCATTTGCCAGCCTTCACCGAATTGCAACCCGATCTATCGCAGCTCACGCAAGTACCGTATGCGCAGGTTTCAAGATAAGCAAAGGAGCGGAGTTCTCCGTTTAATTTTTTTTCGTAACAGCCGCTTTTTGAACAATAAACACAAAGGCCTCCGGCGCAGTTTTTAATGATGTTTTTTTCTTCCGCCAACCCAGAGACTTCCTCTTCTGGAATATTTTTTTTGTCTATGGCTCCGATTTTAAACCTGATATCGACAAGACCGTAAGCGGCGCGCCGGTCTACGGATAAATTATCGCCGAAAGGTTCATAAAGAGTCTGCCAAACCCCTTCCTTAATCTCAATATCGTGGGAGAAAACCGGAAAAAGGTCTTTTTCCGCAAGATACCGGTAATACATCGTTCCTGCGTCGATCTCGGCAACGACATAGTAATCATTTCCTTGCCTTAAGGATACGGAGGGAATCGGAACGCACGACCACATTTCCTTGCTCGCAACCGGCGCGGCCACCAATAAATTAAACGCGCCGTCATAGAGGCTAACCGTTCTATTTCCCGAAAAATAACCGCAAAGATCGGTAACAAGACCGTCTTTTTTGGGAGAAAATTTATAACCGGCATAAACCTGGGACAGAGTCCGGCCTCCCAACTTTCCGGTTTCCGCTGCCTGCCAGATGGAAAAACTGGCGTTGGCGGAAAAAAAGCTTCTTTGGGAAAAGCTAAAACCGCTGTTTTGTCCGGCCGCAGCCAAAGCTTTGGAATGCGAACCGGACAAGCCTAAACTTAAAAGAAAAACTGTTATCCCCGCCAGGCAGAGAAGAATCCGGCACGAACCTTTGTTGTTTTTTATGAACATGGTATCGCTAATCCTGGTTATTCTGCCTGTCTTTTCTTTTATTAATCATATGCTCAATCCTGGTTCTAATCAGCCATACAGTCGGAATTGCATGCTTCGCAATTCTTTCTACGGTATTTTCCAGTAATTATAAATCTCCTGGGCGCTAACGGCTCTCTACATTCCCTGGCCCTCTTGAGAGGCCTGAGCGCCTCCCTTCTTTTTTTGCCATATGAAATAACCGATACCTGCAAGCAGGAGAACCGCCGCTATGACGATTAAGTAATTATAGTTTGCGGCGGCGGAACAATCGGGATCAGCGGATTTGGCGCAATCGGGATCGCACGTACCGTCTTTGACCCGATCGCATACTCCGTCTTTAACTCCGGACCGGCAATCGCTGGGGCAAGTCCCGGCATTCTCGTTTTCCTCGCATACGTTATCGCCGCACAGCTTCGCGAAATCGGAAATGTCGGCCGATAAAACCATTTTATCGTTGGCATCGTATATATTGATCTGGCTGCCTGTGTCGTAATAAGGCAGTTGAAAGGAAAATTGGCCGGATTCGTTTTCCTTGCATCCTCCCTCCTCGGACTTTCCGAAGGAATCAGAACATTGGATTTTCGGATTGCTGAATTTGAACGTGTCGAGAATCTCATCGCCAACCGATACAATCTCGCAACGGAATCCGGTTTCCGGCTCGTATCCGCGATCGGGCGCCTTCGCATTCAGCAAGGAGACTTCGGAAACTGTATAATCGCTATTTTTATAATCAACCGACAGCAGATAACTTTTTTCCTGGCCCGATGCCAAGAATTTTCCGCCCGAATCCTCAGTCGGCGATCCAACCTCGAAAGCCGCGAAAACGCTTCCCGTACCCGTAATTGCGCCGGCGGCCAGAACAGCCGCCAAAAACAACAGGCTAAAACAGGCCTTAAGCTTTTTGACGCTTTTGTCCGCGGTTTTGTCTTTGATAATTTGAATAAGCATGTATTTTGTTAAAGTTATTTGTAACTGCTTAAAGTGCTTTTAATGCTTTTCAAACAAACGGGGCAAAAAGGCGTACCCTCTTTGGGAACATTCATTATACAATTATCGGCTGGCCGGTAATATTTGGAACAGGTACACCCCGCCAGACATTTTGTGCCGGAAACTCCGCTCCATTTTTGACATGTTGAGCTGGTATCGCAGTTCGGTCCCGATATGGTTCTTTGGCACGTCCCTGGATAAGTATATTCGTCGTCAAATCCGAAAAATGCGTGGCCGGTCTCGTGGATCGTTACAAAAGCATCAGTAGATTGGTTGACAAAGCAAAGCTTATTACCCAAGCCGGAACAACCTCCGTCTTGAGCCGATTTCATAAATCCTACCACTAAATCGGTGCTGCAAGCCGAGGCGTATTGCCTGAATGACGAACCGTAAGAATCAATGTTTTGGCAGGTGCTTGAACCGCAAGTGATACCGCTCTTTTTAATGTAATGGAAATTGAATTTTTCAGCCTCTTCAGTTGCGGAAAATTTGGCAATATGCTTTTTGATATCGGCAACCAAAGACGTAAAATCGCTTCCGTAGCCGCAGGGCACGAAAGTTACGTCTACCTTGTCATCAGAGGAACCGTTCTTCGTAATCGTTTGGCATTCGTCATTTTCGTCATCATCGTCGCCTCCGGTTTCCTCAAGAGTTAACGTGGCTCCATTGTTTTTATTGGTCGTATTGCCGTATTCGTCAACGGCCGCGATATCAATGTAATATTTTCCGGAGCTCCTGCCTGTCGAAATCCATTTCCTTCCGTAAACCTTATCTCCCAAACTTCCGTCGCTGTGGCTGCCGTCATCGTACAGCGTAAGGGTCGCGACCGTCGTCCCGTCAGGCTGCTGGATCTTAGCCTTTACGCTTTTAATACCGTTGCCGTCTGTGGCTTTCGCGGTAATTACGAAGCTATCGCCTATTTCTCCCGATGTCGGATTTACTTTAATATCCGAAACCGAGGGAGGGGTAGTATCGCTGGAACCGGCGTCCACGGTAAATTCGATCGTTGTTGATTTAGTGTTGACATTTCCGGCCTTATCCCTGCAACGGACATAATATACGTAGTCTTCATCGTTAAGCGGACCGATTTCGGCCGAATGGGTTTTCTCTCCCGTTATATCAAAAGACTCGCATAAAGACGTATAAGAAGAATCTGTCGAACAATATTTGCAAGTTGCGTTTTCGTTGGTTTCTACCGAAATAGTCGCCTCATTTTCCTCAATCGTGCCGGTTGGTTTGGCGTTGCTGATCACAGGGGCAACCGTATCGCCTCCGCCTCCGCCCTTGATAGTAAACTTGATCTTTGTGGAACTGGTGTTTTTATTCCCGGCTTGATCTTTGCAGCGGACATAGCGGATGAAATTTCCGTCAGGCAGCGGGCCGATTGTCTTCGTATGCGTTAAACCGCCCGTCTTGCTGAACGCGTGCTTCATGGAAGAATAGCTCACTCCGGCATGTTCAAAACGGCAAGTTGCGTTTTCGCTGGTTGTCACCGAAAGCGTCGGTTTGCTGTTGGAAATGGTTCCCGACGGCTGGGGATCGGTAATGGTCGGAGGGGTGGTATCGGAGATTTGGGCCTTAATGCCGATCCCGCTGTTGAATTTAATATCTACCAAACCAAACAGCAAGTAAGTATATCTTTTTAGGCCGGGCCCGAAATCTTTATTATTTGTCTGGCGCACCCCGGCTGTTACTTTTACGTCGTTTACGGTCCTGGGAAGCAAAGCCGGATCGCAGCACTGGTATTTAAAGTTAACCGAAGCGCGGCTGACATCGGCTATAACATAATACACCTTATCTTTAGTCACAGATACCGGAGAAATAACCGAACAGCTCCAGTTATTCCAGCTTTTTACCGCAGTCGCGGCCAATCGGTTGAACGATTCGTCATATAAGCTGATGGTCTGCGTCCGGTTGGTAAAAAATCCGCAAAGCTCGGTAATCGACCCGTCCTTTTGGGGTACAAATTCATATCCGGCGTGCCAGTTAACCCATGGGAAAGAACCAAAGGTTCCGGCATCGTCATTCTGCCAAACGTAATTTCCCTCGGAAATCACAATCTCTTCCTGGCTATCGGTATCATCGTCGGAATCGTCATCCGAATCGTTGAAATCGCTGGTGCTGTCGATCTTGAAAACGATCTTGGCCGACGATGAGTTTTTGTTGCCCGCCGCATCCTTGCACCGGACATAGATCGTATAATTGCCGTCGCCCAAAGCCATAAATTGAGAAGTGTGGTAAGTACCGCCGGTTTCGTCGAAATCCGACGCCATTGCATCGTAATCGTTGTCCTGGGTATCAAATTTGCAAGTGGCATTCTCTTTTGCCGTATCGACGGAAATCTCAATATCATTGGAACTTAGCGTGCCGGATGGCTTTGGATTGGTGATTTCGGGCGGGGTTTTATCGGAACCGCCAAGACTCACCTTAAAAGAAATTTCTTTCGATTTGGTATTTTTATTCCCGGAATCGTCTTTACAGCGGACATAAACATTATAATCTCCATCCGCTAAAGGCATAACTTTAGTCGAATGCGTTTTGGCATTAGTCTTGGAGAACGTCATTCTCATCGAGTCATAATCTCTGTCGAAAAGATCAAGCTTGCAAGTCGCTGTTTCATCGGTTTCGACCGAAACGGTTAAAGGTGAAGCGGTTACCGTGCCGGTCGGCTTGGCATTGCTGACCACGGGAGGCGTTGAATCGTCATCATCGTTGTCATCGTTGTCGTCGTCAGTAGCATCGTTGTCGTCGTTGTCATCATCGGTGGCATCGTCGTCGTCAGTGGCTGAATCGTCATCGGTACCGAAATCATCATCAACCCAATCGTCATCAGTATCGTCATCAGTATCGTCATCGGTTGAGTCGTCATCAGTTGAGTCGTCGTTATCGTCATCAGTGGCATCATCGTCGGTTGAGTCGTCGTCGGTGTCATCATCAGACCCGCCGGTATTGTAAGTAATCGTAAAAACGGCTGATTTAGAGCTGGTCATTCCGGTTTCCAAATCCCAGCAACGGACATAAACCAAGCTGTCTCCGGGATCAAATTGAACCAAATGAACCGTATGAGTTGTCCCGCCGGTATTGGAAAAATCCCAGGGCATCGAATCGTAATCCTGGTCTTGGTCGGATAAACGGCAAACCGCATCATGGTTGGTTGTAATGGTAAAATCGGTTTCATCTACGGTAATATCGCTGGTCGGTTCAACCAGTGTCATAGTGAGCCCGTCTACAGTAGTGTCATCGTCGTCAGTATCATCGTCGGATCCGCCCGTATCATAAGTAACCGTGAAGACGGCGGATTTTGACATAACAGTATTTGTCTCCTCATCCCAGCAACGGACATAAACCAAGCTGTCTCCGGGGTCGAATTCGATTAAATGGACTGTATGGGTAAGCCCGTCGCTCGTGGAAAAATCCCAGGGCATCGAAGCGTAATCCTGGTCTTGGTCGGATAACCGGCAGGTCGCTTCATGGTTGGTTGAAACAATAAAATCAGTTTCATTGATGGTAATGTCGCTGGTTGGCTCAACAAGGGTGATCGTAAGGCCGTCAACAACAATAACATCGTCGTCATCATCGTCGTTGTCGTCGTCGTTGTCATCGTCGGTAGCATCGTTGTCATCGTTGTCGTCGCCGGTGCTGTCGTTGTCATCGTTGTCGTCGTCGGTAGCATCGTTGTCATCGTTGTCGTCGTTGTCGTCGCCGGAATCAGTATCAATAGTAAATTCTATTTTTTCCGATTTGGTATTTTTATTCCCGGCATCATCCTTGCAACGGACATAAATGGTATAAGCTCCATCGCTTAGGGATGAAGTAAAAGTATATTGATGGTCTTCGCCTCCGGTCTGCGTAAAGGTATCGGTCATGTTGTCGTAGCTCTTATCGGCGAAACTGAAACGGCATGTAGCATTCTCGTCGGTATTGGCCGTGATCGTGGGGGTATTGTCCGATATTGTTCCGGAAGGTTCCAGATTTGAGATTACCGGAGGCGTCGTATCATCATCGTCATCATCATCGTCGTCTCCACTTCCATCGCTATCGTAAACAAAAACTATCTTTCCCTGGTTTGAATCATCGTTGGCATTTCCGGACAAATCTTTGCACTTTACGTAATAAGTAAACGTACCGTCGTCGTATCCAGTCAAGTCGATCGTCGCGGTATGGTGGCGGCTGTCCGTCGTGCCCATTACGGTTTCCATATCTTCATAGGCTACGCCGTTGTTCCGGTCGATATGGCAAGTCGCGGCTTCATCCGTTTCCACGGAAAGCGTCACGCTTTCCCAATCGATGGTTCCGGAAGGTTCCGGATTGGTTATCTCGGGCGCTAGCTTATCCCCAGCAGCATCAACAACCGTAAACTTAATAAGCGCCGATGTGGTATTTTTAACGCAATTAACGCCCTTGCACCGGACGTAAAAAGTATGCTCTCCGATCGTCATTTTACCCAGCTCGTCGGAATGGAATTTCTTTCCCGTGTTGCTAAACGTGTTAGGCATCGAATCAAAAGCCTGGTCAGTGGTGCTGTATTTGCAAATCGCGTTAATATTAGTCATTGCCGAAATGGTGATTTCGGCATCAGACGACACTTTAAAATCGACTTCAGGCTTAACGTTGGAAATAACCGGAGCGGCGGCATGGGCATCGCATGTTCCCGTATCGGCGTTGCAAATTCCCCCGGTACAGCAATCTTGCTTTTGAAAGTAAGAACACACTGATCCGTTCGGAAGTAATTCTTTTAATATATGTTTCAGTTTCGGCTCGGCGGTATCCGCTTCGCATTTGAAATGGGGATAGGCCGTATTGCCTTCGCAATAAACTCCATCTTCGCCGCAACGCTGCAAATTGGCTTCGTAATAGCAATATTCCGTATCGTATTTGCAAACCGCGCCGGTTACGCCATTGATAGTCGGACAGCACAAACATTCTGCGCTTACGCAGGAACAATTGGCATTATCCATTTTGCAATCCGTATCAGCCGTACATTTGCCCGCGGTATCGCTTTCGCAGGTCGAATCAACGCCTATCCGTTCGGTAAAACCGCAATCCGAAGGCGTGCAAGTCCGGGTTTGTTTGCGGTATCCCTTAGTACAAGAAGTACCGTCGCAACAAGTGCCGTTGGTCCAAGCCGTGCATTTGCAATCATCTCCGCCCGAGCAAACCCCTTCTTTGCAGGTCTGGCCCGAACCGCAAGATATGGCCGCTGACCATTCCAAACAACCGTCCTTATCCGAGTCAACACATTGGCGGCGGGCTCCGGTCCCGCTTGTATTCGTACACTGCCATAACCCGCTGGTTGAGCATTCGTTTACGCAGTTAACGCATTTACCGCCCGTGCAGATCTGGCCGGAGGCACACTCCGAATCTTTGTTGCAGGCGTAAACAGAATGGCCGCTTAACATGCCGGGTCTATCCGGCAGATCGGCTATGAGAAAACCGGAAACCAAAATCAAAAATCCGATCGCAAACTTTAAAAACGCCGGACATTTTTCCAGAAATTTTTTCATAAACTTTATTTTAGAAAATTTTCACTTAAATATTAAATAAAAAAGTATGACCTTCTGAATATTTTCCCAAGAGTATCGGCTTCTGTCAATGTGAATAACTTACCGATCTCATGGCGTCGGGTAAAAGAAAAGGCGGCTATTTCCGCCTTTTCTTTTTTTTGATTCCTTTACGAATATTTTGAATTTTTCAATTCTTCTTTAAAACCGCCTTCCCCGATTCATAAACTTTTTCGTTCTCCGGCGCCTGCCTTCCCTGGAGCTTGGCCAACCTGACAACTTCCCCGTTGTAGTAATCTATCTCACCGATGTCTTTAGGTTTATCATTCCTTTTGGAACCTACGATACTCGCAACTTGCGACCTGAAAAGCGACCACATCGGCAAAGGCAAAACCGATACCGCCCACGCCATAGTTCCGATAGGATAAGGATAATTGGAAAAATTCAGGAATTTCCCACCGGCATTTTTAACGGCCGCCGCGTATTCGCGCAGAACATTGATCTCTTGCGCGAAGATCTCCCGATCCCTAAAGCCATCCTTAACCGACTTGCCCTTCACGGCCGAAGCCATGCCTATCAAATTCATGAACAGCTTGGTATATTCCATATTCCTCGTATCTTTAGGCGCCACTTCCTCCACTTCCATTTCAGTCTTAAGAAAAATTTCCCTAAGGTCGGACGCGTCCTCGCCGCCGCTATGAACTCCGTAAGCCAGCTTGATCGGAAGCGAATAAATAATATTGAATGTCCCATCATCGGACACATCCGCGGCAATCGGGTTAAAAAGGCTCAATCTGATTATTTTAACTTTCGCGGCTTCCGATTCCAGCACATGTCCCAAGGCTTCGCGGGCTTCGTTGGCGGCCGATAATCCGTTTTGGGATAAAACCAGCACCGGTATTTTCTGGGCAAATCTGAAATTCCGGTAATAATATTTCACTGTTTCCCCAACGGGATTTTTGGTCGCCAAAAAAATGAAATCCGGAGCAATGTCGGCTGCCACTTTTTCAAACTCCCAAGACCTTACGGTATTAACGGAGTATTTTAAGATTTCTCCGTTTTTTTTGATTACGATCTTTTTTTCTTCTATTTGATCAATCTCGCGGTCGAGGCCAACGCCAAAGACGCGGCACGCTTTTTTTAATTCTTCGGAAAACATGGCTCCGGTCCGGCCGCCGGCGCCCACTATCAATACGGTCTTGTTCATTTGATAATTATTATTGGCTCTGATTAATAGTTTAATGCGTCCTTATAAAAATTCAATCGGCCTTCGAGTCCTGGCCTATGATCTCTGGCTGGTACCGGCTGTTAATTTTTGCTTTTTTTAAAACAACGTCCGAGATTTTTCCGTTCTCGGTTTTTACCTCCAAAACGCCGCCTTCCATTGTTTCTTGGGAAAAATTCTGATCGAAAACAAAATTACCCAGCGAATAAACGATCCATCCTCTCTTGTTGCTTGCTTTTTCTTCTTTTTCCCCTGTTTGACCGAATTTAAAAACATTTTCCTTTTTAATAGTTCCGGCTAATGCGCCTTGTTTTGAATCAGCCTCATACTCTTCCAAGGGTTGGATAACGTGCGGATGGTGTCCTATCACCAGATCCGCCCCCTTATCTATAGCGGCACGCGCCCATTCTATCTGCCTGTCATTTGCCGCCGGCTCGTATTCCGCGCCGAAATGGAAAGAAACGATCACGAGATCTGCTCCCTCTTTCCTGGCTGTTTGGATGCCGTTTTCCAGATCCGCGGCCGTAAGCCTGGCCAGTCCCGACGTTTGCTCTCCCGCCAGCCAGGCCGGAACGTCGAAATCGGCGTATCCGAGAAACGCTATTTTGTTTCCTTTCACATCGAGATATTTTGGCGCGCCCGCCTCCGCGGCGTTCATCCCCGCTCCCACGCAAAGGATATTGGCGTTTTTCATTCTAACCAGCGTGTCTTCCAAAGCCGCGCGGGTGTAATCCAGCATGTGGTTATTGGCGCAAGACATCACATTGAACCCGGCATATTTCAATCCGTCAATGGCGCGCGGATCAGCTTCAAACGAATAAATACTTCCGGCCTTATATCCCTGATCGGATACCGGACCCTCAAGATTGCCAAATACGACATCCGCCTTAAGTTCTTCGGCTACCAGTAAAAAAGGAAAATTATAGCTGCCGTTCCCGTATTTATTGACCATATATTCCACGCCGCGGTCCAGCATCACATCGCCCACGAAATTCATAATAAGCGGTTCCTTGACCGGCTTGGGTTTATACCCTACCGCTTTGGTCACATCGGCCACGCTGATCTTTAACGTTTGCCGGCCGATCAGCATACCGGCTACAATCGCTACCCCAACGATAAAAAGCACGATGAACACCGTGGTTAAAGCAAACCGGATCAAATCGGAAATATCGTTCTTCGCCACCATAATACCCTAGTTTAAGTTATTAATCTTAACTGAAAACCAGGTTTTGGGCAATAAACTACCGCGGGGCAGAGCCCCGTGGTATTCCTTCCTCCGCGCTTCGCTTCGCTTTGTTCCGCGCCGGCATTCATCGCCGGGGATAAAGCCCCGGGGTATTTCCCAATAAAAGAAGCGCGTTAACGCGCTTTATTATTTTGAGCCATTGGCAAATTCGAAGAGCAAAAAACTTGCGGCAGCCTTTGCGAAAAGCGGTAAGTTAGCGCAAACAACGTTAGTTACCGGATAAGCATCACGCAAAGAAAGAAAGATCCTTGATGCCGATAAAGCATCATTTCCGGCTTAAACCGCCTGGCATAAAAGATCAAACGTTTAACATCATTGCCTCCATTAACGTGGTGATGGCTCCCCAGCGCAGGCAAATAGCCATTTTTTTATTGGCATACCGGCAAAACGGCGCCAGAACCAAGCAATTAGAAACAAAAAGAATAGCCAGCTTCGCTAAACCATATTCCATTATTTCCCGCTCCTTTTGAAATTACTAATTTGAATCTAAGCCAATTCATCGAAAAGTCAAGATTAATATCTCAACTATCCGCTTATCCATGCGAATAAAAAAATAGGCGTGTTCTGCTTTATTAAAAACTTAATCCTGGCGATCTTCTTGTTGAGGTCAAACCTCAACAAGCGAAAATCCCGTTATAATAAAAAAGAAGAAAAAATAATGAAAATAGCTTTTGTAACTTAAAACCCGCTTGCGCGGGAGTGAAAGTCAAAGGGGGGTTGAAAGCTGGGGCGGAGTAGTTGTTCATTGGCTAGAATACCTAGCCTCGAAAATAGCATTTCCCCAGCTTTCCTGAATTAATTATAGCATGATACCAAAGATTTGTCAAGAGCATCTTTGGTAACTGCCACCGGCAAGCTTAAAAGAAAACCGCTGATCAAGTTTCAGCGGCCCAAACCAATTTTTTTAAGCCCGGGCAAACCACCCGCTAATCAAAACAACGTCCGTGTTTCCGTTATTGATGGTGATTTGCTGATAGCCATCAACAATCTCTGCTTTGTTTACCTGGTATTTTTTCCCGGGCTCCAAACCCTCATGGGCCTTAAAATCTTCGTGGTCCGCGCTATCAAGGCAAGGATGAAGAACAACTTCCGCCCCGATCTCAAACCGTACGTCCCGGTCAAGAGCAAATTTATCGTCTCTCATGTCTATATTATATAATTTAATTTCATAAATGTCAAATAAAATAACACCTCCAACTTGTTGAGGTCAAACCTCAACAAAACCAAAAGCCCAAAATAAAACCAGGCTTTTTTGAGCCTGGCATTAACCCCTTTTTAATTCCCAGTCATCGGTAACCAGCCAGCCTTGGTCAATAATTCCCTGATAAACGGTAAAATCGATATAACCGTAATAAGGATTGTAGAAACTCCGGCTGGTGAATTCCGTCCAATTTTCTGATGGCGGCAATACGTCAACGAGAAAATAATACTGTTCGGATTCCATCGTTCCGGCATTATTCAATCGGACGCCCAGCCACAGATAAGAAGTCACGTTCGACTTATACCTAACTTTCGCCGCGTACTTCCCGTTCTTATCCAAGTCTCTAGCGGTATTTATCCATCCGGCAACCGCCATTGAGCGCGTATACGCCGACTCCAGCTTTGTTGTTCTCCTTACCAAGTCCGTAAGCGTCGAAAGGTTATTAATTTCTTCTCCATGCGGATACAGATTTAATCCTTGATACCGGGTTCCATTGGTTATCTCAACCCTTAGCGCGTATTGACCGTCCCAGCTTTCATTAACCGGCTTAATAACCGCGCTTCCTGGTTTTGGATCAGCGATTCGCCAACCATTGCCAAACATCTCGTAACTGCCGGAAAAATTTTCGGGATTGCGCTCATACAGCCGCAAACGTTCTTGTTCCGGCGTACAGCTATAGTATTTAAGGCCCAATGTTTCCGCGGACGGATCAATAACCAAATTTGGACTAAAAAAAATCAATGAAAATGAACAAAAAACGACTAACGCGCCAAACACAATCCAAAATTTTCTACCCATCGTTTATCAGCCTCCCTCAACCACCAAAAACTGTTGATAACTATAAAAGAAATGTATAATTTAGTCAACTATTTCGGTTCTTAAATCTGTTGAGGTCAAACCTCAACAGATTTGCTTTAATAAAATGCCGTGCGGCAAAGCCGGCGGGGTATTCTGCCAGACTAATAAAAGGCGGAGAGCTTATCCCCTCCGCTTATCGCGCCCGCCGGCCGCGGCCGGCCAATTCTCCCAATGTTCCGATATATTTTCTCTCGTATCGCGCTCCGTTGATAACGGCGTCTTTGGGCCCCAAATTGATTTTTGTGCCCTCGTTTAAGCCAAAGCCGGATATTCTTCGGTTGCATCATAACGTCCCGTCCGCGCGCCGGCTCGCCTAAATTGACAGCTTGTTTTCTGCGACACAAACACATCCGGGTATTGCAGGGTTTCCTCTTTATCAAGCAAAAAGAAAACCGAGCGTATCTCGGTTTCATAACCGGCGAAAATCCCATGCGTCGGTAGTCAGGGTTCCTTTTGATCTGATTACCTGGCGCACGCTTACGCAGTTCTCGATTCCCAGAAAAACCGGGGAAACATAAAGCGTCCAGTTAGCCGCCGGCGGCACAATACCTAGCAAATAGCTAGTTTCTTCATATTGCCGGGTTGAATCGTTTGGCCGCCTGGCTACTGCGTACAAAGCCGATTCCACATCAGCCTTGTAATACAAGCGCATGCAATACAATTCGCCTGTATTCAGATAGAAGTTGCGGGTTTTAGCTTCCCACCCCGGCAGCCCTGAACTGTCGGTCCAATTTGTTTTAAGGGTTTGATTCAACCGCACCGACGCAGCGGTTCTCCCCTCATAGCTGTCATTGACAACTTTGCATTCCCCATCGCCGGTTTTACTGACCGGATACCATCCCGAAGGGTATGGCCCTTGGTCCAAAGAATAAACGACGAATCCGGGATTATCTATCTGGTTGCCATAGGCAGCGTCGTGAATGGCAAGAATACCTCCTGCGAAAATGGTTCCAACAACTAGAACTATTCCAAACAGTTCATTACCCATTTAACCACCTGCTGAATTTTAATTATTATATACAATTATTAATTACTTGTCAAGTAAAAAATAAAAGCCGGCGGAACACTGCCATCAGCGAAATAATAATTCCAAGTCCCTAACGTCAGTTTCCAGCCGGCTTTACTGATTATATAGGCCGAATCCGGGTCGGCCGTGCAAACTAAAACCGACGCTTGATCCGATTTATTTTTTTATGGATCAAAACCTGGACCAAAAGATCCTTGTGTCCGGGCAATTCATAAACGCCCTCCGCTTGGGGCGCCAAAGCTGTTTCTTCGTTTTTGGCCGCAACCGGAACAAACGAAGCAACAAACAAAGCTAACGCCGCAAATAAAAATAACCGGTATTTTTTTGTTAATATTTTTGTTTTTTAAAAAACTGCTTGCGTATTTGGATTATAAGAACAAATCCTTACAATGTTGAATATGTCGCAATCTGGCATCTTTGTGCGGGTCACTCATCGCCAAATGAGCGAGCCTCGCTCAAACGAAAAACGCCTTTCGGCGTTTTTTGTTTGAGCGGGCGAAGGGAGTCGAACCCTCTTCTTAACCTTGGCAAGGTCACATAATAACCATTATACGACGCCCGCAATCCCGCGAAGCGGGAAACCTAAAGCTTTAATGTTCGAATATTCAAAATAAAGCTTCAAACAAATCCATTTAACCGCAAATCCGCCTTTGAGTCAAGAAATCCGGCATAATGCCTTGTAAAAACTAAATCCTTATGTTATGGTTCTGCCAGTTATTTCCCAAAGGAGTTGATGAAAAATACACCACACGGGGCCTATTGAAACCATAATCAGCGGCGGCGCTTTCGGCCTGCCCACCAAAGGACATGAAGATATGTGGCGTAAAGCCGCCCGCTCGGCCGAAAAGCTGGTAATAGTGATCGCGAACAATCCCGGAAAGAGACCGATTTTTTCGAACCGGGAACTCGTTGGAATGATCAAAACGATCGTTGCCGACATCCCCAACGCCGAGGTCCGGGTCGTGAAAAACAAATACCTGGTCCGCTACGCCCAAGAGATCGGCGCCACCCATGTTTTCCGCGGCCTTCGCGACTACAAAGATCTTTCCGAAGAACAGGTGGCCCGAAGCGTAAACAAGGTTATCGCTCCCAATATCGACGCCGATTACTTCATCCCCGATGCCGATAAATTCCAGATAAGCTCCAGTATGGTATTGAGCCTTGTCGGATTTGAAGGCTGGGAAGAGCTTGTCGCCAATTACGTGCATCCGGCAGTCCTGGCCAAGCTTATTGACTGGCATTACGTCCGCCAGCATTGGCGCCAATTTTGGAATGCCGTCAACGCCCAGGATGATGAGACCGTGATGTGGAACAACATTGCCTCGCGTTACGGCCAAGACCACCGGGCTTACCACAGCTTGCTCTTCCATATCGCGCTGGCCCTTCGAGAGTTCGACCAGGTCAAACATCTGGTTGACGATCCGCTGGCCGTGGAAATGGCGCTTTGGTACCATGACATCGAATATGACCCGGCGCGTTCCGACAACGAAGCGCGAAGCGCCGACTTCGCTTGCGCCGCCGCCCGGAAAATGGGGCTCGATGACTATTTCGGCGAAAAGGTCGCTAACTTTATCGAAAACGCTAATTACGCCGGCTCCCGTTTGACGTTCGCGGACAAAGACACTCAAATTCTCTACAATATCGACTATGCGATCTTGGGCGCGCAACCCCCCGTTTACCGGCGGTACGCCGGCGGCATCCGGGAGGAGTTCAGCCATGTTTCCGATGCCGCTTTTGCCGAGGGACGCACGCATGTTTTGCGCGAAATCCTCGGTCGCGGCAAGAAAGACAAAATTTTCACCCTGAACCATTTTGGCTACCGCCTGGAAGCCCAAGCCAGAACCAACATCCAAGCCGAAATAGAAAGCCTTAAAGACTTTTAAACCGCGAGTTAAACCGCGGTTTTTTCATATCTAAAAAAAGAAAAATGGCAAACTGGTTGCCATTATGCCTACTGCAAAAATTTTTGCTTAACGCTCTCGGGAACGCGCGAAATGATCATGATCGTAAACGCATCCCCGAAAGGATTCCCGCCCTTAGTATAATAGACGGCAACGTCCCCGATCTTGAAAGCCTCATAGAGATCGTCAAGGAACGTTTTGCCCTCCCCCCTCATCGCAATCGCAAAATCCTCATTGCTCCAGGCCGCTCTAATCTCTCTTCCCGTTCCCAGCTCAAGATAATACTTCCCGACCGTATAAATCCCTTCCTGATCTCCGATAAACTCGTCGAGCAGGAGTATCCGCCACTCGCCGTAATCTCCAAGAGCGATTACGCGATCCGGAATTCTTCCAACACGGAACTGTTCAATACCCGGCAGATCTTCCGCGGAAGAAACTCTTAAAATCTGATTAATTCTCTGTATTCCGACTTCGTGCTCCCTGTAGCCGTTTGGCGGCAAGCGCACGCCGTAAGGCACGCCGTTGTCCGTCAAAACCAACGGATTGTTTGCCAATTTCATCTTTCAATCTCCAGACCTTTTTTTCGCTTTTCAAAGGGTTTTAAAACCCTGTTATAACTGATTAATTATATACAATACAACTAAAATGTCAAGGAAAACTTTGGCAAAAACACCGGTCAAGCGTTGTCCCAGAAGCGAAAAACCCGGTTTTTAGCCTTATTTTTGGCCGCTTGCGCTAACCGGCCAACCCCCTCTTGCCTATTGACAAATTATGTCATATATGCTATAATTATAATATCCGAAGATAGGAAAGCACCTGAAAATAACAATTATAATACTTTCTTTAGAGGAGAGAGTACCACCCCCAAAGGCCGAAAGCCCCAGGGAACGGATCGCCAAACAATGACTATTCAAGGCGGCCGGGAAACTCACCATCTAAAGGAGGAGTACCGGCCGCCTTTAAAGATATATGGAGGAAACCTGGGAGAATGATGGAGAGGAGAGAGTGGAAGCGAGGCACTGTCCTTCAGGGTTAACCTAAGGATGGTCCAACAAAACGCTTCTCGGGAACGGTGAGGAAAATTTATCAACAATTGTCCAATACCCTAACCCACACTCATCCCCATCATCCTCCCAAGTCAAAATAGCAATAAGCAGGGAGTTAATGAGTTTATGAGTTGATGAGACGAGCAATGCTTCAAAAACGCGTCTTTTGAGCGGCGACTTGAACGGCAGAAATGCTTTTCAAATCGCCGCTAACAAAAGCAAGTGAGCCCAAAGCAGAAAAATTTAACAATTCAAAATACTAGGAAAGGAGGACTGAGAAAAATGGAAATTATTGGAGAAGCTAGGTTGGATAGACTTCAAGCAATATTCGCAGCCATGGGCGGAAACCCATTTGAATATTATCCTGCGGATATGATAGCAACCATTCCGGGGATTAAATGGAAGCAAGGCATCATGCAAGGAGTCGACTTTAACAAGCTAACCGAGGGTCAACGTTATCTCATGGAGGAGATATGCGTCCTAAGGCGAGCGGTATCCGAAGCCAAGAATCACATAAACCAAGCAAGAAACCATTTGACCGGAAACTACGACCGAACAGCAGTTGAGGCCTTTGAGGAAAGAAAAAACTTCGAGCCCCCATGTTTCGAGTATGGTAGCGGATCTGGAAACTATGTTAGCAATTTAGTTTCCAGAAATGGAATACTGTACTTCGTTGCGCGGCTTCCAAACTATCGGGAGCAGTTAATCCCGATAGCAGTAAACGCGTAAAGAAGTATTTGTAGTATGAGGAAGGAGGGCCTTTAATCCCCTCCAAGCGGCAACGGAAGAGGCCGCATAATAAATAAACTCTTCCTTTCACTTGAGGCTGTGATCGTAAGATCGTAGCCTCAAGCAGAAAAGTTTAACAATTAAATAATGAAAGTGGGCGTCGGTTCGGGAGGCAGTCCTTAAATTAATAATAAATCGAAGGACTCCCCCGAACCGCCGCTCAAAGAATAACGCGGCTTTAATCTTTAAGAGGATTGAGAAAAATGAGAACTATGCCACCATGCCCGGAAACCCCAGCCAGGGGTAACGTATCGAACGGAAAGAAAACCGAATCTCCCGTCGTTGACGGGGTAATGATAAGAACCACCCACCGCGTTGCGGTTCGGGTGACCTGGCCAGGCGGTGCCTGGGCCAACTTTATGGAGGATGGAACCTTTTTTTCTAGATCCACCTCCGTTAGCAACGAAGACGTCGCTGAAGCTAGAAGGATCCTCCCCAATATGGAGGAAGTAGCCACCCAGCGCCGAGCCTTCCGCACCCTCCTTCGGGAGGAAGCGGAGCAAGTCTTAACGGATAGCCGGATTCATTACCCAGGCCGGGGCCATTCCAAGAATATCGGAGGCTGCAGAAGAAGCCTCTGGGCTTCAATGGCCGAAGAGCTAAGAGCTCTCGGTTACCAGACAGTAGAAGTCTGGGAACCCTGGTGCCAGCAGCGTGGGTGTGATACCCACAACTGGTGCCTCTGGCCCCCGGTACCCTACCGGGAAGAAGCTTATATAGCATGAAGATGGAGAGCCTTTAATCCCCTCCAAGCGGCAACGGAAGAGGCCGCATAATAAATAAACTCTTCCTTTCACTTGGGGCTGTGATCGTTTGATCGTAGCCTGAAGCAGAAAAGTTTAACAATTTAATGTTGCGGCGCTAAGCCGCCAACCAGTCCGATGAACTTCAGATCGGGGAATAGCGTGAGAAATTGCCTGCCGCAAGGCAAGGCACCGTCCCCGATCCGCGCTGCGGTTAAGGAACAAAAATCTCTCTCCTCTAAGCGCTGATTCTCGGTTTGATATTTATCAAGGAGCTTGCTCCCAACTGGTTTGCGGCTTGGCGCCAGCAAATTAAAAAAGCATCGCCCAAAACAACAATTTAACCATTCGCACATTCGCGCGAATGTGCGAATGGTTGAAAAAGGAAAGTTCTTTTGACAATTGAAATTTTTTGCCAGGTTTTGGCGCAGGGGTTTTGGCTTTATTTGGCCGAAAGTCCTGCGCCGAAACCCGGCACCGGCTGTAATGCCGAAAAATTGACATAGTAAGGAGATGCAAGAGATGGATGGGATGAATAGCGAAGCAATTTTCGCCGACAGCAGAGACTTGGCCGCCTACGCGGTCCGCGTTGCACGCGTACCGGGCATCGGCCTGGTAATGCGGTGCGATAACGCCATCGGATATCTTCCGGAACTGATGGAAAAGAAAATTGAACCCCCTCTTATCATTTCAAGCCGGGGAAACAACAATAGATTAACCGGGTTTGTAAAGATTGAGGGAGGCAGGTCCCACCTTGAACATGTGGTGGGTATCAAAGGTTTCCCGTTCCAAACCAAGCTTAATGCCTTCCGGGCCTTGCCAACACCCATGCAGGTGGTTATTGTGCCTGCAGACACCCGGATGGAAAAAATCCAAACGGATGCCAGAACCGCCCGCGCCGCTTTCAGGGCGATTGAAGCCAGAAGCGACGTTCAAAAAGAGTCAGTGATCATTGCCGCGGGCAATGATATGCTGGTCCAGGGCTGGGAAATTCTTTTGTCCGCCGATAATTCGGACATGCCGTATTTCCCAGAGGAACCCCGAAAAGAACTTTTCTCGGCAGAAAATATGGTTAACGCGGCGCTCCGCCAGCACGCAAAGCGCCTGGACGAAAATCCGATCGGAGGCGATGGCCAGCAGTTTATGCTGCTAAATAAAATTCTCGCCGACGAAGCTGTCGGGGATAACAGCTGGCGGGATAAGCTCTTACCCGCCTACACCAGGAGGTTGGCCGGAAAAGATGCCGAAGCTATTGTTTCCCGGCTGGCACAAAGGATGCGCGAGGACGGCTGGTCGCTGACAATCGACATGGCCGACAACACGCTTCCCTTGAAAGCTATTGCGCCGGACGGGGAAATTGTAACTTCTGGTCTACGCCTGGGAAGTGTCAAGGACCGGACATATTGGAAAGAGCTTTTAGTCGAGCTTTGCGACGGACTTGGCTTTGAAGCTCAGAAAAAGCTGCTTTGCCAATTCGAACCGCAAAAGGCATTGGCTTAAAGCGACGCTATAACAGGGAATGATCTTCCCTGGTTTATTTTCTTCTCCCTGCTCCGAAGGAATAAATAATTTAAAAGCTCTGCGGTGCGTAATTTAATGGAGGTGTCCCTGTACTAGATTTTGGACTCAACCCTTCAACGCGTAAAAATAATCTTTTAATCTGCGCTTAAGCAATCTTTTTCCTTGAGTAGTTTTAAAAAAGTGTTCTCTACGCTTGGCATCAGTTTCGATTAAACAAGCCTCATAATATATTACGACCCAAGGCCGACTTATCTTGGTTGAAGGGTTGATTCCATTATTATGTTCTTTCAGTCTATTTTGTAAATCGTTTGTATAACCAAAATACAAAGCACTGTCCTTTTTGCTTTGCAATACATAAGTATAGAACATAATAATGGTCCAAAATTCAGTACAGGGTGCCGAGGTCCGGAATCGAATGGTTCGGCAAGCTCACCATTTCTTTGAACAACAATATTCTTAATATTACTGCTCGCACTGAGAAGCGAAGCGACGAATGTGCCGAGGTCCGGAATCGAACCGGAATCTGATGATTTTCAGTCATCCGCCGTGACCGACTTGGCTACCTCGGCAAACGCTATCCAAACACATCATTTATAACAAAAATCCTAACCTTTGTGAAGCCCTACGGCCGGTCCGCGCGCGGTCGCAATTTTCCTTCGATAAAATTTTTAAAAGTCAAAAACAAGGGTTTGGGCAGATCCTCCATGCCAAACAGCTCGATTTCGGTAAACTCGCGGTCGCTTTCTTTAAGCTTCCCGGAAAGCCACAAGCCCTGGAGCCATATCGTAATGTAGTGCTTGCCTTCCTTTTCAAAAAAATCCTCGGTAAATCCCAGCACTTTCAAATTTCCAACTTCTATGCCGGCTTCTTCTTTTACTTCCCGCCGCCCGGCTTCTACGGCGGTTTCGCCAAAATCAATATGCCCGCCCGGCGGCGCCCAAGTGCCTTCCCCGTGGGAACCGGTTCTTTTGATCAAAACCACTTTTCCATCCTTATCGCAAACCAACACCCCCACTCCGACTTTAACTTTTTTTCCCATATGTTAATTATTCAGCCATTTTTGCTTTAGCGCAAGAAACCTTCCCTTCTTGATGCTTTCCCTGATTTTCCCCATCAGATCCAGCATAAAGTGCAGATTATGGATCGTGGCCAAGCGGTAATAGGAAAGCTCATTGGCATGGTAAAGATGGCGCAGGTAAGCGCGCGAATGATTCTGGCAGGTAAAACAAGCGCAATGCGGGTCAACCGGATGTTTGTCTTCCCGTAACTTAGCCGACGCGATATGAAGCCTGAACTTATTTTTTACCCGTCCACCCGATTCCGGATAAAGAAACAAGCTCCCCCGCCGGGCGTTGCGCGTGGGGCTCACGCAGTCAAAAGTATCTATGCCGCGCTCAACACTCTCAAAAATATCGTCAACCTCGCCGATCCCCAAAAGATGGCGGGGCCTGTCCTGAGCTTGCCGAAGGGCCGCTTCATCCAATTTCGGCACAACCCATTCTAAAATTTCGTGCATATCGCGTTTGCAATTGCCCAGTGATCCGCCGATGGCTATGCCGTCGAACGGAAGAGATGCTATAAACTTCGCGCTTTCATCGCGAAGGTCGCGAAACCACCCTCCCTGGATTATCCCATAAAGCGCTTGTTTTTTATTATGGTATTTGAGAGATAACTTGGCCCACTCATGGGTCCGTCGCATGGCCGTAGCCGTGTAATCCTTATCCGACAAGGGTGATGTGCATTCGTCAAACGCCATAATGATATCCGAATCAAGATTTGATTGGATTTTCATCGAAGCCTTGGCGTCCATAAATTGCCACGATCCGTCATAAACCGATTTGAATTTTATCCCTTCATCGCTTATCCTCGTGAAATTTTCCTTCTTTGCGCCATCGTCAACACCTAACTTTTCCAGAAACCGGGACTCTGTTTTTTTTGAAGAGCTTTCTTCTGGGAAAAAATTTCCTATCTTGCCAATATTATGCTCGCGCGCCAAACCCAGGGAAAAAGCCTGAAAACCGCCCGAATCGGAAAACAGCGGTTTTTCAAAATTCATGAACTTGTGCATTCCACCCAGTTTTTTCACAATCTTATCCCCGGGCTTCAAATGCAAATGATAAGTATTGACCAAGGCACATTGCGCTCCCAAATCAGCCAAGTCATCGCGATTTAAAGCGCGAACGGAACCTAAGGTCGCGACCGGCACAAAATAAGGGGTTTCTATTTTCCCCCGCCGGGTTTTGATAACGCCGGCTCTGGCTTTGGTTATTTTATCTTTTTTAAGAATTTTAAAATTAAAATTTTCCATTTTTATTTTTTGCAAGAAAAAAGCAACAGTTGATCTGCTGCTCGTCTAACCAATATCTATAAACGCCTTATTATGATCGACGTTGTCTCTGAGCCATTGGCGCTGCTGATCCGTAACCGGATCGGTTCCCGACCAGACGGTCAAAGTCCAGCCGTCCTTTTCGATCAGCCGCTGCAATTGCGGCCAGGATTCTTCCATTAGGCTTAGCCTTACCGGAAAAGTAACGTTATCCAGCCAGCGGCAAACGCTGATCATTTCATCCACATTTTCCTTAGTATACGGCATGCCCTCCGCCGTAGTCCAGCCCGGAGAAACAATAGTGTTCGGATGATACCTTAAATAGGTCTGGCAAATCACCAAAAAAGCTTCCGGATGGAATCTGGCCGGTTCCGCGCCATTGCCCCGCAAAATATCGGCGTTCAATATTACCGGAGTCTTAAATTTATATTTTTCCAGCAATCCAAGTGAAGACCAAAGGATCTCGGGAAGCTTAAAATCCAGCTTGATCCCAATAAAAGCCTTTTTCATAGTCTTTTTCCCCCTCACCCACCAAAAAAAAGCATTGAGCGTCAAATCGCTGTCGGTGTTGGGCGGGTGGGCGCAGACAAGCTCGGCTTTGCGGTTAATCATCACATCGGTTTCGATAAAATGAACTGTTCCTTCAAGCGCCTTAATCAATGCCTCTTCGCTGTTCGTTCCATGAGACCAGGATAGGGAACCCGGACTTTCTACTCCAAAATCTTCTGCCCATTTGCCGATCATAATTGTAATAATAACTATTATCTTTCAAAAGTCAAATAGACTTTCAAAAGTAAGGCCTGCTTTTACAAGCAGGCTCATACGGGCTAACCATAGATAAAGCGCGCAATTGCGCCGATTTCTAAATGCTTCGGAAAAATATCCTTTCTCATCTTAAGGCCTTCCCGTGAATATACCCCAACTTCCTCGCCTTCATCTCCGGTATGTTTTAACGCGGGTAATTCTGGAAGCTTTATCCCGAAAACATAGAAGTCATGTGTTCCCCGATCCTGCCTTGCCAGCAAAATCAGTTTCTCCGGGTCTATTAAAGCCCCGGTTTCTTCTTCCATTTCCCGCGCGGCACATTCTTCCGGAGTTTCATCCCCGTCGCGTTTCCCGCCTGGATATTTAAGAAAAGGCATCCGGTTTGGTCTTCTTTCCCGAACCATCGGAATGCCTTCAGGGGTCACTAATACCAGGATCACGGCAAAATCCCGATAATTGGGTTTTGCCGATAAAGGCGCTAATATTTGCATTATCTACCCTCCAAATTGTCGCTGGTCATTATTATACTATAATTATCTTATTTGTCAAATAATTTTAGGTAATCCTATGATCTGCGTCACCATATACAAAAGCCGCCTTTTAAAAGGCGGCTTGTCATCAAGATTGATTATTTCACGCCGACAAAGATGTTTTCGTTCAAATACTTCCGGGTATACGGACCAAAGAAACCGGTCGGCGCGGTTAGCCCCAGCGGATATAAAATGCTTTCTTTGTACCGTTCCTGGAATCTCATCACCGCCGCCTTGGTGGCTGGGCCGAAATAGCTGGTAACGCTCGCTTCCGATTGCCAGAAACCTTCATTGATCAACAGCTGCTGCAATATTTTTACGTCCTCGCTTCTCATCCCCACTTTCAGATTGCTGGAAAGCAGCTGCGGGAAAAGCGTCAAATCTTTGTTTATCTGGCTTAATTTACCGTACATCTGGAATCTCCGAACCGATACGTCCCCGGTGAATAGTTCAGTTAAGGGTTCGTAAACTTCTTTGACTTCGCTTCGTGCCAATGGAATCTCAAACCCATTATCGGTTACCGAATAATCGTGGCTTCCTTGCCAAATCGAAGACGGCAATTTCATGTTTTTTGGATAAGCCAAGAAAAGGTTGATTCGCGTCTGACTTTCGGCAATCTCTGACACGCCGCTCACCAGCATGGGAAAATAAAAATACTGCGTTGGAAAACGGTAAACCAGCGGCTTGATGGAATTTTTTTCTTCGTCCAAGGTAGCTACGTCAAACGCAAAATAGTTGATCCCGCGTTTCAAATAGCTTTTTAAGCCGTTTTTGAATTCCTCGGAAATTTGTTTCTTTTCCAGATTTTTTCCCGCGGCGAAACCGTCGATCCAATTGGAAAATTCTTCGGGATTGTTGACCTTAACCACAGTCACGTCGTGGGCGCCTATCACTTTCTGAAAAACAACCTCAACGCTCGGGGTATTGGCAGCTTTTGTGCCACTGCCCATTCCAGCATCCGCCTCCCCCCAAGTAGGCAATTTGCTGTTTAAAACCTTTACCATCCTGTCAAAAATTTCGGTATCCCCTTCCTTTATGTCGGATGGATTCGACGGCAAAGGAACGGTTTTCAAAAGCGTAACCTCTCCGCTTTCGGCCGGTTTGCTCCAATTGGTCGACAATATTAAAATCTCCTCGGTTCCGTTCCAAGCCACAATCGCGTTTTGATCCGTCTGGCTCACGTAAATATGGGGCGGCCAGTGGTGCATCCCCCCGTTGGCGCCGGCAGACAACGGTGTAATCAAAATTCCAATCAAAATCAACAGCAAATTAATGATTTTTTTCATATTTTTTAATTTTTTTCATTTTACCACGCCAGCGGCTTTTTAAAAAGAAAAGCCATGTTTTGCATGGCTTATTTTCCGCAGCACGGACATCCGCTAGCTGTTTCGCTCCCGCGCTTCGCGCGGAAAATATTAATCTGATCAAGAAAAATAAAAGGTCCCGCGTTGTGATGTTTCCACCGTTGGGATCCTGATAGGCGATCAAACCTATTTCGTCGCCAGCCTGATTTCCGTTGGCAGGCGTAACTTACTCAATCTTCCAAGCCCGTAATCAACTTCTATTTTATCGCCAACTTTGAGGCTATCAAAGAATTTCTTCTCAACCGTAGGAGAAACTTCTTCGCCATCGATTTTAAAGTTAAGCTGATAGGATTCGGGGTAGTGCCGGCGGACAGGGACCTTGCCAACCAGGATGAACTTGGAATGGGCAGGGATAATCTGTTTCGCCTCAACCACCGTAATCGTCGTCTTGGTGGAAACAATTCCAGCATGGTCCACAAGATTTAATCCCAGCAATACCACCAATACAACCACAATAAGTATTAGCAACACTAAGATTGCCCCTAGACATCTTTCCCAAAACGAGGAATTAGGAGAAAAAATGTCGTCAAGAAGATCCCTAATCATGACAAAACTCCTTTTTCTAAATGCTAATTATAAGTTATTTAAGTGTTATTGTCAACAACCCCGGCCTGAAGGCCGGGGCTTGTTAGAGGTTCTCTTGGTTCCTTTGATTTTTGAGGTACTCTCGCATGGCTTTCTCATTGAGGCGCCCCACAGATTCAACAAAATAGCCATCCTGCCAGAAACTGTCGCCCCACAAAAATTCCTGCAATTCGGGAAACTCCTTGCGCAGCACCTTCGAAGAGCCGCCCTTGAAAAAATTCACTGCTTTCGCTGGAGTTACGTTAGCCGGAAGTTGGATCAGCATGTGCAAGTGGTCAGGCATAGCTTCAACATCATGGACAAACCAACGATTCGTTTCCGCACACTGGAATAAGAGCTCCCGGAGGCGCAATGCAAGCTTCCCCTGCAATATCCGGTTCCGATACTTTGGCGCGCAAACAATGTGATACGTAAGCCGATGGAAGGAGTGGGCGCCTTTCCAAAAAAATATCTTTTCGATTTTCATTCACTCATTTTACCCTCAAAAATCAAAGGAACCAAGATAAAGGCACCCTCCATCCCGCTCTGTTCGGCGGGATTCCGGGGCGGGCCTTTTCCCCGGCCTGAAGGCCGGGGCTTGCGGCCCGGTTAAGTCAAGTTTTTAAATCCGCGCGATTTTGAATTCACGCAAACTAAACTCAAATTCTATTGCGAGTTTGTTGTGAGTTTAATTCGCTGATTGGTGGACCCGCGGGGATTTGAACCCCGAACCTCTTCAATGCCATTGAAGCGCGCTGCCAATTGTGCTACGGGCCCTTAAATATAATTTTGGGCAGTTCCAGCAACTCGTGGAAAATATCGGCGGAAAAATAATCAATTTTGCAAACTCCCTTGTAATCCGCTTTTTTTGTCGGCTTGGCGATTGTCCGCCGGTCGATCAAAGGTTTATAAAATCTTTTTAAAGGGATTAACGTTATCCGCGACCAATATTTTTCTAAAGATTCCGTATCTTGATCCGCTCGACACTGAACCGTGCAACGGAATTTACTCTCGTCTATATTATAAGCAAATCTTAAAAGATACAAGAACAAACTTATTGTGAACGCGTCGGAATTGCCAAAAGCCAACGAACCGCGCTTGGGATTTTTGAATCCTTCCCCAAGATACAGCATGGCAAGCGCGGTTTTTGCCATATCTTTGTCGCTGATAACCCCAGCAAGGCGGGAATTATATTTTCTTATCGCCTTGATCTTTTCCCGCTTTTTTTCTTCTATGGCCTCTCGGGCAGACTCTCTTGCTTTTTGCAACGTAAACAAATTATATTCCCTGATTTTTCTTTGATAACCTGCCGGCAAGGGAATGCCGCGGCACCACTCCGAAAGCGTGCTTTTTGGAATTTTTACCTTAAGTTTCTCGCTTATCTGGGCGTAAGTATTGCCTGATTTTCTAAGCCTTATCGCCCGCTCTTTCAATTCTTTAAGCATAACAATATCGTACCATAGATTTTATCAATGTGCAAAAACTTCGCTATCATTATTACACTAAATGATCGAATGCCGTTATGATAATCTATTTTAAAAAATTTGTCGAGATTATTCCAATCCGTTCTTCTTCTTAATATCCTCGGCCAGTTTTTTCAGTTCCGCTAAATCGGCTTGCGGTCCAAGTTGAGTGGAAATATAACCTTCATAATTTTCAAAGAATACGCGATCCTTAGGCCACATCTCGTGGAATTTTTCCTCCAAACCGTATAACGGATAAAGCTTCAAATGGGCGTGGTTAACGCCCATGCCTTCCATCACCAGCGCGACCCGAATAACTCCTAACCCTTTTTCCAATATTTTTGAAACTTTTTTGGCCGCCGAAAAAAATTCCGCGTAAATATCCCCTTCCATGTCAAAAGCATAGGAATCGTAATGGGCTTTCGGCATAACTAAAGCCATCCCCTTGGTATTGGGGCTGACATCGAGAATTGCCAGGAATTTATCGTCTTCCCAAATCCTGGCCGCGGGTATTTCTCCTTTTACGATTTTACAAAATACGCAATTATCCATGATATAAATGAATTTGTATTTTAAATCAACTGTTTGTATTTAGGAAATTTTTGCAAAAAATAATCTATTCCTTTTTAAAACTGCAAAACGCCAATTACCAAGTACTGTAAATTTTGTACGAAAATTTGTGCCCCCGCCAGGAATCGAACCTGGATCTAGAGCTTAGGAGTCTCTCGTTCTGTCCATTGAACTATGGGGGCAAAGAATATCAATTGGTTTTTTAGCAAATAAGCAGTGAACTAAATTCAAAATTGGCGCGCATTAAGCGCGACAAGGGAATTTTAGCAAAAAATTCGCTTGTTGGCAACATAATTAGGTGTTAAAATGGACGCAGATTACAGGAGGATAAACAGGAGCCTGGCCTAGGCCAGGCTTAAAATATCATGCCAAAAACAACACCGCAATCCCCGTTCGTAAGAGTAGCAAAAAAAGTCTGCCCGGCCGTTATCACCATTGTCGTGTCGAAAGACTTGTCTAAGGTGGAAGGATTTTATTTCGTGCCCATGGGAGACCAGCAGATGGTCATGCCAAAAGTAAACAATCAAAAAGGCAAAACCAAGGTTGGAGGCGGCTCCGGCTTCATTATCTCTTCGGACGGGTACATATTCACTTGCAGCCACGTGGTAGATGATCCTGACGCAAGTTATACCGTGATAGTCGACCCAAAACACAAATATGAAGCTAAAGTCCTGGCCAAGGATCCTCTGGTTGACGTAGCTATTTTAAAGATAGATGGCAAAAACTTTCCCTGTTTAGACATGGGAGATTCCGACGATATCGAGCTTGGAGAACAAGTCTTGGCTGTCGGCAATCCCCTGGGTGAATTCGAAGATACCTTATCCGCCGGAATCGTTTCGGGGCTAAGCCGGAAAATTACGGCCTACGGAGGAACCGCCATGCGCGAAACAAGCCTCCGCGGCCTTATTCAGACCGACGCGGCAATCAATCCCGGCAATTCGGGCGGGCCGCTGGTAAATATGGAAGGAGAAGCAATCGGAATCAACACAGCCATGGTCATGGGAGCTCAAAATCTCGGATTTGCCATACCGGTCAGCTATGGAAGAAAGATACTCGAAGAAGTTATGGCTTTCGGAAAAATTAAGCGCCCGTTTCTTGGAGTACGCTACGTCGTTTTAAATGCCGAAATTTCTACGGCCAACAAACTGCCGATAGATTACGGCGCTTTAGTTGTTCGTGAAACTTTTGGCGAACCGGCAGTAATCAAAGGGACGGCGGCTGATAAAGCCGGATTGCAAGAGTATGATATTATTCTGGAATTCGGAGACCAAAAGATCTGCCACGAAAAACTGCTCACCGACGTCCTGCAAGAATGCAAGATCGGTGAAGACGTGCCGATGAAGGTTTTACGGGACGGGAAAGAAATAAAATTATCGGTCAGGCTTCAAGAACGCAAATAAACTAACGAAAATTAAGAATATTTTCCCCGCCCTAATGGCGGGGTTTTTGATTGAACCAAGAAAAAAGCTCATTTTCCGATGAGCTTAACGCGAACCGCGCTTTTCATGTTTTAACAATAGCCCGGCCATATCTCCTTCAATCTCAAGCAAATCAAGCGCCGGATCATTGCCTTCGGGCAGCATCATTGCTTCAGCGTTAAGTCCGGGCGCCAATTCCTGGAAGAAGGCGGCGAACACAAAGGGATATTCTTCTTTAAATTCCACCGGCTCTTCGACCCTGATGGTTATGCCCAGAATTTCTCCTTTAATAACCGCCAACGGATAAACCCGGGGCATGGCTTTATTTCTCCTTTTTTCAACGAATAGTGCCATACAAACCTCCTTATTTCAATGATCTGACTATTACTTTGAATATTTTAAAAACTTTGTCAAACATAATGCCTAAATTAATAACGGCACTACGCCTGTTTTATTCGTCATTTAGGCAAAAGACAGCAAAATTAAAAACTTGGCTTGGCTGGATTTTCCGATCATTAGACTTTATCTTTGTCCAGCAATAAAGCTTTACCCGCAGCTTCTTCTTCCAAGGTTACCCCATTAACGTCATAATGGACATTTTGGCGGAATACTTTGTTCCCTGCTTTCTTCCACTTAATTACGAATTTGTTCACTAAACGCTCTACCTCCTCTTGGGGCCAAGTTTCAAGCATCACTTTTCGGCGTACCCACTCATGGGATGCAGCCCACAATATTCTTGTTTTCCATTCCTTGTTATCGGAAATAAAATAAATTCGGCCCCAATAAAAACCGGTTTTTGATTCAAACTTAAATTTCTCTTTAATGATTTTCATATTATTGCTCTTTGCACAAAAAAACACTTCGGCACGGAAGTGTTTTATAAGTTTTTGGAAAATGAATTACGATTTTTTCGATTGTAGATCATTTAAAATCACGGCATTTATCTTTTTGGCGTCGGGATCGCTTAATCCGGTATAGGTTATCCTGATCGTGTGCTTCACGATATCATTTTCAAAAAATTTGTCTACAATGTCTAAACTCCAAAAGTTGGTTTTTGGAATTCCATTCTTTATTTTTTCTATTACGTCCTCGATCTTCTCGCTTTTCTGAGTCTGGACATTCATATCCAAAACTACCAGCTTCTCGATAAGTTCAACGACGGGATTTGTCGCATCGGCCTTAATTTTTTCCAGCACATCAATGTTAAGCTCGGCAAAATAAGCGTTTTTCTTTTCTTGGAAGCCAATATCTTTGCTAAACGCCTCCCGCTTCAATTTATAGAAAATACCGCAAGCTTTACCGGCTACGATTATTTCCCAACAGGAATCAGGGTTGCCCGTTTCGGGCACGATTTTGGGCGCGCCGTACCGGATATCGCTATAACCAAGCATCCGAATCATACTCTCGATGTTGTTTTTAAAGCCGGTTATCGTTTTTTCCTTAGAAAAAGACAGAACTCCAAAGCTTTCCCGTTCCAGGAATTTCCCGTCTCTTTTTCCGAATATCTTTCCGCTTTCAAAAATGTCGATCCAGGAAATATTCTTTTTTTTGAATTCCTGCGCCTGTTTGACCAGCCCTATGACCAGCGACTGGCGCAATTCAGGATATAATTCGTTCACCGCGTTCTCGGCCAGGATCGTTTCCCATCCCTGGTAATTAGCTTTGGCATTCTCGTTTCTTTCGCAAAGAGGCAAAGATAAAATTTCGTCGAATCCGTTATGATGAAGGATGCTCTTCATTTTCTGGACCAGCTTGATATGGCAGGGCGTAATGTCTTTTGTAGCTTTGAATACCGGAGTCTCATCCGCCGGTATCCTTTGGTATCCGTGGATCCTCACCGCTTCCTCGATCAAGTCCTCCGGCAGGGATATATCAGTCCGGAAACTCGGAACAAGAACCGCATACGAATTTTTACTCTTTTGTTTAACCGTAAAACCAAGATTTTTCAGAATCCTGGCCGATATGGCCGGCTTAATATCGATTCCGGAAAACACGCTAACCATTTCGGCATTGAAATTAATAATATTTTTTTTCGGTTTAACCGGATAATGCTCAAAAGTATCCGACACGATCTTTCCTTTGGCGTATTTCAGAATCAACGAAATTAACTGACAGAAAGCGGCGGCGGATTCTTCCGGATCCAAATCTTTTTCCAGACGGGAGCTTGCTTCAGTCACAATCCTGGTGTCGCGGGAATTCTTTCTAATAACCGCTCCGTTATAAACAGCCATTTCGACAAAAAGATTGCTGGTTGTTGAGCTGATCTCGGCTTCCTTTCCGCCGACTATCCCGGCCAGAGCCAGTATCTTTTCTCCATCTTTAATAACTACGCCGTCGTTTTTCTCCAATACGACCGCGGATCCGTCGAGCGTGGTAATCCTTTCCCCGGCTTTTGCCCTAGTCCATGATATTTTTCCGGCAACCTTATCCAAATCCAAAAGATGGGAAGGATATCCCGTAACAATCATTACGTAATTGGAAAGATCAACCAGTAAATTTTTACTGTTTAATCCGTAAATACTCAAAAATTCTTTTAGCCAAACCGGCGATTCGGTATTTTTGACTCCGCTCATCTTAACAGCCAAAACGCGTTTTACGTCGTTTGTTCCAGCCGATATTGCCACCTTCAGGCTCTCCTTCCCTTTTATCTTGGTTATTTTGGTTATTGCAAACTTCGGCAAAACCAATTTTAATCCGTAATAGGCGGCAATTTCTCGGGCAATGCCGTAAACGGAGAAGCAATCGGCGCGGTTTTGGCGCACCTCAAAGCTCAATAGCCAATCTTTTTTTTCCTTATACTTTATCTCCTCGAAACCGTCCAGCATCAAACCAGCCATTGTCAAAACTTCGCCTATTTCACGGGGCTTGGCTTTCAATCCCGGTACGAGTTTTTTTATTTCGCTATAAATTACCTTCATTTTCGTGGTATTTATATCCCAAATTGCCGCCAAGCAGCGTCCGGATATCAGTAATATTATACTTGGCCATCACCCAGCGGTCCAAACCCAGGCCAAAGGCGAATCCCATCCATTTAGCGGTATCGATTCCGGCCATTTTCATAACGTTGGGATGAATGATTCCGGCTCCGCCCATTTCGATCCAGCCCACCCCCTTGCACAGAGGACATCCCTTTCCCTTGCATTGGAAACATTGCATATCCGGCCCCACTCCGGGCTCCACCTCCGGATAATATTTGTTGCGATAACGGACGTTCACGTTAAAACCGTACATTTTTTTGAAAACCAGGTTCAAGGTAGAAAAAAGATCCTTTAAACTCACCCGCTCCAAAACAACAACTCCTTGATAATGGTGAAAGATAAAATGGTTGCTCTTGTTTGCTTTTTCGTTCCGGTAAACGCGGCCCGGAGTTACAACTTTGAACGGAGGTTTATAATTGGCCAAGGTCCGGGATTCGACCGAAGACATCTGCGTCCGAAGCATAATGTTTGGCTCTTTAAGATAAATCGTATCCTGCATGCCGCGCGCCGGATGATCGCTTGGGACGTTTAAGCGCTGAAAACAAAATTCGTCGGTTTCTATTTCCGGACCGTCAACGATACTGTACCCCATGGAAAGAAATATTTTGTTCATCTCGTTGATCGTTTCCGTGATGGGATGTAAATGCCCGATCTTGGGCGGGTTGATTTCCAATTCCTCAACATCGTCTTGGAGCGAACTTTTCCTGCTGTCTTCGATAAAGCCTTTTTCAAGTTCCTTTACCCGGATTTCGCATTCGTTAGCGAACCGGTTGATTTCCTGGCCAGCCTTCCGCTTTTCATCATCGTCCAAATTTTTCAACTCGGAAAACAAGCCGCGGATAGCGCCCTTCTTCCCGAGATACTTATGCGAAAAATCCCTCAACTCTTGAGGGGTTTTTACGTCTGCCAGTTCTTTTTCAACCGCCAATTTCAACTCGTTGTAATCCATATCCGCATACTGATTTCACAAGCTCATTGTACCCGATTTTGATCAAAAGTAAATGTTTTAACCAATAAGATCTTTTATCTCGAGCAAAGAATCAATTTTTTTCCAGGCCACCTTTTCCATTTTTTCGGCATAGGGACGCATGGCAATACCGTGTTTTGTGGCTATGAATGCTTCGTAATCATTTTCGCTGTCTCCGACAAAAATCATTTTATCCGCGGGAACGGAAAATTTTTTCGATAGTTCTTCGATCCGCTTTAATTTTGCTTTTCCCTGGCTTTTACCGTATTTGATCTTTGACAGATTCCCCTGATTGTCGAATTCCAGCGACGCGTGCCCAAAGAAACCGTCGGCTCCGGCCTTTTGCGCGATGATGCCGACGTAAAGATCTATGCCGCCGGAAATCAGATAAATCAGATATCCCCTTTCTTTGAGATAACTTATCAAATCGTTTGCCTCACGTTTCAAATAAACCCTCCGGAAAATAGCCTCAATGTGCTCCTTGCTCGCCTTACCGCTTTGCCGGAACAATTCTTCAACAATACTTACACCCTTATTGAAAGATATTGTGCCGTTCTCCGTCCGTTGGTAAATTTCGGTTATTTTTTCAACCGAACATCCCAGGTTCAGCGTCAAAAATACCCATGACGATTTGTTCTCCACCAAAGTGCCGTCAACATCGAAACAGATGATTTTTGTCTTGTTATCAATTTTAAACATTCGATTATTTTATCAAACAAACTGCAGGCTGGCTACCAACCGCGTCCCAACCAATAAAAAACCGGCTAAGAGCCGGATCCGTGCATCTGTTCATAAGCGCGTCTTATGCGGTCCATATCGATTTCGGGAACAGTTTCGGCAATCTTTAAACCGGCTTCCAAGCCGTCAAGCCGAACTACTA
Organism: Patescibacteria group bacterium; assembly: GCA_022710775.1. Classification (GTDB taxonomy): domain Bacteria; phylum Patescibacteriota; class Minisyncoccia; order Minisyncoccales; family UBA5738; genus CAINCQ01. The sequence goes on from JAKLGH010000009.1 coordinate 34,637, forward strand.
AAATCGTTTCTATCTCGAGAAATATTCTTGCCGACAAGCAATGCGCCTTCAGATAAGCCGCGAGCGCTTCCGCGATCATCAAAGGATCTTCGGTCTTGATCTGCCGCTCCAGTTCTCCAAGCGAGCAAAAATACATTGCGTCAATCTTTCTGGTCTCCCTTGCGTCCCGCAAGGCCTGCATCAAGATCAGCAGATCCTTCAAACCGATCCTTTGCGACAACAAGCGGTCAAATAACTCGTAAAAAGACAGCAGATGCTGGTTTGGCCGGCTGAATGCCATACAGATCAAACCGTAGTTTGACATAGTTTTTAACCGTGACCGGATAAAAAATGCGTTCAGCAATATCCTTTCCTGGCGGAAACACCTTGGCCTAGGCAGCAAACCGATCGTTTCTTCGATATACTCATCGCTTTCTTCCATTTGATCACCTTTAAACGTGCTAAAAACAATAGTAAACGGTTTATATTTTGATTGCAACCACAAAAAAATCTATTTGAAAAGAATGACACGTCCTCCCCGTGTTCCGGTTGCTCCTCCACCCGGGGTTTCATTAGGTCATCAATGAGAACCCAACGTTAGCTTTTTTTGTCATCCGCAAAAAATTCTCGACATCCGAAGTATTTCTGATTTAAGAAGTGGTTTCTCATTAAAACAACTTACCACGGCGATTACTCCTTGTTCAGAAAGGTGTCATTCATTCCCGCCTTCCAGCGGCCATATTACCTTCATGACTCCGCTTTTAGGCTGGGCTTTCTAGCTAAAGAAAAATCGCGGTTTCTCGCGATTATTTAATTAGTTTTGTGTCTAACGGAAATATCCGGTAGGAACTAGATTCTATTGGATTTTTAACAATGAGCGCTTGGAAATACGGTCCAAGAACGTGAGGCAAATCATGCCACGAAAAACATTTGGCTACCGCTTTTTCCTCGAATTTTTCTTTGGCAATGAATATTTCTGCTTCTTCTTGGGTTAAAAACGCGTTGGCCATACCGGATACGTTTGTCCAAGTTGCTCCATCCGATTCATCCCTGATCAGCCAAAAATGGTCGGGATGGGAAAAATCGATTTCCGCTTTTACCGATGCCCCATTGATAAAGATCTCCATCTTACTACCTTCATATTGCCAAGCCTTGTTGGCAAATACTGGCTATAGTTATATATTATTGCGACATAATGTCAACGTAAAGCGCGAAGACAAAACGTAATAGAAAAAAGCTTGGATTATTCCAAGCTCATGCAATATTTTATTGAAAAATCAGGCAATCCTCCTGTTCCTTCTGGTTGCTTTCAAACTTTACTATCCAGCCATGTTGTTGATCTCCGTAAAGTTCCATGATCTGCTGGATAACATTTCTGTTCCACTTTAATTCCGTTAAAGATATGGAAACAGACTTACCCGGGGAGTATTGTTCCGCCAATGTTAAATCAATAAAATCCTCCAGATATTCCAGCATCTTTTTTTCTTCCGTCGTTATTCTTTTCAGAAGATCGGGTTTTTTTACTGCCATTCCTGCTCCACCTCCAACAGTGTTTTTATCAGATACGGATCGTTTGCCAGTTGGCTTTCCCTGATCAAGCGTTGGCTATAATCGATTTCTGAACGGCAAAATTGTACATAGCAATACTGACTTTCCGGTCCGTCGTCGCCCGAAACATTCTTAGGCTCTCCGACCAAGTAGTAGCTGTTTGCCTGCGGCGGTGCTAAAATCCTTAAACTCCTCGCATTGTACTTGTAGAATCCGTAGTATCCCAAAATCTCGCTGGTAAATCTGACAGGCTGGCCCAAACATTTAAAACTGCTAATGGGAAATTCCGGCTCGTAAGTATCCATCCCGTCGCCTTTCTTGGCGCATTGGGTAAACCAAACGCCTTTATCCAGTTTCATCATCGGATGAAAACCGGATTTTGGCGGCTCTTTGACTGTTCTCAACAAAGCCCGCCAATGGCGTTCTATCAATTTAAACGTATCGCCAATACCCGGATGAATATACTTTACTTGAGATATTCCGTTCCGCACGCCGGCTAACCGGACGCCATCCGACCATTCATGGCAATTGATATCGCAAACCAGGCTGGAGAAGTTGTTTCCAAAAAAACTGGTCTCCGTCAACCCGCCAATCGCCAGCAGATGCGCGATTGCCATACCTTCCTTGGGCACATAATCAGCATATCCGCAATTGTCGGCATCGCCCATGACAATGATTTGCGGGTCAATGATTGTTTCATGTCCTTTGGTTTTATGCCAGTCCATGGCAAATGATTCGTGCCGTTCGATGTAGTCATCATAATGGCGGCCCAAACGGGCTCTCAGCAAAGGCTCCCATAACGCTTCTTTTGAGTTTAGACCCTGCAGAAATGGATATTTATACCACCTTAATATTTCTTCAAGGTCAACAATCTCAACCTTGCCGTATTTTCCCGATTCCAAATCGCGGAATTGCTGTTCCGTGATCCGGCCGCCGCGATGATCCCTGGCTTTGTCGTTATACTCAAAGCTGTAAGCTTTAAGTATTCCGTCCAGGGTGGACATCGGACCGATTCCGTGAGCCACTATCAAAATACGGTTGCCGCTTTGATCATATCCCATATACTCGGAGCTCAACGTGGTGAAATATCTCTCCCACGCGAACGTTCCAGGATAAGATGCCAATCGGGCTTCAACTATATCCGGTAGTGTAGCAATCCTTCCTTTCTTGCCCATAAAGGCTGGAGATCTGGCCTGTTGCCAAGCCGCCACCAAACCTTTTGGATTATAGAAAGCCATCGCTTTCTGTTTGTCTATTTCGCTCATTTTATATTCCTCTTTCCTTGTTTTAAGGTTTTAGAGTCTTTTTAAGGTGCTGTTGCCGATCTTTTAATTACGGCAAGTCTTTATTATAACAACTTGTTTCAATAAAGTCAATCAGAAACTTTATCAGTCTCAATGAGCAGTTGCCCGAATAGAAAACCGCTCTTAAGCGGCTTTAAGCCTCGGCCAATTTGAAAACCGGTTAAGCGGGCTTGTTTTTAAACCAGCTTAACGCAAATCGGTGTTGCAGAAAACCGGCCGCAAAAATTATGCCCGAGGTAACGGCTGTTTGAACTAAAGTCGGAGGAACCAATTCGAAGAAACCCGATAAAGGCTTGGCGTAGATCGTGGCGGATAAAACCCCCAGAACCGCTAACCCAAGTACGGCAAGTATAGATGCCTGCTTCCTGTTCGGTATGGTGTCGTAGTTAAAAGCCGCCAGCACGAAAAACCAATAACCCAGCGCAGTAAGCGCGATAACGATCAAAGAATTTGAATCGGAATGTTTAAGAACGCCCGGGACCAAAAGAAAAACCAAAGCGGCGGCCACAGCCATAATAATTCCGTTGATCGTGGAAAACGGCAGGATTTTTTTTGTGAAAGATATCTTGCGGTTGGAATCCTCCCCGATGGAGAGAAAGATAGTCCAATAGATCATTGGCAGCCAAACTGTGAAATAATTAATGATTGTGGTATTGCTCGGAGACAGAGGATAAGAATAGCCAAGAAAGGCCATTATCAAGAAAAGCACTATGCCCATCACAACCTTGCTGAAAAAAACGCTCGCGATAAGACCAATATTGGTAATGATCGCTTCCGCCAAATGAACCCCCTTGGGCAAGGCAACAAAACTATTATCGACCAGAACAACTTGGGCGATGTTCCTGGTCGCACCGGCCCCGTCGAACATGGCAATACCAAGATCGGCTTTTTTGATAGCTAGAGCGTCGTTCGCTCCATCGCCAACCATCGCGGTAAACCCTGATTTTTTCAGCAGATTGATGATCTTCTCCTTCTGCGCGGGCTTGATGCGGGCAAACAAATGGAAAGCTGGCACCCTTTCTTCGTATTGCACATCATCCCAAAATTCCATTTCCGGCCCTGTTATCACCATATCGGTATATTTGATCCCGGCTTGTTCCGCAACAGCTTTCACGGTTTGGGGGTTATCCCCGGAAATTACCCTTATCAATGCGCCCCTCTTTTGGAAAAAATCGATGATTTTCGCCGTTCCCCGCCTTAAACGATCCGAAAGAACAAACAAAGCAAGGGGCCTAAGAACCGCTATTCCCGACGAAGCCTCGGAAGGCTTGCTAACATCTTCGGTCAAAAGCACCAAACGTTTCGCTTTCGGCGAATAAAAATTAATCTGTTCGTAGAGCCAGCGTCTTTCGTTATCATCCCGGATAAATTCCATTAGTATATCTGGAGCGCCCATTACAACTTTCAAGTATTTTTCCCCGACCCTTAACGTAGCGCCGCCGTATTTCCTTTCAGAAGAAAACGGCACCGCATCGATAACCGCTCCGTTAAACGGGGAATTAACCTTTTCCTGTATCGCCTTGGCAATGCCCGAGGTATCGTTGTTGGCATCGATATATCCTACAGCGATTTGCTCAACAACGGAATGTTCGTTATCTCCGTAAAGAATAATTTCTTCCATTACCGGACGGTTTATTGTAAGCGTACCGGTTTTATCGATGCAAAGATTCTTAATCCGGCCAAGTTTTTCTGAAGCGTTGATCTCTTGCATCAAAATTCGTTCTTTCGACAATTTAATCGCTCCGTACGCAAAAAGCATCGTGGTAAAAAGAATAAGGCCTTGAGGAACCAAGGTTCCGGTAAGAGCACCGATATCTTTAATCATGGAAACAAACAACTCGTTCACAGTCAAACCATGGCCGATAACATAGACAACAATCACCAAAAGAACATAAGACATGTACTTAACGAAAGAATTCAAAGCTTTTTGGATCGGACTGGGGTTCGGATCGTATTTTTTTATTTTTTCGGTCATCAAACAGACATAGCTGTCCCGCGGCCGGTTTTTAACGGCCAGCAAGGCATTGCCCGCCATTGCTACGCTTCCAGCCAAAACACTGTCTCCTTTGCTTTTTCTGATGTAATTAGACTCTCCCGTGATCAAAGCTTCGTTCACTTCCAAATTTCCGCTCTCGATCAATTCCCCGTCCGCTGGTATCTGATCTCCAAGCCCGATCTTCAAAATATCGTTTTTGGCTATCTGATCAAGGGTTATCTGCTCTTCTCTTCCGTCTTTTCTTACGCGTACGACCCTTGGAGCCAAAAGGATCCTCAATTTTTCCAAAGCAATCTTGGCCCGGAGGTCCTGTATGATTCCGATAATAAGATTTAAAAATATTATTCCGCCCAAAAACAACGATTCGTGCACTTCGCCGAAAATTAGCAATAAAAGAGAAACAATCAGAAAAATACCGTTGACGAGATTAACGGTATTCTGAATCAAAACATCTTTGAGGTTTTTACGGATAACCGAAAAAGGCGAAATATCTTCTTTAACCGGCTGTTTTTTTGCAGTTTTTTTCTTTGGCATACCAACGCGAATCCATCAACAAAACCATTGTCGACGGCAATGTTTGATTATATCAAAAAAAAACCGGCTTTACGATTTACCGGTTTTTTATGCCGCAAAAACTGGCTCCCGCATAAAAAAAGCGCGTCTTTCGCGCTCTAAAAACTCACAATAGTCTATATGGCCAAATCTGTCGCGGCTTAATCCGCTGGCAGGGATTCATGCGCCTCTATCAATCCAAGCACCGCCTGGCGGGCGGTTTCCAGCTCGATCTCACCGGGAACAGAAGTAGTCACGTGCCTTTGCAGTAAATAAGCCAGCTGCGACGTGATCGGAAGCTTGTCTAATCCTTTATGAGCATCGATTTGCAAAACCGCCTCCATCAGCAGCAGCTGTAACGCTATCGGAAAAAACGAAGCCAGAGGCAAAAAATCCATAACCGGAAACTTAAAAAATAAATCGGGCACCAGTTGGGCGATCATGAATCCTATGGCGATTCGGCCGCCGCAATGGGGATCGATCCTGTTTTGCGCCTTTATTGTTTCAATGTCGATTTTTCCGGCTGATACGTAGGCCGCGATAGCCATGTGCTCGGCTCCGTGCCACCGGCCAATCGATCGCTTAATGACAACGCCGATTAGCGCTAACGAAGTAACGTCTAGAATCCAGAAATTCTCGACTACCGTTGCCGTGCCTCCCGGAACCGCCAACCCCAGAATCTCGATAACGCTAAGAATGGCGCCGAATAGCAGCAAAAAGAAAAAAAGATCCTTTATGCCGAAATTCGAAACCAGAAATAAAAACAATTTTAATGTTTTTGGTATGGGATATTTTCGCGGCCCAAGGACATATTTGGTTAATCCAGGCAGTTTTTTGACGCGACAAACGATTTTTTTGTCGGGGCCACAAATCGCGGTCGACGTGAAACGATCCGAAACCACGCTGATGCTGCGCGGCAGCGATTTTCCTCCGATTATCCTAACGGCCATAACAATCCACCTTCAATTCTTAAAGATCTTGATTGATCAAAAAATAATAACATTAAAATAGCTGCATGTCAAAGAGAAAACCGCTGGTTGGCGGTTTTTTCTTTTCTTTGGCTTTAAATCTAATTATTCCGTTGTTTTGCCGTCGAATTCCGGACCGTCAGCCATCGCTTCTTCTTTGGTCGCTCTCATAACCCCGTCTTGGTGGTGCGCCGGCGAATAAATGGTGTAAAGTTTCAGATCCTCGCTTCCGGAAACATTCACAACATTGTGCTCCGCTCCTGCGGGAACCACGATCGCGGATCCGTCTTTAACTTCGTATTCGTTGCCGTCGATTACCACTTTTCCAACGCCCTTTTCAAAACGGAAAAACTGGTCATTTTCATTATGTATTTCCATGCCAATTTCTTCTCCCGGCTTCAAACTCATCAAAACCAGCTGGCTGTATTTTGACGTATAAAGCACTTTGCGAAAATTATTATTGGCTAATGTTTCTTTTTCGATATCTATGTTAAATCCTTTCATGTTTTTAATTTATTATTTCAACTTATTAAAATTTTAATCTTTCTTTCTGTCGAGCTTATCCAAGCCGATTAGCTTGACCCCGTAATAAACTACGAGAGCAATAACCAAAAAATCGACAATAACGCTTAAAAGATCTCCATATAGGATCTGCGCCGAACCAACGTTAATTGAGGCGGCTCTTAATCCTTGAGCTGAACCAAGAGCCAACCCAAGGAACGGATTAATAACATCAGTAACAAGCGCCGACACTACCTTTGAAACTGCTCCGCCAAGAATAAAACCGACAGCTAAACCAACAACCCCTTGCTCGCGGATAAAATCAATAAATCCTTTCATATTTTTTATGTTTATGATTTATTGAAATATAATTTATTGAAATACGACCTTATCAATATAATTATAACAAAAAAACGGCCAGCTTAAAATTCATCTCCGGCGCTCCTTTATGAAACAGTTTGTCCTTACCCGACCAAATTGGCCAGTTTTTTCATATCAAATACTCCGCTTTCCGCTTCAACAGCCAGGAAACCGTACTTTTCAACTTCTTTCTTTAACCAATCGTTAAAAGCCAAAACCCATTCTACTTCTTTTTCTTTCACCTCATCGGAATATTCTTGTGATTTTGCCCATAATCCGCGTTTATAAATAACCTCTCTGATTTTTTCTTTATCCGGGTTGAATAAAAAAACCGGTTTAATTCCCTTATAATCCTTAAAATCCCTAGCGACTAATTCCGGCAGAATCGCTACCCCCTCAACAATAAACGAATCCCAGTCATAATCGGTATTAATCCAAGCTTTAGCTCCCTTCCAAACATCGTAGCTTTCTTTATTTTGGTCTTCCATAACCTGCAACGGCGAATGTGTCGCCAAGTAGTCCTCGGGTTTTTTATCCAAAAAATAAAAAAGGCTGGGATATTCCTTGGGACTGGCGATCTCTCTCATGAATTCCCGGATACTGTCGGTGGAAAACCAAGGAATCCCAAATTCTTTTGAAAGAGCACTGGCCGCGAAACTTTTGCCGACACAGGGTGCTCCTCCGATCAAAATCACTTTTTTTTCATATTTTTCTGCTTAAAAATAGTTGGGCGGCGCTAATTAATAACCGGTTTATGCTTAAAATCCATTCCGCCGGACAAAGCAAACTATCCATGCCAATTAATTGGCATAATATTGGTTATTAAACGGAGATATCTATAAGAAACCATCCGGCCTATCCGAAACGTTTTTATAACCTACCCCGGGGTAAAGCCCCGGGGTATTCTGCCAGTTAAATCGAATTTATATTTTCCGTTGGTATTTCGCCTCCCGGGGTTCGAGCCCCCGGGCGGAGTCCAGAGGAAGCTTCCTCTGGACTCCGCCTTAATTTGTTTCCAGGACTTGCCCCGGGGTCTACAAATTAATAAAAAAATTAAAAAAGATTAAAAAACCGGATCACCTTCTTTGGGAAATACCGGGACTTCTCCATTGATTTTCTCATATACGCCTTCCGCGTCGACCGACTGGCCGAATCCGCAGGCAAGGCCTCGGGAACTGGAACCGCCAACCGCTTTAATAACTGCTTTATTGGCATCGAAAATAATCTCAAATTTGCAATTCCCAAATTCGTTGTTTTCATAAATAGCGCTGTTTCCGCTAATGGCTGCTTTTCCCGAATAAATCTTCCCCGAGTTAAAATCCGGAGCGGAACCGCTCAAAGAAAGCGCCAAATCTATCTCTTCTGCCGATACTTGTTTTACCAAAAGCTTGCCGCCCGCTTTGCCTTGAGCTCCGTTTTCTCCCCAATTGAACGAATATGTTCCCGTAAATTGAACATTCTTGGCTGTTTTGATGCTGGGTGCTTTTCTGTAAATGATAGTGTCGGCGTAATCCATTCCTTCTTGAGCCATAATATCGTTAACATATATTACGGAAATACCGCCGACCGCGCCGGCAATAAGCGCTATAATGATAACATAAAACCAATTTGTTTTTCCTTTTTTAATAAACATAATTGAATCCTTAGCTTGTTGATTATCAGGCAATCGACAAACTAGAGCTTAAATAATTATTATTAATTATAACAAGCTTATTGTTTCAAAACAATTTTTCTTAAAAAAATAAACCAACCTAAGCCCTCAAACCGGGGTTTGCGGCCCGTTAGACGCCAGAATTTTTAAAAATCCCGTTTTCGGTTAACATCCGTCTGATCTAATGTTCTGCTATTGCAAATAATGAAATTTACCGACTGGTCAATTATGGACGAATGCGGCCTGGACTACGATTCTTTGCCTGTCTTTGCCCGGCGGCCAGCAGGACATTAATACTAAAGTATTTCCTTTGGGATTTTTTTCAACGATGCTGCCGCCTCTCTCGATGATCTGGGTATCCAGCACCCTGTAATAATACTTGGAACCATTGTGATCAACGTCAACCATGTCGCCGGGTGCCAGTAAATTTAGTTTTGAAAAAGCGTGATCGTATTTGATGTTCGGCCAGCCGGCCGGAGCGCTATGGCCCAATATGACCGTTAAGCCGGTTTCCCCGAATGCCGCCGACCCGGGATACAGAACTACCCCATGATCAAGCAAATCGTGCAAGGTTTTCAAATCTGTTGAAGCGGTCTTGATTATAGGCGCTTTTGAACCGATTTTTCTGATTATAACCGTATTTTTATCTTCGGACTTGGCGCTTCCAAGCTTTTCTTTAGTTTCTAACGTTTCTGCGTCCTCTGATCCGCTCTCTTCATTGTTTGCGGTCTTTTCCGATTGCTTATCCGAGTCTCCGCCATCTTCACTGTTGCCGATATCGCTGTCGCTTTCGTCATCGGATTTTGTTTCAACGTGATTATTATTGCCTTCCCCCTCTTGCTCTTCATCATCATTAATTTTTAATTCGCCCTGCTCTTTCTGATTTTCCGCTTTTTCGTTTGCCTCTTCCAAGTCTTCATCTTTTTGCATTTCGTCTTTTGCTTCCTGCTTATCAACCGGCGGCATATCGTCGGAAATCGTAGCCGTATCTTTCGTTTTATCGCCATAAGATAAAAAATTCCGCACCTTTTCGTAATTTGCCGCAGAATAAACCGCAAAAAAAAGAATTCCCGCTAAAATTAGAACAACCAGTTTTACCGGTAAGGGAGAGGCGCTGTTCTTATTTTTCTTTCGGTATACGACAATATTTTGGGAATCGTCCATATTTGCTTTACGTAATCTGGATTAGAATTGATAAAACTTAAAAGAAATAAATCAGCCCGCTTAAAATATCATTTTTTTGATCTTCATAAAAAATTCACTGATTGCTCCGGTGCTGACATAGCTCGCCCTTTCGATAATTCCCAATACTTTCGGTTGGATCGTGTTGGTAAAGATGCAGGTTACTGTTTCTCCGGACGATACGGAAAAAGTCGCGGTCCGGCTGTTTATATTCCCAATGCTGTCGCCGTCGCTGCAAACGATATTAGTCAAGTTCCAGCCGTCTTTAGCGATTTCATTAACGGCGTATTTGCCCGGCCTGACGGTAGCCGTAATCGTTCCATTATTGGTTGAGATCCGGCCGTTTGGCATGCCCGAGAAAACAAAAGTATCGGTTCCGCCAACCATTGTTTTCTTCACGATCAAAGTGGCTTTTTGGCTCACCGTATTGCAAGCGTCCATTCCGGCGTCGCAGCCGTAATCTCCGCAATTTTGAGCCATTTCTTGCATGTTTTTACAGGAATCAAACCAATATAAGTTATTGTCCTGGCACTGTTTTTTTTCGTGATTGTAGCATCCGCACTTTCCATCGACGCAAACTTTATCTGCGGAACATTTTACCGCGCCGCCCCATTCGGTGCAGGCATCTCCGTCGTAATTGCCGCAAGTTTCAACTTCATCGTCGAAACAACGCTTAGTTCCGTAAGCACAATGGTTAACGCATGTTTCTACGCATTCCCCGTCGTCGCATCTTTTATCATTATTATCGCAGTTTTCCTGGTTGACCCAATCCGTAATTGAATAACATTGTTGGTTGGAACAACCTCTCTTGATCCTTTTCTGCTGGATCCAATTCCCCGAACAACGATAATTATCGTACATTTTTTCTTCTCCGCAATCCTCTGCCAGCTCCTGCCGGTTATTGCATGAATCATACCAATAAAGATCGCTGCCATTGCATCGCTTGGCAGCATGATCTATGCAGCCGCATTCCCCCGCTCCTACGCAAGACCGTCCGGACGCGCAGTTCTGGGCATTCCCCCATTCGGCGCAGGAATCTCCGTCGTAATTGCCGCAAGTTTCAACCTTGCCGTTTGCGCAGCGCCTTATGCCAGTAATGCATTGATCTGCACAATTAATTACGCATTGGCCGCCGTCGCATTTTTTATTATCTTCAACACAATTATGTTCGCTAACCCATTCCGCGGTTTCGTAACACTGCTGGTTAAAACATCCGCGGCTGATCTTTTCGTGCTGAATAAAATCTCCGGAACAACGCTTGTCTTGGTTTTCTTGATTTTCTCCGCAGTCCTCTGCCAGCTCCTGCGGGTTATTGCATGAATCGTGCCAGTATAAATCGTTTCCGACGCATTCTTTTTTTGCGTGGCTGCTGCATCCGCAGATGCCGTCTCCGCTGCAAATCTTGCCGGCTTGGCAATCTTGGGCATCCCCCCATTCGGTACAGGAATCTCCGTCGTAATTGCCGCAAGTTTCAACCTTGCCGTTTGCGCAGCGCTTGGCACCGGATGCACATTCGTCGGAACAGATTATTACGCATTGGCCGCCGTCGCATTTTTTATTATCCAACGAACAATCATATTCCTTTATCCATTCGGTGTTTTCATAGCATTGCTGATCAGAACAACCGCGATTTATCCTTTCCCGCTGGGTCCAGTTCTCAAAACAGCTGTAATTGTCCGACCATTGTCCGTCTTGGCAATCTTGGGCTATTCCTTGCAAGTTATCGCAAGAATCGTACCAATACAAGTCATTTCCGTTGCATTTTTTAATGGCTTGATCGGTACATTTACATTCGCCGTTGCCTGTGCAAACCTGGCCGCCGTTGCAATCGGCCGCGCCGCCCCATTCGGCGCAGGAATCTCCGTCGTAATTGCCGCAAGTTTCAACCTTGCCGTTTGCGCAGCGCTTGGCACCGGATGCACATTCGTCGGAACAAATTAACGTACATTGGCCTTTCCCCGAACATTCATAACCAACCGGGCAGCTGGTTGCTCCGCCCCATTCAGAGCAATCATCGCAGTCATAATTATTACAAGTTTCAACCTTGCCGTTGCGACAGCGCTTGGAACCCCAAGTGCATTCATCGGTACAACAGCAGCAGCAACCTCCGTAACAAGAAGGATAGCCATATTCTGCTTCCGCTTTCTCAGTCCGAACAGACCCCCCGATCATTATAACCGAAGCTCCCAAAGCAATAATAAAGGCAAAAATAATAATCGGTTTATTCATTTTTTCTTTTTCCGTAAAGCTAGCCTGTTTTTTCCGTTTCCTTTAATTGCGGCTCTTAATATATATTACTAAAAAAAGCCTCAAGGTCGACGCTTGGCCATGCCTATTCGTCAAAAATTATTCAATTTATTTATGTAATTTTAAAAGCTTGTGGTTCTTGATCGAATAAATGTAAAAGAAAAGCGACGGCACTAACATCAAACCCGCGGCTACGATTCCTGCTTTTATGGCTATGGCGCTGGCGATAACGCCAAGAATCGGCCCGCCAACAACTTGGCCAACGGCATTGGCCTGGCTGCACATGGAAAATACCGTAGCCCTGACATCCGAATCAACGTTTTGGTTCACCCACGCGCTATAAAGCGGCTCTCTTATTTCCCTGAACGCCGCCGCGAACCAATATAACGACACTGCCGCCAAAAAACCGTTGGAAAAACCAAAACAAACAACAAAAACCGCAAGCAGGGCGTTTACTACAAATAACGCTTTGACCGTCGAACGATGGTCAAAAACATCGGTTCTCTTTCTAAAAATCTCGGTTATGGCTGCCGCCAATATCGCCGCAACCATGCTGATAACGCCGAACCAGACAACCGGTTTAATGTTGCCAATCAGCGGAAATGAAAAATTTCCAATCATAAAAGGAGTCCATAATCGGTCAAATCCTTCGCTGAATGAGCCAAACAAGGCGCCGGTAATAATTATAAGCAGGAGCACGCTGTTGCCCCTCACAAGGCCGACGCTTTTTATAAAAACATTTTTCATTGACTGGAATGTTTCGCGTTTTTGAACCGGCGTAGGGACAAAATTGCGTTCTGACACAAATAACGCGATAAAAACCGCTTGCATCGCGTAAAAGAATCCGCCGGCAACGATCGGAACCCTGATATCGATATTTGCCAAGGCCATGCTTATCGCAATCCCGGCAAACGTCCCAATTTGAGCTGCTTGCTGCCCTTTAATAAACGCCGCACCGGCGTTTTTTTCCCCTATCTCGTCAGCGATCCACGCCTCGCGCGCGCCGCTGATGAATGTATAGCCGATACCCCAAATAACTTGCGCCAAAAGAACCGCTGAAAAAACCGGAATCAATCCTTCAACCATAAATCCGGCCCCAACCAATAGAACGCCAATCAATACCGATAGTTTCCGGCTGTAAAGATCGGCCACAATGCCGGTAGGCACTTCAAATACAAATGAAACGAATTCCAAAAGCGTACCCACCAAAACAAGCTGCAAGGGATTTAAGCCGACTACCGTCGCTTGATAAACCAAATTGACGGTTACAACAACCGCAAAAAATAAAGCTGAAAAAAACCTTAAACCAAGATACGCTTTGAAAGCTGGGATTTTTGGCATTTTTTAAGTATATTCCTTTATTGCGCCGATTCAAAACATTTAGGAGAAAACCGAATAAACGAAAAACCACGGCGATACCGTGGGTTTTCCGCCAATGATCCAACCATTCCCGCAACGGATGAATTATTTACATCCCGTTCATCTTTGCCCGCGTAATCGGACCAACGATCCCGTAGCCCGATTCGCCCGGATTGGCGATACCGTATTTAATTTGGAATTTTTGCACTGCTGCCAGGGTAAGCGGACCGAAATATCCGGTAATTTTTGCTTCAGGATAGACCGTTTGGTCTTGCGCCAAAATCGTTTGAATGGTTCTAACCTCCTCGCCGCTCGTTCCTAACGACCATGTTCGGGTTATTTTGCCTGTTCCGCCCTGAACAAAGGCCATTGCTGCCGGAGGCACCGGTTTTCCTTGCGCGATCATCGTTCTAACCGTCATCCTGATCTGGTCAATTAACGAATCCAGAAGCGACTGTAAATGCGCGATCAGCGCCGGATCATTTTCGGCAGACCCGCCGGATGAACCGGCAACCAATGAACCGGAACTATGGCCGTTGCCGCTGCCGCCGGAAGCCGATACGGTCAATACGGCATCGGATTCATCGGAAACATTGCCGGCCGCGTCGATAACATATAGCCGATAGGAACCGGAGGCAGTAGGGGCATCAATTGAAGTCGCGGTTCCTCCGGCAGTGGTCATATTCGAACCGGCAACAAACGAGGTTGTGCCGAACGGAGCAAACCAGATAGCGCCTCCCTCCTCGTTCGCGCTAACCACGCCAACCGAACTTCCGCCCCGCTTGCTCATACTGGTAGGAAAAACTTCATCTTGATTGTCAGGCGCAATATTATCGATCTCGTATGTCGTAAAGTGATTAACATCCACGGTAAACATATGGCATTCTTCCTCTCCCACTCCGCAAGCTCCTACATAAGTGCCCTGGACCGGCGCGAGATCCGATATGTCTAAAAGGTTTCCCTCATCGTCAAAAGCAATCAATTTTTCGCTAACTTGTTCAGAAGTCGCGCTATCGCTGAATCCAAGCTCATCCAATCCGTAAAATTTTATTGTTGCGCTTGTTTCCTTGAGAGCTACCGAATCTGTCGTCCCCGTGAAATCAAGACCTATGGTGCCAATGGATGCGGCTTCCAGTTTTGTTCCCAAGGCTTGCAAAAAATCAGTCGTATCATCATCCGACAAGTCCAGCGCCGAATTAAATGTTATGCGCCCCATTTTTTCTCCGTCCAGCCATTTTTCAAAATACAAACCGGAGAAGCTGGTATAATTAAAGCTGGTAACCGTATCCAAATTGGAAACGATGTCTTCTTCCTCTAATTCTTCAGAAATGGAATCGAACATTATGCCTATCGGATCGTCTACCGTGATTTCCAGGCTGCCCCTTGCGACAATCCTTCCCGTCGCTGTTTCTTCCACAAAATAACTGATCGTCGTGGTTCCTTCTTCGACTGGCGTAATTACCCCGGTTGTTACATCTATCGTCGCGACATCCGTATCGCTGGATAACCAGGAGATCGTTGATGTGCCAAATTCCGCTTCCGTATAATCAGTGGGCACTACATCCCCTCTGCCGATCAGCGCCTCCCCGATCAAAGGGTCATCCGTTATTGGCGCCGCGTAAACAGTGACAGATGTTCCGTTAACTTTTCCGCTATCAGAAGCCGTATACGCGATGGTTACCGTTCCTGCGGCTATTGCTTCCACGATCCCGGTATCCGATCCTACGGTTGCGATATCGGTGTCGCTCGAAGTCCAATTGCGCGCTCCTTCTTCGGTTGTTGTCGCTGTCGCCGTAGTTGTTTCGTTTAACTGCAATACGTTATCAGGAACGTCCAAGCCGGTTACTGGGTCTCCGTTCCACGGTATTGCTCCAGCCTGATTGGAAACAAAAAAACCGCAAAACGCGAAAAACAACGCGACTGGCAATCCAAAACTTTTTTTGAAAAATATTTTCATTTTTTTATTAGTAACTAAATTAAATAATTTAATATTACTATTATAGTTTTAATTACGGATTAATTTAATTATGGATTAATTGTCATAATCTTACAAATACCGCGTTTTCTTCCGATTTTCTAAAAAATTATCAATCATATATTTTCCGTCGGATAAAAAAACGGGAGCTGGATTCAGCTCTCGTTGTCAAAAAAAGCGTATTCGTAAGCAGCTTCAGGATCGTTGGCGATAATCCACGCCCATTCTATCAAATCTTTGGCGCGCGAAGAATCGGCTTGGACGTTCACAATAACCGTGATCCCAAGAGCATTCGCAGTTTCCGACATTTGTCTTACTTCTTCGTTGCTGTATTCCTTGCCGTAAACGGCGACAAACTTTGCTCCGACATCTTTTGCGGCTTCGACCGGATCTCTGTTATTAGCTTTCAGGCCGCCGGCCAACAATCCCTTATCCGCGGATAAAAGATTTTTGATATTCTGCTCCGCGTTAGGTAGCGTGTATCCGGACTCTGCTTTTATTTTTTCAAGAATACCTCCGGCGCTTTCCGGCGAATATGCTTTCAGAAATTCCTCGTTTTCAGAAAATATTCCAAAATTAAAGCTTCCGCCTCTCATGTACCAAACAGCTTCCATGGCCAATTCCAGAAATTTATCCCGGACTTTTTCTTTAGAATAAGGATGAAAGGGATAAACCGCCACAAACGGATGGTCATGCTTCTTGGCTAATCCTTCGATAAACCCTAAGGAATGATACTCTCCGCCTTTCTTTGGTTTTCCGACCAGCAAACGATGGGCATAATTATAAAATAACCAAATAAATATCCCGCCATAGTAAAGACCCTGATTGAGCGCGTCCGCGGAATAATCCGGATAATCCTTAGCCCCTTTTTGGCCGTGCAATCCCAGTATTCTATTTTTGCTCATACTAACCTCCTGAATTATTAAGAACTAGCCTGCATCATAATAAGCTTTTAATAAATAGTCAAATAAAAACCCATGAGCGGGTTTTGATCTTTATACGCTGTTTTTCTTGTTATAATTCAAAAGCCTTATCTCTTTTGGTTTTTTTGGCTTTGATCATTCTTTTCATTCTATTTTCGGCCAGGTTCGCCGAATCAAGCGCGCCAATGGCGGCTAAAACAGCTTCTTTATCTTCAGCATCGAGATTTTTTTTATCCAATAGGCTGGTTAAAACAACAATCGCTTTTTTCGGTTCCATGTATATTTTACCGATATATAATCAATATTTGATCTTTTTTAATTTCTCTTTCACTCCCTTGATATATTTTCCGAACTGGCGGTCTTTTTCCCTTTTCTCAACTTTAGTCATTTCATAGTATTCCGCCTCTTTCTTCAAATTGATGTAATTATTATATTTTCCTTCATCCAGTTTTCCTGATTTTAACGCGGCTAAAACTTCGCATCCCGGTTCCTGGATATGGGTGCAATCGCCAAATTTGCATTTTTGAGCCAGCAAAGTTATTTCGTCGAACAAGTCTTCAATACCTGCTCCCGCGTCCGCCAACCCCACTTCCCGCATCCCGGGATTGTCTATTACAATGCCGCCGGTTTTTAAAAAATACATTTCCCGGCTCGTGGTCGTGTGCCTTCCCCGGTCGGTACGGATATCAACACCCTTGGTCTCGATAACTTCCTTTCCGATCAGCTTATTGATCAAGGATGATTTTCCAACACCAGACGAACCAAGAAAGCAATATGTCTTTCCTTTCTCTATATATTTGTTTAATTCGTCCAAACCCGCGCTGGTTACGGTGCTAGTCGTAATTATGTCAATATCGCCAAACCGGCTTTTAATCTGGCCTAATTTCAACTCCAGCTCTTCTTTTGAGATCAAGTCTATTTTATTCAAGATGATCGCCGGCTTTATTCCCCCATCGCGGATGATTGAAAAATACCTCTCAAAGCGGTTTAAATTATAATCCCCGTCGATTGATTCAGTTACAAATGCCGCATCAATATTAACCGCGATAATTTGAATTTCGCCTTTATCCCCGTTTTTTCTTTTTATCATTGTTTTCCGGGGCAATATTCCTTCGATTACTGCCTGTCCATCACTAACCACATTGATCGCCACCCAGTCTCCTACCGCCGGATAGTCTTCCCGGGATTGCGCGCTAAACATCTGCTTTCCGGTTATTTTGGCCGAATATTCCCCGTCTGGATTCTTAACCCGGTAAACTTGCCGGTATTCAGCAGTCACCCGCGCGACTAAAAAACCCGCCAATCCCAGCCTTTGCCGGTTGGCTTCGAAAAAATCATCGTAGCCTAATTCCTCAAGCCCGATCTTTTTTATTTCACCATCGATATTTTTGCCATTTTCCATATTCGTGAATAGGATTTTAGTTGTCTTATCAACTTCCACTAACAAAAAAACCTGTGAGCAAACATTGTTGATTTTACCAAAAATGCTTTGGTTTGCTTGGTCTATTCTACTAAAAAACCGTTTATCGAACAAATCAAGCAATCGGTTGACTGTTCTGAATGTTATGCTATACCTTTTTAAAAAGCAGTTGCGTGGTGCCAAGAATGTCGGAATGGTATTGGAAGATGCTTAAAGAAGAAGAAAGAATCGAAGAAGGCCGAAAAGAACTGGAGCGAGAGATCGCGAAAACCCGAAGGGAAGGTTGGTTCTTTGTAAAAAGCAAGATCATTGAAATCAAAGAAAGGGAAAACTATTACTGCGCCAAAGACGCGGAATTGGAAACACCATATATCCAAGTGGCAAGAATTTTTCCCCGGACGCTGGGAGGAAAAGACGCGCTCAATTATTTGGCCGACGCCTTATGTTTTGCCAGCCCAAAAATCGGAAAATGGTATCATGAGGGCATGGGACGGCTAAGCCTAGCCATGGAATGCGGCAAAAAAAGCCAGCCACCCATTGTTTCCTGCTCTGCCGCTAATTTCTTGAAACTATACCCGCAATTCGTCGCGGCGCCATCGGCCCCGTATAAAGGCCGGATATGGGTTCTGAAATTCAAAGCCGAAAACGAACGGGCCCGCCAAGCTTTCGAAACTGCTTATTGGCGCCTGACCGGCCAATTACCGGCTTATTTCCTTGAACACAACCACAACCCCTTTGAAGGCCTGATATCAAGCTATCAAGACAGCGAATTGGTTGTCGCTTTCCACGCGGCAAACAAAAAGGCAGCGTAAACACGCTCCTTTTTTTTAATTTAACGCCGCGATTGACTATTCAAAAAACTTTTTTATGAAACTGCCGGCTCCTTATTGGCCAACCCAAAAAACGCGGCAAAAGCCGTAACGGCCAAGATAAAAATTAAGACCATTCCGGCATTGATCGAAACCTTTTCGGAAACGACGCTTACGGCCATTAGAAAGACAAAATTAAAAACCAGATGCATTTGAGTTTGAACGCTTAAAGCGGTGGCGCGATGCGTCGACGGAACTATCCTGTTTATGACATTGCCGATAAAAACGCCCTGCAAGCCCAGCAGTAAAGACGACAAGACAACCGCGGCAACGATCAAGAATCGCAAGTTAACGGAAAAAAAGAAAGCCGCGGCCATAGCCATAAAAAGGTATAAAAACATTATTCCCTTCCAGCGAACCCTTTCCGCCAGCCTGGGATAAATAACGGCGCCCAAAAAACCGGCAACATTGGCAAAAAAATAAATAATCCCGAAATAAACCACGGATATCCCAGCCGCTTTCATTACCGGCTGATAATAATCAAACAGTACTCCGCAAATCCCCGCCATTACAGAAAAAATAACAACCGTGTGCCAGATAGTCTTGTGTTTAAGTATAAAACCCAGCCCTTCCCTGATATGAATCAGGGGCTTGCTCGCCCCCTTTTCGCGCCAAGGCTCTTTGAGGGAAATGGCGGTTATAACTTCGATCGCGGTTACAATCACCGCCAGCAAAAAAACCATCCTTGGATTTGCCAAATAAATAAGAGCTCCAACCGAAGCCAAAAGCCTTCCGGCATAAAAGCTCATCACGACTTTTGATTGCTCCTTCTCGTAATTTTTTTCTTTTCCAACTGATAAAAGAGTATCGTACACAAGCGCGCTGGCTATTCCCATAGATAACGCGTTTCCAATGCCGTTAAAGCATGATGCGATGAAAAACATCAAAAAGGAATGGCCGAAAAAGTAAATCGCGTTCTGGAGCAAATAAGCCGCGCTCATCAAAACCAGCATCAATTTTAGGGAATGCCTGTCGGCCAGAATGCTTGAGGGCAAATCAAGGAAAAAAGGCATAATAGAATACGCCCCAAGAATCAAACCTACTTGAGTCAAGCTCATGCCGTTGTCAAAAAGAAATATCACAAAAACGGACATTGGAAACCACATCCCGTCCAAAAAATTCATCAAACATATCCTGTTTATGTTTCCCTCCAAAATTTTTTGTTCTTTTTTGTCCATATTCATCCGATATTCAAACTTATTCGGAAAAAAAACAACCATCATGGAAACGAGCAAATTTTGATTCGTTCCGCGATGGTTGGATAAAATAATTGCCTAGTCCTATTTAATGTTAGCGCCGTTGGTATCTATGAAAGTTCCTTTGCCAGCTTTTTTTGCCAGCGAAGTGATCTTTCCGCCATGAACCGTCACGCAACACGGAGCACCCCCGCCAACCTTTACGGCCAGCGGCCCGTTCATCTCCATTATGTCGAACAGAGCATCACCGTCAGAGCCAACTTCTATGGCAACGCCGGCTACTTTGCCGCATTGGAACGCCATAAATGCGTCCGTTTTCAGGGTTACATCCCCCTCGGTATCTCCGATACGGCCCCTGATAACACTGCCGTCAACGATTATCCGCGTGTGGCGCGGAACCTTGACAACAATATTAGCGCTGACAGCCCGACTGTTAATGGTCAATGCGTCGCCGGTAATGTGTACGCACATTTGGCGGTTTCCGCGGCCAGCGTTAAGCTGGCCGCATGGCAATAAGCATGGCAAAAACAATTAAAGAAGAAAGATTGCGATGGGTAGTCCCCATCGACCAGGGAAACATAAGGCTGGTTGACGCT